>NZ_JBIFFS010000026.1:0-1824 GCF_043557255.1 Sulfitobacter sp. 1A13353 | reverse complement strand
ACTCAGACGGACTGATCAGCTCGGCCGTCGAAAGCGCCCGGCCAGCCGCGAGTTACACCACGCTATGGGGCATGATCGACGGCAGGGTGACTGCCACCTATGAGACAATATAAAATAAGGCATCATGATCGCTTTTGATTATCTGTGGAAGCCTGTCGACATGCAGGTCCTACAGGATTTCGATTCGAGCAGGCCGGTAGGTATTTTTAATCATTTGGTTGCAGTCCTCACATCCATGGGGGTGCCACTATTTAGACATAGTTGAACAGGGTGTCAACATAACATATTGATTACATTCAGTTTTCTTGCGAAAAACGAAACTCTCGAATTTTTCGCAAACCAATTCCGTGACGGATAAGGAGATTGGAATCCGGCTTCTCCTGTTGCAACGTTAGAAGTTGTGCCGGTGCCAGATCATTGAAGGACGAGATCGAAGCCTAAGAGATATGCCAAAAAATTGCCGAGATAACCTCGCAATTAAAGTTGCGGGTAAGCCCTCAATGCTCTTGCTGATCATGGTTTGCCGTTCCTAATATCGCTTGAAAAGAAGATAAGCGAAGTGTTTGCGCAGGCAATGTCTCCCAGCATATCTTTATTCACTTCCCAGCAAAGATCAGGGCGATGGAGGTTTGTATCTCTGATCCAGTGCGGCCGGTAGAGGTGCGCCCGCATTAGAGCATCAATATCTTTAGATGATGGTTCCCGTGATCCATTCTTATCGGTCGCTTCGGTTCAGGTTGAAGTTCGCTACCCGACCTTACCAAAAATTTTCTGATGACCACCGTATCTTTGATGACAACCCATAACGCCTCATGAAGGGGTGCGGAGGCCAACGAAGGCGCTACCGGTGTTAGGCTTCCCGGTGGGATCTAACTACATGAAATGCGGACACTACTCATGATTTTAGTGAAGTTACTTGAAAGTATTTGTACTCAGATACTTTCAAGTAACTTTCAATACCTTCGCCTGAGCTTGCCAATGGACGCACTTTCGGCGAGCTTTAAAGCATAGCCTGCCATCTGATCTTGACCGACCTTCACTTCCAAATATTAGGCTGACTACCCCTTGGTATGGCGAGGGATGTATTCAGGCTTGCTAGCCGGTTAACATTGATCCAAGAGTTGGGTGTCTTCACTTTTTGATGCCTCATTCACTCGCGAGGGAGCTACATGACTCAAGCGATTGCACTGGCAGCCGTGCAGGATGTGATTGCTCGAAAGCATCCAGGCAAATCATTCCAGCTCGTCGCTCAGGTCCATCACATTCGGCCTAACGATGTAGCGCATGTAGATGTTTACGGATGTAATGATGCAGTGACACGACGATCGATCAGAGTGGAGGCGGTGAGGCTGCTTCTAAAGTTGGGCTTTCGGGTCGAGCTGGTGGGGAACCATGACGTGTTTACGGTCCCCCCGGACTTTTCGAATCTTGGATCAGTATTGACTTATTGCAAAATGCTGGCCGAAAGACTTCCAGTAAAGCTTGCTGACCTACCCCGCGATGAGCAGACATATCTCCGTGATTGTTCAAGGACCGGTGCATATATCGATCCACAGCGACTGTCAGTGCAATTGCGAGAGCGCGTGGAAACCCAAGCGCTACGTCAACGTCCCATCGTCGATGGACGGATTCACTACTATGTCAGCGATGTTGTGTCTGAGCTCGAGTGACGAACTGTTCAGCTCATGCACCGTGCATATCGAGGTTCGATGCGCCACGCTCTGCGGCATTCAATCACCACGATCATTGAGAACTGATGGGGTGGATACCCCCTCCCGACGGCATCGCAATGTGCCAAGGTGATGTGGGTCACATCACTGATAG
>NZ_JBIFFS010000025.1:0-2166 GCF_043557255.1 Sulfitobacter sp. 1A13353 | reverse complement strand
GCCTGAAGGTCAAACTGGTCGTCAACATGCCCGGTGTTGACGCCGCAGTTGCTGAAAAGATCGCAGAACGCGGCCACCACATCTGCCCCTATTCTAATGCGACAAAGGGCAATATTGACGTCGAAACAAAGATTGTCTGACGCCAAGACAGACGACCAGTAGGCAATGGCCGCAGTACGCTGCCATTGTCTACTTTAAATAAAGCCGCGCATCCCCAAAACATTGCAACAAAAAGCAGAAATTCCAGCATTGACGGTGATATTTTCATGTTCAAAACCGCAGCCAACTAGGTGGGGCCAAACAACTTGGCAAAGCCGCTCGAAGCATTCGAGGCGTGGAAATCCGCTGCACATGCCGCTTGATCAACGATCAGCAAGCCAACTTGAAAAGTCAGCGGGTTAACGTGACTACACCGTCTGATTAGTAGGAAGACGGGCATAATCGACCGCTCCGCATCAGTCCGAATTGACGCACTTGATCTTGACTTTACCAACCAAACCCACATCGTGTTTTTACCTTATACTCCGAGTCCTGCGGAAGCCGAATTTGATGTCTTGACGGCTAGGTTTGGAACGATTCAGCTATGTCTATGATCCGCCCCGGCTTTCTTTCCTCAGCAGACCGCCTCGAGCTTGAGGCTTGCGTGCGTTGCCAGCGCGAGGACCACGGCATTGCCCGCCGGGCAAATGCGATCCTGCTGCTCGACGACGGGGAAAGCTGTGCTCGGATCGCAAAGTTTCTCTACTTGGACGACGATACCATCCGGGGCTGGCATAAAACCTTTCTGCAAGATGGTTGGGATGCGCTTGCTTTCGACGGCTGGAAAGGCGGTCAGTCCCGTATGACACAGGCACAGGAGGTTGCTTTATGCGCCTGGCTGGAAGCACGCTTCTGTCGCTCGACGGTCGAGATCAGGGCCCATGTCGCAGCTGAGTGCGGTCTGAACTATTCCCATTCTGGCTGCATTAAACTTCTGGCCCGACTGGGCTTTGAATACCGCAAGCCCAAGCCCCTGCCGCGCGTGGCATCCGTGGAAAAACAGGCCGCTTTCATCGCATTCTACGACCGCCTGATGCGTGAGTTACCAGCGGATGAAGCCGTCTACTTCGCCCCCTCTCATTGATTGTCTTGCAATCAACTGCCGGGCAACGGATGCGGTGCATCCGGAATACCAGACCAAGCCTGCGTTTGGCTGGGTGAAGGTAGGATCAAATCCAGCGGTTCTCAGCACGGCAGGGCGCGGTCGTGTGAATATTCATGGGGCTGTGAACCTTGAAACCTTCGATGCACCCTTTGTCGAGCCCACAACCGTTGATGGGGTCAGTGCAGCACAGCTTCTGACCAAGATCGAAGCGCGCAACCCTGACAAGCGCATCATTCATGTCATCTGGGACAACGCGGCCTACCACAAAGGGCCCGATGTCAGAGCCTTCCTCGCCAGGGCAGCTTGCCGTATCCATCTGATCCAGCTGCCGCCTTACTGCCCTCATCTCAATCCCATTGAGCGGCTTTGGGCCGTCTTGCATCAATACGTTACCCACAATCGCTACTACCCAAGTCAAAAGCAGTTCGCCGACGCCATCCTTGCATTCATGCGTGAAACCATCCCGCAGGAATGGACGAAGTTCCGCGACAAGGTCTCAGACAACTTCCGCGTCATAACCTACGAAAACTTTCGGGTTTTGAAGTAGTGGCGGTATAACACATCTTCTCTGTAAGAAGTTTTCCACAGGAGATTTGGCCTAAAGGACTACAGGAGACTTGCTAAATTCACAGATAGTAATGAAATGGAGCATATCAGTTCAAGGCTGCTGAGCAACGACGTGGGTGCCATAAATTAAAGTCTGTTACTCACTTCAATTGCCATCAGAAATTGATCTGACCATTAATATAGGCACGCAATATCGTTTGCCATTTTTGAGGTTACTTAAATGAAAGAGTATAACCCCGACATCTACCGCCTGGAAGAATGTGGCATGGTGTCCATGGATATTGAAGACTACAACGCGTTCGAGAAAGCTTTGCTGGAGGACCTTCCCGAACTCTGTATGGACTGGGTAAAGGGCACTTTCTACCTTGGAGAGTACCGCAGTGAGCATCCTGACAGCACAGGTAACATCGATTCATTGTGCATCAATCTCAAAACGGGCCGTTGGCATGATATCG
>NZ_JBIFFS010000024.1:0-2170 GCF_043557255.1 Sulfitobacter sp. 1A13353 | reverse complement strand
GTCATCGTCGGCGGGATCGTGTTTTTCCAGCAGTCGCAGCTTTCCAATGCCGTGACCGACACCGCCCGCGCCGCGGTGGGGATCTCGGCGCAAGCTCGGGCTTTGTACCAAAACCAAAGGAATTTTGGTGACAACGAAGACCTCACGATCGCCATGATCCGTGCTGGCGTTGTGCCTTCAAACTTCATCGATGCCACGGGAGATGCGATCGCTCACCCCTTTGGCGGGAGCATGGCGGTCACTGGCAACGGCGACGGCTTTGTCATCTCCTATAGCGATATCTCTCAGGCGGCCTGTCTGCGCTTGGCGAGTATCGATGAGACCGGCGTCGGGCCAATGGGCACAGGCCTGATGGGTCTTACAATTTCCGGCGATCCCATCGACCCCATGACATCGCCAGAAATGAAGGGGGCTGTAACAGCTGAGGATGTTGCTGCGAATTGCAGCGACGGGGTACAAATGGCAGTTCACTACGAGAAGAATCCTAGTGGGGGGTTCTCATATTATTGCGGCCCGCCAGGAATGGTTTGGGAAGAGAACATTGGACGTTACAGAATATCAGGGAGACACTATGTTGGCGGTATTGATCATAGTGAAGTTAGAGTCCGACAAGACTCGTCTTATACAACCCTGATACCACCAAATAATTCCCAAGCTATTGATGTATTTGGAAGATATGCTGGATATGACGGGTCTTGGCATGTTTGGGAGCATACGCACCATTTCGAACCTTACGAACTTATGCCTCCCGATGAAGATTGCTGAGGAAAGGCTGGACATCATGAGCATCACATCCAATCTGGTCCTTGCCGGCCGTAGGCGCGCCATCTCTCTCATTGAAGGCGTGCTCTACCTCGTCATCGCTCTCACCGTAATCGTCGGTGGCATCGTCTTCTTCCAGCAATCGCAGCTCAGCAATGCGGTCACCGATACCGCGCGGGCCGCGGTGGGGATCTCATCGCAAGCTCGAGCTTTGTACCAAAACCAGACCGGGTTTGGCGACAATGAGGATCTTACGCTGGCCATGATCCGCGCCGGCGCTGTGCCGTCGAACTTCATCGACAACTCGGGCGATGCGATCGCGCACCCCTTCGGTGGTGGTGTGAGCGTCACTGGTAACGGCAAGGGCTTTGTCATTTCCTACAGCGACATCTCACAGGCAGCTTGCTTGCGGCTTGCGAGTATCGATGAGACGGGCGTCGGGCCGATGGGCACAGGTATCGTAGGCCTTACGATCTCAGAAGGTGATCCAGTCGATCCTACATCTGCACCGGATATTACCGGTGCAATTAAAGCTGATGCGATGTCCTCCAGCTGTGCCGATGGTGCAGAAATGGCGGTATATTATGCTCAGCATCCTGGTGCGAAATTTGCTGAAGCAGGCGGAGGAACGAGCGGACCAGATCCTGAAATTTTCGCCACGGATAATCCTTTTGGTTACCCCCACCCTAGAAGAAACATCTATAGCGCTTGTCAGGGATATCCGTCCCGTAGCGGCCTGCAAGCAGCATGGAAGCAATGTTTGAGAGATTGGGGGAGATCCACCTATGGTGATGACTGGATGAGGCCTCTTGATGAAATCTGTGGGCCGACTCCGAACAGGTCCGACTTCGATATGACGGTGTCAAATGCCAACTGGGAATACAATAGAGTTGAGGACACCCATGACGAGTGTATGGATGCATACTACATGATCCGCTTTAATCGGAGACGATAATAGGCGGAGCAATTGACAAATGGCGGGTATGGTTCAAGCCCGTCATTGCTATCCACGGTGATTGGGCGAGGCTATGGCAGAACAGGTATATGCCTATTTCCCTGACGACTTCAGCCATTAAGTTTCTGAATGCCAGATTGATGTAAGTCTGAAAGGTTATCCTGCACCCCTAGATTAACCGATTTTTGGGGACGGACTTGCGAAAACAGAGTTGTGATGGCTTACCGAAGCGCTCTGTAAGTTAAGCTCATGGGTATAACACAACGGAAGCCACACTATGAAACTTACAGTCAAACTGGGCGTCGCCACCCGAAGGCGCGCCATATCCCTCATTGAAGGCGTGCTCTACCTCGTCATCGCTCTCGCGGTCATCGTCGGCGGGATCGTGTTTTTCCAGCAGTCGCAGCTTTCCAATGCCGTGACCGACACCGCCCGCGCCGCGGTGGGGATCTC
>NZ_JBIFFS010000004.1:0-426134 GCF_043557255.1 Sulfitobacter sp. 1A13353 | reverse complement strand
ACCTTAAAACACAGTGTTTCACTCTAACTTATTGGTTTTCCATGTGCAAAACACAATGATGGCGGGATATGTAACCGGCGCTCTTGATTTCGGCGTTCAGTTCTTTCTCCTGATCGGCAATGTCCTTCTTTTCCAGCGCAAGGCGCTCGCGGCGCTCGATGAAGGCCAAGAGCTGAGGTGCTTCAATGCGTGTTGTGCCGATGTTGTCGTCGTTGTCGTCTGCCATTTGTGGCTCCATTGTTTGTTGTCTACATCCAGAGTCTATGCTTGCGAAAAACGATAATCTACGTTTTGTCGTAAACTTTCTTCAGAAATCGACAGTGACCTCTTCTTGGTCGAGAACGGCGGGTTCACAGCATCCCGTCAGGCTCTTTTCGTCGAGATCAGGAAGGCGTTCTGCGATCATCGCAGCCTTACTGTTGATGGCCTCTACGTGGTCAGGGCCATTCAACCTGGTCACGGCCGCCATCATCTCCTTCATGTATTTCTCGGGGCTCATCTGATCGATGTCGACTGTGGATGCCCAGTCTGCCAGCAGGCTCTGACGCGCCATGCGGCGGGCGCGTGTCTCGAGGTCCGGCACTTCGCGTAGGATCTCGGCCGGGGTAGGGGCCGTCAAAGGCTTCTGGAACACCAAGGTTACGCCGCAGCCCGCGGGACGCCCATGTGGATCGCGCGACAGGATCCTTTGATAGGTGCGGCGTCTGTTGCTCCACTCCTCGGCTGTGACCTCCTCGGGGCGGCCGGCGCCATCCCAATAGGAAAAGTCAGAGGCGCCAGGTAGGGACAGGAGATCCGTGAACCAATCTTCATGCTCGGTGAAGGAGATCATGACCGCATGGTGGCCATCAGTACAGATGACGACCTCGAAGTGCGTGTCTATCTCAGGATCGCGGCCATTGGTGCTGGCCATCTCCGCGATGCGGTGCTGAACTTCGGCATAGGCATTCGCCATATGGTCCTCTTGCCCCTCGGCGCCAAAGATCACTGCACGGTCATGGTAGTCTGTCGCCAAGCGGGCCACGGCGCGCGCAATGAGCTGTCCAGCCTTCTGGGCGATCAAAGGACGCAGACCATCGAGCTGATGGATGACATCTCCCATCGTGCCCGGCATGCGAACGCCATATATCGATTTACTGCTCATCTTCCCCCACCCAACTTGGTCAAAACTATCAGACCTGAAGACGGCCGATCTCGCAGGAGTATCGGGTGCGAGGGCGAAAAGCCCAATGGGCTGAAGAGATGGAGAGCGGATCGCTTCAGTGACCGGAAATGAACTTTGAAGAAGCGTCCGTTCGACAGGGCTTACAGGCTTTTCAGGAAGGCGAGCAGCGCTTCACGATCCGAGGTACTCAGCTCGATCACGGCATCTCTTGCCGATTGGCCTTCTCCGCCGTGCCACAGGATCGCCTCGAGCAGCGATCCCGCCCTGCCATCGTGCAGATAATCCTCCCGGCCGTTGGTCAGATCGATCAGGCCAATTCCCCATAGGGGTGGGGTGCGCCATTCGCGACCAGAGGCCAGCATCTCAGGAAAATCATCTGCAAGCTCGGGGCCCATGTCGTGGAGTAGAAGATCTGTATAGGGCCAGATCGTCTGGTTCGACAGCTGCGGCTGTCCGACAACCTCTCCGGTCTGCCATTTAGGTGTATGGCAAGCAGCGCAGCCAATCTCGCCGAAGACCTTTCGGCCTTGGAGGACCTGTTTGTCATCAGCATCACGGCGTGCCGGCACGCCGATATTCTCAGCATATACGGTCAGACCCCTAAGGCTGGCGGTAAGGGCTTCATACTCCTCAGCTGCGCCACGCCCATGGGGCGCATTCAGGCATTCGGGCTGGGCAGCGGTGCAATCTCCGGCGTCATCGGGCTGCAGGTCGGACGAGACCCCCATATCATTGCGCAGAGCCACCGAGATCTGGTCTCGTACAGTGGCCGCTGATCCTTTCCACCCAAAACGGCCCAGGGCCGGGCGATCCAGGATATCAGACCAAGTGATCTGTGCCCGACCAGAAATACCGTCACCATCTTCGTCCAAAGGATCGGCCTTTGATTTGATGGCATCTTCCGGGATGGCCGTAAGCAGACCAAGACCAGTCAATTGAGGTGTGATACGCGGCGAGAATGCGTGTTCGCCAAGTGGCCCATAGGCCAGACCCTCGATGCTGAACTCAGGACGTCTCAAGGTGACCACTACACCATCAGCAAGAGTCACCTCTTCCGGATGCCAGATGACTGAGATGGAACCCTCAGGCTTATGTCCTTCGATGGCATGGTCCTGAATCTGATAGCCATAGACCGGATGGGGGCGCATCGGTTCGAAATCCGGATCAAGCGCGGCCAGATACTCTTCCATCTCATCCATGTAGGCGCCCTCATCTGCGGGAACGCCGACCTTGCCGATCATCGAGACAACTTCATAGGAGGTCTCAAAGGACGTGCCATCAGGCGCGTAGCCGCGCCCGTCCTTGATGTGGCAAAACAGACAGGAATTTGTGTTGTAGAGGGGCCCGAGCCCATCCATCCGGTAGTTGCCCTCATCCAGAGGCTGCCACCGCTTTCGAAAAAGCCCGCTGCCGAACTGGAAGTCGAGCTCCTGAATGATGCTGAGGTTGGCGGCCGGCAGTGCGAAGACATCGATGTCATACATCGGCTCGACGGTGCCTTCTCCACCGGGCTGAAGCTCGCTCTCCTCAATAGGCGGCATGTCCGCCAGAGTTAGCGAAGGGACAATCAGTAACAATGCTGCCAGTGTTCTAAACATCAGGCGTACCTGCTTTCATGATCGAGATGGGTGAAGCACCTCGGCAGCTCGGATGTGCCAAGCCACACGCCAAGATCTGCAACCAGTTGCCTGTCCATCGATGCATTGTAGGTGGAGACCATCAGCTGGTAGGCGTCCGGATCCGAGAGCAGATTATGCGCATGGAAAATCTCCAGAGCCTGATCGCGCTGTGACTGCACGGCTTCACCACTTCCTCGAACCGCGATACGGTATTTTCCGGCGACCACGCACCGCCCGCTGTCGTCGAGGTCCTTCTCATCAAGCTCATCCAAAGGGGCCTTCAGAAAGACATGAATAATCAAGTAAACCTGATCTTCGGGATAGAGTTGTGCGGGTGTATAAGAGGGCATTCAGTAACCTTAGAGTCTCGTTTTTCGCAGCGCCTATCAATCAACTATGCGCAGGCTCGATCTCCCGCAATGTCTCGGCGGCAGCTAGTTCGCGCAGAGCCGCTTCTTCCTCAGCATCTTCACGGCGGCGATGCGCATCCCATTCCTGGCGCATCCAGGCCGCAGAACGCGCGGCATGATCAGGATCAAGCTCCACGCCGATCGCGCGCCGGCCGGACTGCATGGCGGCAACCAGGGTGGCGCCGGAGCCCGCAAAGGGATCAAGGACCAGATCACCAGGCTGGGAGGAGTTCTCAATCAGCACGCGCAGCATATCCAGCGGTTTCTGAGTGGGATGGATGGCGTCCTTGGGTCGTGCGTGTGGCATCGACTGGGTCGAGCCGCCATTGTTGATGTCTCGGGCCTTGCCCTTCCACAGGTACAGGATGAACTCGGTGTTCTTCATGTAATACCTACAGCGTGTAGGGGAGGGCTTTTTCCAATAGAGGAGTTCGTGAAATTTCCAGCCAGCCTTGATGAAAGCATTGCGTGCCAGAAAGATGTTTTTGCTGTCCCCCATGACATAGGCATCGCAATCGGGTTTGCAGGCATCGAAGATCGGTCCCGGCATGGCCGACCAAGGGGTGATCTTCATCAGGTTGCCATTGTTGTTGTAGCGAGCGGCGGCGAACTTCCCGCTCATGCCCTTGCTGTTCTTGCCGCCGCTGGTCAGCTTGTACGGCGGGTCGGTGACGACCAGATCAGCTTTCTCATGGTCAGAAAGACTCCCGAGAACCTTGGTGCAATCGCCAATGATGAGTGTCATGGGCCCGATACGGATATCCGGGCGCCTGAAAGTAACCGGCATTCTAGGCGCCGCCGTTCTCAGACAGGAAGTCGCAGTCAGCGAGTGCGAATTCACGCACGGCCGCCTTATCCACGTCCCAAGCCAGAAGCAGCCAGCCGGGCACCGGGTGCCAATCGGTCGTGCCGAACCTCAAAGACACAGGCCTGATCTCCCGACGCGCGGTCTTACCCTTCCAGTTCTTGTAAGTCATGTAGAGCGTCTCACCACTCATTGCAGCTTTGGACATGGCGTTCATGTTGTCGGTCATCGTTGGGAGCCCTGT
Source organism: Sulfitobacter sp. 1A13353 (assembly GCF_043557255.1). NCBI lineage: Bacteria > Pseudomonadati > Pseudomonadota > Alphaproteobacteria > Rhodobacterales > Roseobacteraceae > Sulfitobacter > Sulfitobacter sp. 1A13353. The sequence continues at coordinate 421,891 of NZ_JBIFFS010000004.1, read as the reverse complement.
GGTTAATGGAGAGTGAAGGTCGCAGGGTCATTGACCCCATTTTCGTGGCGCAACATGCCGATCTCGATGTGCTTTGCCAGATCGAGCGCATAACTCCGGCTCATCTGAAGTTTCACCTGTCCAAAGCGGTTCGCCCGGTCGCGCATGTCCTCGATGATTGGGCTGCCCTCAGGCGCAACCCCGATTTCGATCAATCCCGCGAGGACATGGGCCGATGTGGAATCGAGGGCGACCTTGGCAACCTCGATTTGCTCCGGCAGGCCACGCAGTGAGCTGATCGTTTGGAAGACCATATTTCTGATTAGGTCTTCATCCTGTTGTGTGTTTGCATTGTAAAAATGCTTCATTGCTGATCTCCCGTTACTGGGTTTCTCATGGAGTAATCTGGGCGGGCAGGCTCAGACCCTTTATGGAGTATACTCTATTTTTCGCAACATGGCATCTCATGACACTGAGTTTTCTGTCAGGGAGGGGGCACGCGCGATGCGCGAAGTCCGAAACACAAAGGTATCGGCATGAACTGGTTTCGTCCGCTTTGACCGAAATGAGACGCTCTGAGCCGCGTCGGGTGGCAGAAGCTTGTCGCGCAGGCGCTGGGCCTCTGAGATCGCCACAATGTCGAAGCCGACGCGGTCAACCTTCTCACGCCAGGATCTTTGCCGCGCCCCGCCGGGTTCGGCATGGGCATCAAAGGTAAATCGGCTGAGCAAGCGCTGCACATCATCACGGGCCAAAAGCTTGTCCCATTTTTCCAGCAGGAAATCCTGCCGCTCTTTGTGAATGGCTTCGGTGATCAGCATTTCAAATGGCGCCAGCGTCCACTCGGTGGCGGGGTAGGGGGTAAACCCTGATGCATCGCCCCAGGACTGAATGACGCTCACCCCGCCAGCAAAGGCTTCAACGGCGAAGGTGTGCTCTGCGCCCTGCCACCTCACAACCCCTTCCGCGCGCCGTGTGTCGCGATCAGACAGACTGATGTTGCGCAATGCCACCCGATCGTCCTGCGCCCCAAAGATGCACCCGTGTACGGCGCGCAGCACCTCATCCCGTTCCTCGGGCTTGATGTCCTTTGCAAAGATGTCCCAGGCGCTACGCGTCATGATGATATTCCTTAAATACCTGTGCTTCCGAAGCCGCCGCTGCCGCGCTCGCTTTCGCCGATGCTGTCCACAAGCTTTGGGATGAAGCCGCAGACCGGGGCGACCACCATCTGCGCGATCCGGTCCAGGTGGTTGATCCTGAAGGGGTCGGTGCCGATGACGGTGCCAATGATCATCACCTCTCCTTTAAAATCCTGATCGATGGTGGCCGGGGCGTTTGCCAGGGTGAAGCCGAACTTCAGAGCCAGACCTGACCGCGGACGGAGCTGAACCTCGTAGCCTGCAGGAATGTCCATGCTGAGGCCGGTGCCAATGAGAACCCGGGTGAAGGGCTCAATGACAAGCCCTTCGGGCCGGATCATCCCATGGTCATCGACAATCATGGCGCGCAGATCCGCACCGGCAGACCCTGCGGTCGCCAGCTGCGGGATAACGGCATCCGAATGCATTTTCATAAACCCGATCTGGGGTGCTTTCGTCATATTTTGATCGTCCTTTTAATCGTCTGCTTTTCGTTCTCTGGGATCAGTCACGCAGATCCGACCCAAATATGGGCAACCTGCGATCCTCTTTCACGCCGGCCGTGTTTGCGACGATGGTCTCAATGCGACGACAGACATCGTCAGGCAGGTTGAGGCGGCGCATGCGCTTGCTCGCGAGCTTGCGTACGCGGTGTTTCTTCGACAGCCAGCGGGTTGCCAGCAACATTGCGAGTTCCTCGACGGCATCCTCCCGTTCCTGTGCGGAGATCAACCCGCAGGGCTCCCCCTGTAGATCGAACCGCCGTGCCCGGTTCGTCAGCGCCGCAAGATATTCAGGGCGCTTGCACCAATAGGCGAGGAAGACCTCAGCCTGCTGTTTCGAGATCATCGATGCTGTCGCCTCGCCAAAACTTTCCTGCATGCCCTCTGCCGCCGGGAGAGGGTAGTTCATGGAGCCAAAGAACGCGGGGAAGCTTGCCTGCATCTTATCCCGAATATCGCGTTTGGTCCGTGAGGTCATAGGCGGATTTTTCATCTGCTCTTCCTTGGTTTTCGGTATCAGCTGTTCATCAATTCTTTGCGCTGCACGCCTTCCTCGAATGCTTTGCGCTGCAGGTGCATCTCATATTCCATGGTGCGCATCCGTTCCTGACGGGAGAGATCCTGATCGAGCACCCGGCAGGTGACCCAGAGCCCTTCGAGCTGATCATCATTGAGCCGCATCAGACGATCAAACATGCTGACATCGCGGGTGGCAGACATGTGGAGGCCACAAAATTTACGCAGCACAAGAAATCCGCCATTACGGCCAACCTGAGCAAATTCGCAAGGGAACTCATCCATATCCAGGATGCAGGTCGCGCCATTTGTGTAGGGGGTCATCGCGCTGTCCAAAGCGCGCTGGGTGACTTCGGGCTCCTGCTCGACGTTATGGCGCCAGTTGAAGTCATGTTCGGGGTTCATGGGCGTTTCACCCTTGATGCGGCCCGTGCGGTTCCAGTTCATGTTCATGCGGATATCCCAGCCGATATGGCTGCGCAGACCATTGTTCTCGACGTACATGAAATGCCTGCAGATCTCTTCGACCATGCTGTCGCGCGTCGATGGGGGAAATTTGTAGGGAACGTCCGGGTCTTCGGAGAGCGCACGGATAAAGGCGGAACGGCTGTCAGCTTCGGGAGAGACCGAAAGACCCAGCGCCGCCTGACGGGCGAGATTGCCGGCGGCCGGCTCCTCACATACAGCGTCGATATCTTCGATGCCGCCGCGGTACCGGGGGTTATTGCGGCAGGCTGCCGAAAAGTCTTTCCAATTCATTGAGCTGAGGTGCGCGAAGCGGAACATGATCGCCGTGCCGCGGGCGCCGCTGCTACCGCAGAGGCCGTCAAAAACCACCACCGCATTATCGTTGTCCAGTACCGCAATACCGGCCTTCTCTTCGTTCTCGGGATCATCGATTGCATGATCAGCGATCAGCACGGTGAAACTGCGGTCGACATCATGACGGGACGTGAACCTGACCTCCGCGATGTTCTCGGCAACATGTGCATAGGGGCCTGTCTGTGCAATCTCGGTCGTGTCCATACTGTCGTATTCCTTCTTTTATTTTATGGCTCCCGAGAACTCGGAAGGCTAAACAGAGACATCTACGCGCCTCATGTTGATCAGGTTATGTCTACCCTATGAATGAAAATACGGGGGGCGTGTAAGATTTTTCGCATCTATCCACAATTTGTTGCGAAAAACGAGAAAGAGATTTGGTGCCGCGCTTGTGGCTCTGGTATATCTGATGATGCTCCAGCCGCCTTCGGGTGGGAAAGGCAGGACGTAGGTCCGGTAGGTCAGTAAGGCTGAAGTGGGGATCAGGTCCCACCTGGAGCAGCTACGCTGCTCTGTGGGGTGGAACTGACGCGCCTCATGAATGAGACGCTGAGTCCCACCTGGAGCAGCTACGCTGCCCCAATTGGGGGACCGACGCTCACCCATGCGGGTAAGCTGGGACCCACCTGGAGCAACTTCGTTGCTCCGTGTGGGGACCTACGCCCATCCTTTGGTTAGGCTGGGACCCACCTGGAGCAGTTACACCAGAGAGACGCGCTTAGAGGGACTGCCGCATGCCAATCAACGATCCCACACAGGAAGAGTTCTACCCGCGCCGGCTTTACACGCATCGCGCGCCGCGCACCGAGGCAGATACGCAGGGCGACTTCTGCATCACCAACAGCGCCGCCGCGCCGGCATACCGGGACTGGGATCCCGCCTCTGACGTCGATGGTCTTGTCGGCCAGATCCGTGAATGGCACCAGCCACGCGGGGCAGGGTCGGATGCACAGATCACCGAGATCGCTGAGCGGATGATCGAGATGGCCTTGGGGCATGGTTATCTGGAAGCGCGGGATGGAAGCTACGCAAAGGTCGCACCCAGCCCTGCAGCATTAGAGATTGGCTAAAATGCCAGTTCGCATCTCTTCCACTGCCCCACGACACATCGCGCGGCGTTACCTTGCTGGGCAATGCGACACACTGGCCAGGGCGATCGGCAATAGCACGGGCTTCCCCCTCTGGGCGATGAAGAACAAAGAAGAGCAGATCGAGCATGTCTTTGTTCGCGATCCGGCCAGCGGTCTGGCAGTCGACATTCGAGGCGCTATGCCGCTCGAGGAGATCTCCAAAGGCTCAGCCTTGGAACATAGTCCTCATCGGTTTTCCGAGGTTGAGATCGATGAGGTGACGGCGACGTTCGGTACGCCGACGCCGGGAGACATACGCGACGCCAAACGCGCATTGAAAGATCACCTGACCAGAACACTGGAGAAGGTACGAGAGGTCTCGCCTGAAAGGTCAGATGAGATCGCACCGTAGGCGCACCCTACTTTTTAGGCTTATCTTCCTCGTGCTGATCGATTGCCTGCTTGGCTGCATCGAGACCTGGATACCACTGCGACCCGATAAAGATCCCCGTTTCCCGCTTGTAGATCTTCACATCACGGTAGGTCTCAAGAACATCCCCATCCGCTTGCTCAGGGTTCTTTCCACCAAGGGGGCGTAGAACTTTAGGCTGCGCCTCTGCAGTAGGTCTATCCTTGGTGGCTTTATGCCGTGTTGGGGTGGGGTCCGCTTTAGAGAGCGGTGCAACATCAGGCAGCGAGCCCCGCGCGTCATCTGTGACTGGGTCCGGGCGACCACTTGACTGACTTTGCACCCGGGCGATTGGCTCGGGCCTATCCGCATCATCTCTAGCTCTGATCGCAATGAGCAGAAGTTGCTGGGTCATCTCTGCCGTATGTACGCTGGCCTCGGCCATCTTGGCGAAAACCAGATTGAAGATGCCTGCGACAATGATGCCGAGCCCCGGCAGAGCGGCGCCAAGCATGGCAATGATGTTTGGCCCGCCGGAGAAGCGCGAGGCTGCGCTCACGCCGCTAATCCCCAACAGGGCAACAACGACACCGACGCAGACGACCGCAACTCCAAAACCATGAAAAGCATTAATTGCCGTATATGACCCACTGTAGTCTTTTTGTTTGACGTTCATAATAAAATTCCTCGAAATATACATTCGCTAAGCCAAGCGCGCAGGAGGGTATCTGTCAAGGAAAACGGACCTTCGAAGAGTATCGCCCCGCTGACGATGTCAACGAGGCTACGCCGTTAATTACGATCCGAGAGGACGTACCTGCGGATCATGCGCACCAAAGGTGCAAGGACGGCGCGACTGGCAGCCGCCAGAGCAGGGCGGGCGCGTACGGGGCGCGCCATGATGGGTCCCACCTTCCAATAGAAGGCGATGAAGGCGCGACCAGCCGCGTAATTCACCAAGTGCTCATCGCGCAAACGCCGCAGGTCACAGACATCCGGGTGCATGGGGTCTGAATAGGCGGCCGTGGCCACAAAGCAGCTTCCGCCACCGCCTTCCGGGTCATCGTCCTGGTCCTCTTCAGGATTGGTGGGGTCATCCTCATCTTCACCCGGTTGGGTTGGCACATCAGGCTCTTCAGGCGTGTCGGGGATGTCTGGATCATCGATGTCCACATCGCCGAGCCCATCATCCTCGTCCTCGGGGTCCACCGGATCAGGGTCGGACGGTTCTTCGGGCTCGTCCGGATCGACAGGATCGGTTGGCACTTCGGGGGCAGTTGGCTCATCGGGATCTGTGGGTTCTTCTGGGTCCACTGGGTCAGGGTCTTCCTCACCGGTCTCTTCCCCCCAGGGGCGTGGATGTTCTTCGTTGAACTCCATGAGCTCATCGTAGCGCGCATTCTCATCGTTGAGGTGGCGCAGCGATCCCCAGCTTCCCCATTTACTGGATCGGCCGACATCGACAAAGGCATTGAACAGGCTGCCGCCGGCCTCTTCCCAGCTCTCCAAGAGCTCGCCGTAGAGGTCGCCCATCCCATCGGAGTAGTTCAGATGCTGGAAGAATTCTGAGAGCTCTTCATCGTGGACGTTCTCGCCTACACCCACGATATGCGTCCCCCCTTCGTACATGACCAGATCGAGGTCATACTCCTGCGCCACATCGGCGTGGTACTCGAACATCTCGGCCAGATCGACAAGCGAGCCATTGCTGTCACCGGTCACCGAGCCGTCGCGAAGCTCCTGAATGGCAAGATCTGTCGCTTGATCATACTGGTGCTCTTCGACCCAAGCGTCCCGCGCATCCCCGGTCAGACCCTGATCATCCGCTGTATTTTCTGCCGCAGTGCGGCTTTCCGAGATCCACTCACGAACGGTGCCGGCCTTGTCTCGGCCGAGGCCGCCATCGAAGTAGCCGGTGATCGCGTAGGTATCAAAGCTCTCATAGGGCGCCTCATTGCCCATATCCTGCCAAGCCGGAGCATTGAGGATCGACTCCTCCAGCCCCAGCCATCCTGTCTGTGTACTGATGACCTTGACCAGCTGATCTTCATGACCGGTAAAGACCTGGTCGAGAACGTCGGTCATCTCTGTTGCCTTGGCTGCGTAGTTCTGAACCCAGCCATCGCCATGCTGCTCACCAAAACGGTCTACGGAATCCGTGTGCGACTGCTGGGCCTGCTCGAACTGCCAGTTCCAGACCTCGTTGGAGAGCTCGAAATGCGCGCGAAGCTCGGGATCGAGATTGTCGCGAACATACCCCGCGAACTGTTCAATGTAATCGCTGTCAGCATTGTAGGGCAGGGTGAACCAAGGTTCCGTGCCTGTTTGATTGGCTAACTCGACCATGATCTCAACCGGGGCGCCGGGCACATAGGTGAAATGGTCTACGCTTGTGGCATCGTCCCAAGTGGCGACCTCGGAGTTGTTGGTGTCCATCCAGTCCATGAAACGCAGCGCGTGAACATCCCCAATAAGATCGGTCCAAATCGGATTGAAGATCTCGCCGTCGGCAAATGCTTGAAGATTGTCCTCATGTACGACGCTGATGTCGCGAATGTGGTCGCCGGTGCCCGCAGGATCCGTCTCGTGGATCTGCACCCCGACCAAGTTGCCGCCATTGGGCGTATAGTCAAAGGTGATATGCCCTTCGTTATAGGTAACGTTCGACCCTCCGGAGATCTCGATTTGGCCCGCACCTGTGTAGTTCAGGTGGTAGGTGCCCGCGGCGTGGGTTGCCTCGGCGGGCAATTCGGTAAGGATCAGGGTCTCAATATGTGTGAGGCCTTCGGGGATCTCAGTTGGCCATCCATTTTCATCAAGGGCGCCCATTGCCTTGAGGTCCTCGTATTCAGTGCCGCCCCAGCGGCCCTCTTCGTGGCCAATCCAAGGGCGCGACGTCTTCATGACATCGATGAAGGGTTGCTGAGTCGACCAATCGGCAATGCCATTGAGGCCAAATGCGAGTCCGGCTTCACCATCTTGGGTGCCTGTGTTGATATCTGAGCTAGGCATGAAGTCTCCGAGAACTATTGTTTTCGCAACACTATGCCAGATCAGCTGATCCGCGATTATCCTAGAGAGGTTATCCACATATTTTCTGTTGCCCGAGGCAGCGTTACCGGTTCAGCAGCTTCTGATCGAGGTTGTCATCACTGCCATCGGAAAGCATGGCGTCGGAGATTAAGTGCTCGACCATCTCATTTATGTACTCGAAGAGGTGTCCTTGAAGATCGCAATATTCTTTCCAGACGGTCTCGTCGAATACGCTCTCTTGGACATTGACCATCAATGTTGTCCGCCTTTGCCGAGGGTATCGATAAGGGCTGACGCCGTGTTTCCGGCAGATCGCGATGAACAGCCGGACAGACCATGTGTCATTCAGAGACATTTTAAGTTCGACTTCCGGTTCGGCATTTTCATCAAAACCATAACCTAGCCGTTCTTGGAGGCGATCACGGGCGGCGCCGGCCGCAGCGCGCTCCCCTTCAGTTGCGCCACGTGCAAACAGAGCCTCGAGCTTTGCAAGTTTATCGCGGATGTGCTGATCGCCCGACATGGTCGTCTCCTCATCTGCCACCTTTCATATCGCCAGAAGCGAGAGGGTCAAACCAAACCGATTGAACATTGAACAAAAAGGGCAGTAAGAAAAATCCGGCACATTTGCGAAAAAGGTCTTGATGTTGCGAAATTCATATGCCATATGAGGGATGTCCTTCGGGACTATGAGTATAAATGCACTCACAATAGATGTTCTGGACCTGGGGGCGGTACCCAGCAGCTCCACCACATCCTGACCATAAGGGTCGGCTACGGGTAAACGGTAAGACACCCCACGCTGTAAAGGAGCCCCTAACGCAAAACGCTCTCGCAAGAGAGTTGGTGGTCAGGATCTGATGGGGCTGAAATAGGATCGACAGGCATTCAAAAGGGCCCGCGTTACTTCGGTGAGATACCACCGTTATCGGTTCAAACTGAGCAAATGCAAACGCAAACAACGCTCCCCGTATGGCTCTGGCTGCTTAAGCAGCCCGTGCAAACGGAAATCTGAAGTCCTCACGCTTAGCAGCCTGAGGCGGGGTTTGGTGAATACCTGGCAACAGAAATTCACCACTTCACACAGTATTCACCTGAGCAGGCACCCAAAACGGCAATCCGTTGTTAATGCCGCTCGTTTTCGACGGCCATCCGCTGACACGGATAGCCTGGGGCAACAGAAGCCTGCACATTAATTTCCTCCGGACAATTAACGCACAGGCTCCTGTTGAACGTATCCTCACGGATACGAGCAACAGAAATTCACCACTTCACCAAATACGCAGGCACCCAACAGCAGCGATCTCTTGATCACGTAGATGCTGTTCGACGGCCATCCGCTGGCGCGCTTGGCCTGGGGCAACAGAAGCCTACACACCAACAAGAAGAACGGGTTTGAGATTCCGCTTTGCGAAAAACAACAATGTCGCGTATAATTATGGAAACTGAAAACCATGAGGACAGTCTTCGAGATGCGCAAAACAATCCAAATCCTGGCCGCGGCAACAGTTGTTGCAGCCGGCATGTCCGGCTCCGTCGCCGCCCAGTCGGACTCCCCTGAGATGATGGACACCGCGAACGGCAGCTGCCTCGTCGGTAAAGAAAATGGTGACGTCGAACTCTACCGCATGAGCTGCGAAGAGTATGTCGCGGCCGGTGCCGGCGCGACACCCGACGAAGTCTCCCTGAACAGCAGTGTGCCAGAGGAGACCGCTGAATCCGCAGCAGACTAAATCAAGGAGAGCTTATGAGCTTCACAAAGGACAAGTCTCGCGCCAAACGTCGGCAGGATCTGAACCGCATGAAGCGCCGCGCGCGCCGCATCTATCCACATGATGCGGCCGCGAAATGCGCGAACCATCTTCAGACCTGCTCCTGCTACGCCTGCGGGAATCCGCGTAAGCACTTCAACGAGAAGACCCTTCAGGAACAGCGTGCAGAAATTGCAGCAGCTCAAGAGATGGCGCGGGCTTGGCCCGTGACGAATGGCCCCGAGCATCAGTCAAACCTCTGATGTCAATGTGACCCAGAGCGGGAAATAGGCTCTTCCTATACATTTCTGGGTTGACCCCTTTATGGCTATGGCTTTTTCTACAGCTTCCACGGGGGTATAATATGACGTCAGAGCTACGAAACGAGAACCAACTCATAGTCAATGCAAATGCCCCTATGGGTGCTTGTGATTGGGGAAAGCCAGCGTATCTGTGGCTTGCGATCAGCAGTTATTCTCCTCTCAAGGAGCATCGCTGGGTACGGGGCATCGATTTCCCTTTCGAGATCGTTTTGCTGCCAGGGTATGCGCGACCCACGGCGCTCAATATCGATGATATCGACGCGATCTGGTATGAGGGAGAAGTCACTGAGCCTTTGGTTATCTGGGACGGTGAATTCTCAGATAACCTGTTTGAGCAATTCTAGCCGCAACCCCCTTCCTTCAGGGAGGGGTCAAGGCCCCACTTTCTTCCCGTCATTTTTCTTCTCCCGCTTTCGCGCTCGAGCCTTGGCCCCGCGCCGATCTCGCTCGGGAGAGTTTTGGTTTTCGACATAGGCTTTGACGATTTCAAGTGGCGCACCCCCGCAAGAAACAACGCAATAGGAGGGTGACCAGAAGGCATCCCCCCAAAGGACGCTGCGCACCTCTGGCCAGCCTTCTTTGCGCAGACGTCGTGAGCTTACACCTTTCATTGAATTCACAAGCCGCGACAATGCGAGCTGAGGTGGATATGCGATCAGAAGATGAACATGATCCCCATCGGCTTCGATTGCTTCGATCTCCGCGCCTGCGTCAGCCGCGACCGACGTCATGGTGTCACGTAGTAAATCGCGCACGCGGGCGGTATGGATGGCGCCTTTGCGATACTTCGTTGTGAAGACCAAGTGGGCGTGTAGGCGGTGAACTACATGCCTACCTGCTCTAAAGTCGTCCATATTTTGCTTCCATTCCTATATTAGACCAAATATATTCTACGCAATGAGGAAGCTCAAGGCCATACGCGTACGGGTCTACCCGACCCCCGAGCAGGAACAATCATTCCTGCGGATCGCTGGTTGCTGCCGGCTGGTTTATAATCTCGGCCTTATTCAGCGCCGGGACTTCTGGCGCCAACACAAAAACACCACTGGACGCAGTATCGGCTGGCACGGCCAGAAGCGCGAGCTGACGGCGTTGAAAGCACTTCCTGAGGCGGCGTTTCTAAGGGAGGCTCCCAGCCACTGCCTTCAGATGGCGCTTCAGGATCTCGACACCGCCTACAGCCGCTTCTTTGAGGGGCATGCCGGATACCCATACCCGCGCCGTAAGGGGGAGAACGACAGCTTCACCTTCCCGGACCCTGCGCAAATTCGCATCGATGTGGCAAACGAGATGCTGGTGCTGCCGAAGTTCGGCCGCAAGCGAGGAGATGGGGGCGTGTTGAAGCTGCGGATGCATCGCAAGCCATACGGTGAGTTGCGCCGCGTGTCGATCTCCCGTGATGGGCGCCACTGGTATGCCTCGATCCTAATGCGCACCAAGGCGCGTGTACCGCAGCTGCCGGCCCCAGCCCCAGCCGATGTTATCGGTGTCGATCGCGGCGTCACAGCCCCCTTCGTGACCTCGGATGGCGTATCCTTTGGCAAACAGGTCGAGGGCGCGCCACAGCGATGCAAACAGCGCCGCCTTGCAAGAGCGCTGTCGCGCACGCAGCGCGGATCCCGCCGTCGCGAAAAGGCGCGGCTGCGGTTGTTAGCGCATAAATCGAAGATGGCGCGCCGTCGGCGTGACCAAACACACAAGATCACAGCGGCCATTGCGAAAAGCCACCGCATCGTTGTGATCGAGAAGCTGCGCGTACTGGCGATGACGGCCAGCGCCCGCGGCACGGTCGAAACGCCAGGCCGAAACGTGGCGCAGAAGTCAGGCCTGAACCGGGAAATTCTCGATCGGGGCTGGGGCGAGTTCCGTCGCCAGCTTGGCTATAAACTCGCTTGGCGTGGGGGGCAATTGCTCGAGGTTCCAGCCCGGAACACCTCGCGTACCTGTGCTGAATGCGACCATGTTGCAGCGGAATCCCGGATCAGCAGGGATCTATTCCGCTGCGTTGCATGCGGGCATGAGGACGATGCGGACCGGAACGCCGCGCTTGAAATCCGCAGACGAGGGCTTGTTGCCCTTGGCCTGCGCCAACACCCGGCCGGAACGGTCGGGGCAGCCCGGGGAGCCCTCTGCGATAGCACGGCGATGAAACGGGAAAAGGAAAATGATGGTATCAATGCAAAGACCTTGGTCGATGCATGATCCTGAAGCCTCGTCCTTCAGGGCGAGGAGAGTTCACATGATTTCCATGTGTATGGACCCAGCCGCTGAGATGATCGACTACATCCGCGTGCGCAGATCGGGTTCGAGCACGTTTATGGAGGATCCCCGCCCCTTGGAGATGCTGAAGGCGCGCCCTCAGAGGACCTTCGAGGGTGATCTGGTAAGCTACCATCGCTCTGCAAATCGGAAAAAATTCGTTGCTGGCGTCAAGCGATACTACCAAGAATGGCAGCAAAAGACCCGTGCCTGGCACATCTCTGGTGGGATGTCTATTTGCTACGATGAACGGCATATTAAAAGCCCCCGTCACCCAAGGGCGCATTGGAAAATGTTGGTAAATCGGCACCCCGATGTCGACGAAAAATTCCTATTCTCTGAAAGCCCAGAGAAGCCTCCTCGCATCCCGGGCCTGAGATTTGGCTATGACCTCTTTAAGGAAGAGATGGCAAAAAATCCTGAGTGGATGAAGAAGCAGCTGGAGCTCGACTATCTTATCGACATCGGTCGCGAGTTTGTCAGAACGCCCTACCAACAGGTCAGCTTCAAGCAAACACGCAATATTCCATTAACGGAAGAAGACGAGAAGATCCTCAGAAAGGGCGGGGATTATGCCACGCCGGGGGTGAGAAGCTTCTTGAACAAGTTTCACGCCTCCCTTCGCCGCGGCTGACGACTTTCCAGAGCAGGGCAGGGTGGTGCCTGCCCCTCAGGCGGCCATTGCCATCGGCTCGGTCGAGAACCCGGGACCGGCGAGGATCCAGTCCTTGGTGATAGGCAGCCCCTGCTCGAAGACACGATCGAGTGCCGCGTCAAAGAGCTTCCCGGCCGCCTCAGGCTGAAGCGAGTGGATGAAGATCCCATTGGGCGGGGTGGGTAGCTCGGTGAGATACTCATCCGCATTCTTCTTGAGATCCCGCTTCTCCATCGCCAAAGCAATGATATCCTGCGGTTTGACCCGCTTCTTCAGGTTCGGGTTGAGACCGTAGCGTTTGAAGATCATCAGCGACATATGGTGCTGGGCATCGATGAGGCTCTTCAGGAAGGGTTTGAAGGGGGTAGGGATGTCCGGCAGCCCGAAACCTTCCTCCGCATCATGCAGCAAGGCGAACTTCTGCACCTTCATATCATTTTCGCAAAGCGCGGCCACGAGCACGGAATGCTGAGCCACAGAGTAGAATGGCTTGATCTGCATGCCATAACGGCAGCAGTTCGACAGGCCGGTCGAGATGTTCTCAAGGGTGAAAGCTTCGGGGTGGGGCGCGAAGGGCGCAAACATCATGCCGTCCTCGAGCTGTATCGTGGCCTCGGCCAGCATGGCCTGAAGGGCATCCGTGTTGATGGGACCGCTTGTCAACTTGTCGATGTCCGCCTGGGGCATGTGTTTCACTGTTCCATCTCCTTGAAGCACCTATCTGAGTGCGTTGAACCAATAGTACCTTGTGTATCTGCGAAAATCAATTGTACGGCGATATCTATCTAATTGGTATTTCTTCATTTAATGACAAGTTTTGGCAAGGAATGGCTCAGATGTGGACCCAAGATGGGTCGCATTTGCATTCTAAATGTAGCATTTTCGCAACGTCTTGCCTCAGCACTGCAAATATAGCAAAACTGGGTTTGCGAAAAACGAACCCCGGACCTATCTGGGAGTTACTGAAGAGTTGCAACTGCGGAACTCAAAACCTTACGGAGATACGAATGCGTAAAGCTTCCAAGATTATTATGGTCGTCGCCATGGGCGCCACGGCTTTCACCAGCCTGGCAGGCATGGCTTCTGCTGAAAACGAACTGTCGGTCAGGTACGGCGATGTGAACGTCGATGTTGCCGGCTTCGGCGAAGTCAATGGCGAAGCGATCGGCATCGAGAGCCGCGGCTCCTATGACAGCGGCTTCCGCTACGATCTGGACTTTGCCACTGTCGATATCGACGGCATGGGCGATTCCGAAGTCGGCGCTCTTGATGTGGCCTATATGATGGGTAATTTCGGCCCTGCAGCAGCCTATGTCTTTGACGATGGCTTTGATGACGGCGCGTTCGGCGTCGGTGTCGCCGCCGAGAAACAGATCGGTTCCGTTGAGACCTATGGCTCCCTGGTTACCGACGTGGAAGAATTTGCTGAAGCCTACCGCATCAAAGTCGGCGGCCGCGCAGATGTTTCCGATGCCGTGATGCTCTCTGCCGAATACGAGAATGCCTATGACGGCAACGGCAGCCGCAGCGAGATGATCGAATTCGGCGCCCGCTACACGCTGGTGAACGATACCTATGTTGATGCGAAATTCGCGCGCAACATGGAAGAGATGGACGTCAACGTTGATGTTGTGAGCGTGGGCCTCGGCTTCAACTTCTGATCTCCCAGACATTACCGAGCAAGAGCAGGGGAGGGCATATTGCCCTCCCCTTTTCTGTTGCGAAAAAGACAGGCTGAAGGTTTTATTTATTGGAATTCGCGCCAGTGCTTATTTTTCGCAACAGACTACTTATCCTCATTTCAACAGAAAAGGGGACGCCGTGACTGATATGAGCAACGACATCAAGGTTCAGAGAAACACAGTTTATATTCCAGTCGTATATGTCGGTATCTGGCTTTACTTGACCCTCGCTTTTACAGCCGGGGCATATATGAGCTATTTCGATGAGGCTCTGCCTAGCTTGATCATAGGGCCCATCCGTACATTTTTCGCGGTCTACTTCAGCTTCCGCCTCGCTAAAGCGCTGCGCCATAAGGGAAATGACCCTGCTGAGTACCGGCTGATCAATACCCGCGCGCCGTCCCGCCGTGATGGTATCATCTTTGTACTGCTGATGCTTTCAGGCATTGGGATGATCATCAGCTTCATCAGTCATGTGTTTCCTGTGGGCTGATGGCAATTTTAACGTGAAAAGATTGCTTTTCGCAATTCGACGCTTAATCTACGAGCAATTCATACAACGGGGAACAGGATGACTGAGACAAGCAGCGACAGCCAGAAGAGTAACAACGATACTCTACAAGTGAGTTCGAAAAACGCGATCGCCTGGCTGGGCCTTACAGTCGCATGCGTAGCAGCATTCATCGTGAGCTACACAGGGTCGTCCCCACGGGGTGTTCCGATCCAGATCATGACGGGCATCTCATCCTTGTATTGCTTGTTTTATCTTTTGAAGGCGACTGTCACTACTTCCTACGATCCCGCGGATGATCCGTTGAGCGTCCTGCGCAACCCGACCTTCCTCGAGCGCTTTATCATGATTGCGATCGCGAGCATCACGGGCAGCCTCATTATCGCATTTTCCCTCATCAAATACCTCGGCAGCTAAAGGATAACATTCATGAAAGATTTCGATCGCGACCCCGAACAAAAGTCCTTCCTTGGCCGCATATGGGATCTTCAGAAGCCCGTGCCGCACATCAAGGCTGAACTTGAGCGCAGCGGCATGAACAGTGCAGTGGCTGGCATTCTGTCAGCCCGGGGTATTTCCGCAAGCAAACTGCCAGCCTATCTCGATCCCAAGATCCGTGATGAACTGCCCGATCCGTCGCGCTTCAAGGATATGGACAAGGGCGTCAAGCATATCGCAGACCAGATGCAAGCCGGTAAATCCATCTCAATCTGGTCTGATTATGACTGTGACGGTGTCACATCGGCTGCCACACTGAAGCGCTTCTTCCGAATGGTCGGCTATGGCGATATCGACATCCGCATCCCAGACCGGATCACCGAAGGCTATGGCCCGAATGCTAAAGGTCTGCGCGAAGTCAAAGCCTCTGGTGTGGACACCGTTATGATCCTCGATGCGGGCATCGTTGCTTTCGAGGCGCTTGAAGCGGCTGAGGAGGTAGGGCTGAACGTCGTTGTCATCGACCACCATACCGCGGAAGAAAAACTTCCGCCGGCCGTGGCTGTCATCAACGCCAACCGTCTTGATGAAGAGCCGGGCTTTGGCCATCTCTGCGCCGCTGGCATGGTCTTCATCTTCTGTGTGGGTCTGGCGCGCGAACTGAAGAACCGCGGCTGGTTCGATGGTCAGAACGGCCGTCCTGATGTGGCACCCCAGAAACAGATCATGGAGCTTCTCGCGATCGTAGCACTGGGCACCGTGGCCGACGTCATGGTCCTCACCACCCTCAACCGTGCCTTCGTGACCCGTGGGCTGGAGTTCCTCAACGCTCATGTGAACCCGGGCCTGCGCCACCTGGCGCTGGCGGCGGGTAAGAAGCCCAATGATCAGCTGACCTCCAAGGACCTCGGCTGGCAGCTGGGCCCCCGCATCAACGCCGCAGGCCGTATCGATGACGCGATGCTGGGAGTCGAGCTTCTGCTGACCGACGATGCTGAGGAAGCTGCACGTCTTGCGGGCCAGCTTAATGAGATCAACGTGAAGCGCAAAGCGATCGAGGAGAAGGTCACCGGCCCGGCCATCGACCAGTTTCCGGACCGCACACCCGGTGTGGACCGCAAGATCGCCATCGCCGTGGTCGAGGAAGCCCATGAGGGCGTCGTTGGTATCTCTGCGGGCCGCCTGAAAGAAGCCTATGACTGCCCGGCCATCGTGCTGGCTAAAGACCATGAGGGCAACCTCAAGGGCTCTGCGCGCTCGGTCAAAGGGTTCGACATCGGTGACGGGATCATCGCGGCACGTAACCAGGGTCTGATCCTGCGCGGCGGCGGTCACGGCATGGCCGGGGGTCTCACCCTGACACCTGAGCAGCTGCCCGCCTTCGAGGCCTTCATGAACGCCGAGATCAAGAAATCTGACTATTACCGCGATGGCGTCAGCACTGAAGTCGACGTTTTCCTGGCGCCGAGCCAGCTCACCGTAGACCAGATCGATGCTTTCCACCGCATGGAGCCCTTCGGCAACGGCAACCCCGGACCGCGGGTCGTGCTGGAAGGGGCGGTCGTGCAGGAAGTGAAGATCCTCAAGGAGAAACACCTGAAGGTCGTAATCACGGCGGGCGCCGGGAAGATCGATGGGTTGATCTGGGGTGTGGTTGGCACCGGCATCGGGGATTTCCTGCAGAACTCCGTCGGCCAGAAGATCGATGTTTATGGCTCACCGGATGTGAATGTCTTCCGCGGCGATCGCTCGGCTCAGATCATCATTGATGACGTGCGCGAGCATGCGGAAACGTTGCTCTGATGAACGAGGCGCAGTTTCTCCTGTCGCTCGGGCTGAAGCCGAAGGATCTATCAGACGCTGATAGATCCTTGTCGGCCCCTGCTTTGATCAAGCCTACATACGCGATGGTCGAGAATGGGGATCCGGAGGGGTTGGTTGTGTTAACATCTTCCACCCCCTGAAGTGAGGTGGATTTCCGACGCGAGTTTCGGGGCCTTGAGCCCCTTTCTCACGCAGGGAGTTGACGCTTCTTCGGGCGCTATTGCGGTCCCCTCCACGTCCAGCAACGGTGTGTTCCACCGCCGTGCTTCCGCCGTTTCGCCCCGCAGGGCGCGGTCGCGGATCACCTTTGCCGCATTGGTATCGGCATTGTCCGCCGCACCGCAGGCGATGCAGACGAAAGCCGCTTGGCTCTTGCGATTCTCTTTATCCACATGCCCGCAGGCGGCGCATTCCTGGCTCGAGTACGCGGCCGGAACTTTGATCAGCGTGCCGCCGGTCTCCTCCAGCTTGTATCCAAGCATCATCTCGAACTGATGCCAGCCCACATTCAGGATGGCTCGGTTGAGGCCGCGCTTCTGCGCGACATTCCGGCCTGGCTCGCCCACCGTGCCGCGCGCACTCGCCACCATGCTCCGGATCCTGAGACCCTCGATCGCAATCAAGCCATAGTCCCGAACCAAGGCCCGGGAGGTGACATGGGCCAGGTGCTTTCGAGCTCGGGCATTGCGCGCCTTCAGATGCGCCACTCGGGCCCGGGCCTTCGCGTAGCGGCGCGAGCCGCGCCGCTTGCGCGACATCTTGCGCTGTGCCCGGCGCAATGCGGCCTCGCGCCCGACCATGGTCTCTGGCAGCGATACCTGAGTGCCATCTGACATCGCATAAGGCATGGCAACGCCGCGGTCGACACCAACAGCCCCTGTGGGGGTCTCGGCTTCCGGGGCACTCCAGCGGTGCGAGATCGAGATCTCCCAACCGCCACCTGCGCGCCTGCTCACGGTGGCGTTGCGGATATTGATGATACCGGTCTCATTTCGGCGCAGGGGCCGGGTATCGCGGTAGCGGACCCATCCGATCTTGGGGATCCTGACCTCAGACCATTTAGCATTGAGCCGCCGAACGGAGATCTCGCGGCCTGCTTGTCGGAAGGCATCATGGACACCCTTGCGCCGCGGCGTCGGGTAGGATGCGCGCCCCTCAAAAAAATTCGCAAAGGCGCGATCAAGATCAATCAGCGCTTGGTTTTGGGCCGTTTGGCTGACGGCTCCGATCCAATCGTAAGCGGCGCGCAGCTCGCTGAGTTCGCGGGAAGAACCTTTGGAGCCAAAGCTACGTGGCGGGCCGCCAGCGTATCTCCTGCCGCTCCAGGTCCGACGCTGCTCGAGGGCGAGGTTATATACAAGGCGCACCACGCCAGCTGTCTGCGCCAAAAGCAGTTTCTGCTCCGGCGTCGGGCGCAGGGTGTAGACATGGGCGCGGATCAATTCCATATATCTAATGTAAGATTTGGTCTATGGAGGCGCAAGGTGGAATATCGCAGGGGAAGGCATGTGGTTACATCACTACATGTGCACTTGGTCTTCGTCACGAAGTACCGCCGCGGCATGCTCGACGACGATGCGTTGACGCGGCTGCGAGACACCTTCATCTCTGTCGCCGACGATTTCGGTGCAGTGCTTGTGGAGTGCGATGGCGAAAAAGACCATGTCCATCTCCTGCTGGAATATCCCCCAACCGTGGCGCTGTCGCGCCTGATCAACTCCCTGAAGGGGGTCGGGTCACGGATCCTTTTGCGGGATCGGCCTGACCTGAAGGTCCATGCCGCAAAAGGCCTGTGGTCCCCGTCCTATTTTGCAGCCAGCTGCGGGGGCGCACCGATCGAGATCGTGCGGAATTATGTAGCCAATCAAAGATCAGCTTCATGACAAATCACCCCTATCCCTCCCCGCCGTAAACAGACGGGGCTTCCCGGGGGATTGGGTGAATGAGGCACCAGTCCGCAATGCCAAGGTACAAGAGATCGCGGATCTTATCGCCAGCGGCACTGCCTCTACGGCGATCCGTCGGGCCATCGTCACCCTGGACCAGGATTTCTTGAACTTACCAAGCGAGACCGATTTGGACCTGATGACCCGCGCGGGGCTGGGTTTCCTTGACCCCTCGGGTCATCGGCACGGCTTACTCTATTTGTCACGTGCCCTAGATCCGGCTCTGCAGCACAATCGACAGCAAGCCCTGGAGTTAGCACTGCAGGAAGTCGAAAGCGACCGCGGCGTGGTTCATGCTTACATCAAGAACAAAGGGCAGGGTGCGTTGTTTACCAGCTTCCTCGCATCGCCCTGCCGTGCCTTGCTCGATAAGGGGCGTATCAGCGCGAGCCTGCAGCAGGTGATTAATACGAACTCAGCGGATATGGCGGTGGCACTCAATAATGTTGTTAAGGACCACGTGAACAAGCTGCAAGGGATGCACGCGTATTTCTCCAGGGGCGAAGAAATCGCGACCCTCACAGGTTCACCGGACGCAGCACATGTCGTCTTGCAGGCCTTCATGAATGCCTTGCCGGAAGAGGGGGTATCAAAAGGATTCGATGCAATACTCAGGCGTCTTACGGATACCAAGCTGCTCACAGACGATCTTATCACGCGGATCCTTGCGGCCAGAGGGAAGTACGGATCCGATTTCATGGATCGCTGTATTATCAGTTGTTATCCGCGGACCGATGTTCCCATGGCGCAAGCTTTCGCGACGGGAGACCGTGTAGCGATTTCATGTTTCAAGCAGAATCTTTTCGTTCAGATGTCTGCACCAAACTGGGTCGAGGAGCTTACTGCTGAAGCGTGATGCGACCTGTGGTTGTGCTGAATTTAACACGTAGATGAACCGTCAATCAGATTGCTCAGGGAGGCCATGGATTAACTTCAAAGGGTTTGCGAAGCTCATACTTCGTAGTTCTTTTAGGGGTCTTTATGAAATTTGTATCCAGTATCTGTTCTGCTTTAATGCTGTTTTCTCTCGCCTCCGGCGCCCAAGCAACCGATTGCTCCGAGTGGGCGTACTTCTCAAGCTCTGAAGAATTCCTCGAGCCCCTTTCCGTGCCGGCCAAGAAGATCGGAAAACACCTCACAGTCTCTGAATACTCCGATGATGTGGTCTTCTCCTCGCGCCGCCGCGGGAAGGATGTCTGGCTCGACATCGAAGATTTCCCCGCCACCTCACCTGCGATTGCAGCTACACGTGCTCTTATGATGGCGGGCCGGCTCATGGACGAGAATTTCGAGCGCTTGGTTCTTGAGGATGACGGAAATCCGATCTTTGCAATCAATGAGCCTGAGCTGCGTGAGATTGGTTGCCAATTCATCTGGGCACGTGAAGGCGGACAGAACCCCCTTGCGCTCATGCGTGAGCTCTATCAGGCGATGGTCTGGTATGAGGGTGGGCGCCCCCTCAGTGATCAATGGAACGGCAGCTTATTGGGGGATACTGGTCTCGCAGCCAAACTCAGCACGGAGGTCCTGATGCCCGAATGGGCTATGAGCGCTGTGGAGCTGGAATGATGGCTCGCGACATTCGATTTACATGGGCGTTCGTCTGCGCGCTGGGTGCCTCCGGTGTCGGAGGGCCTGCTTTGGCCGGCGATCTTAGATCGAGTCCGGAAATCGCGGGATGCGATTACATGTTCACCGGACCGGTTGAAGAGGGAGATGCGCAGCGCATCGAGGAGACGATCCCCGCCAGATATGATGGTTCGCGCCTTTGCCTCGATAGTCCGGGTGGAAACTTCGTGGAAGGGCTGCGGATGTTCCATGCAATCTGGAACAAAGATTCCGTTGTAACCTATGTGCGCAGCGGCGATGCCTGTTATTCTGCCTGCGCGATCGCCTTCCTCGGCGGTTCACACGTCATGGGCACGGGGGCCATTCGGTTCCGTAAGGCAGTAATCGAGCCTGGCGCACATCTGGGCTTTCACGCGCCGCGGCTCGTCTTGGAGGAAGGGAGTGATCATACTTCTAAAGAGGTCGAGGACGCATACGCCTGGGCTCTGAAAGGCGCATCTTATCTTTTTGACCTTACTCAGATCGTTGAGCATGGGACACGGGGCATGACGAGCTTTCTGTTCAGCAGAACTCTCGCGACCCCACCGGAGGACATGTACGAGATCGACACCATCGGCAAGGCCAGCCTGTCACAGGTCGACGTCGCCCATGTGCCATTACCAAAGATCACATGGGGCGCCATGCGCAACGTTTGCGATACGGGTTACGTCATGGTCAGTGATCGCTTTTCCGGGCTCGACAGTGCTGAGAAGGCATTCGGCACTTTTACCGATCAGGGGTTCGATGGATCTGGAAATCCGATCTCCTTGGAGGATCGGGTCTGGAGTTGGACTACAGGAAACTTCTCCTATTTTGCCATCAGAGGATATCACGCTGCACATGTGAACGAGAAATTCTGCATGGTCTCGATGAGTCACTATGCTTGGGATAGGGAGAACGCCTTGCCGCTTGAGCAGAAAGACCCGTCCTCTGCATTCCAAGTGACGTTCTGGAACGCGGCTCACGTACCTATCGACAGAAGTTTTGCAGGCTATGTCGAGAACAACACACGTGCAGATCACGTCGTGTCGGTACCTTGGTTTGCCCTTTGGGATCCTAACACGCCGCTGACCAAGTTTGCGGCAGGCGCCGACAACTAGATTGGAGTTACATCTGAGGCGATCAGCTCTTTTATCAATCCCAAGACCTCGTTCTGAGCTTCCTTCGGGGCGTCACGTCCATAGGCGGGATGGTTAACGCCAATGGTCGGAGATGGCAGGTTTTCCCAGACTTCCATACGAAAACCATCAACTGTGGCATCGCGCCTCTCAAGGTTCGGGAATGTCTTGTTGAGCCATCGAAAACCATCCTTCGCCGACACGATGACGACGTCCGGTTTCAACAACTCCCACTCCAAAGCAACCAGAGGGGATTGCCATTCTCCTACTACCAGTCTGGTGGCACCATAGTTGTCATCATAGAGCGGTGGGCCCTTGTCCGGCGCGTAGCTCTTACCAATAGGCTCGACGCGTTGAACACGGCAGGCATTCGACCAGGCGATAGCGGCGCGCCCCGGCAGGCCTAGGCCTTGGGAAATCCAATCGAACTGCCTCCAGAATGGCGTGCTATTTGCAACTTCGACCGCATACTCATGAAAGCAAGATTTTTTCCAATCCAATCTCTGACTGGCGGTGATGTCGATGGAAGCTTCCGACAAGGGAGCTCCACCACCGTGCGCTTCCGATCCCATGATCATTACGCGAATGTGGGCCTCCGCGTAGGCCGGCGGCTCATAGATAGCCTCTGGCGCAGTGATGCTGCTTAGTAAGGTCTTCGGGAGTTTGGCAGCATTTTCGATTACCTGGTTGTAGATGTTTTCATAGGTGCCCATCGTCAGCTCTTCTATAGATTTTAATTAACAAACTCTCTGTACCCAGGTGGCCACTTTGGGGGCGCAAAATTCATCCAAACTTGGCTCATGCATATCGTCCGCTCCTGCACGCATCATCCATCCAAGCACAGGCCGGGGGTCGACACCCATGTTCAACAGATAATTGGAGATATGAGTATAGACCTCATCATCGAGCGGCACTTCACCTGATCGGGTATAGACACGGTGGAAGCCAAGATGTGGGCCCGGCCCCATCCATATCGTGCGGGTCTCGCCTCCCATAAAAACCAACGGGCAGGCTGAGTAACAAGGACCATAGAGTGTGGTGTTCAGCCCGCGCTTTCGGATCTCTATGCCCGAAAGGAGTGCCCCCATGACATTGCCACCAGCACTCCCCAGGGCAACTTCGGTCACCAATGGGTTCTCATCGAGAGCCTCTCGAAAGCGCTCATAAAACCCCAGATCGATATCGCCATAGACCACCAGACTCGTTCCATCGACCGAAAAATCTCCCTTCAATTCAGGGTCATCGATATAGGCGGTTGTCGGGATTCCATGCTTGCCGAGGCACTCGAGGTTCCACAGGTTCTTTCTCTGGATCTCGGTCATTTCAACTGCCGATCGCGCCGAGGCAACCCAAGCGTCTAGAAACATGCTATGCTCCATGAGCTGATAGGGGTCAGCATCAGGTGTCATCGCTGGGCTTTCGAAAGTTTCCGCTTCAGCAATCTCATCATGGAATCCAAGCATACGGCCGGCGATCGCGCAAATATGACGGTCTGAACCAATGCCATTCAAAGCGGTTCCCGGGTAGCCAGAGCCAAGATCATATGCGTAAGCGAAGTATTTTGCGCTTTTTTCCTCGACAGACGATATCGCCTTCTCCCAGGAGACCTCTGAAATAGCGTCTGAGGGTACCTGAAGGCCTAGGGCCACTAATAGGGCCCGGGAAAGTCTCGCTGCAATCTTCACGACATGACCTGCGATTTGCGAATGGAGGTATGATTTCCTCACCTGTATGACGCTCTACTTACAAGAATGGAATGATCTATTTAATCCACCGGAAGCTCAGGCCGAGCCTTCACCGTATGCGGATCGATATGCGGATCGATATGCGGACCTTAAAAAAGCTCAAGCTGAGCCTCGTCGATGGGCTCCTTGCTCTCAAAACCAGACATACTCACCCCCAGAAGGCGTATCCCCTTCCTGAAGGGGTATTCAGCGCTCAGCAGCTCGCGCGCCACCGCCATGATCCGGTCCGGCTCCCTGATCGCTCCTGAGAGGGTCATGCGCCGGGTGATCTGCTCAAAGTCCGCGTATTTGACCTTCAAGGTCACAGTGCGTCCCGCCACATCCTTTTCCCCACAGCGTGTCACCACCTTGGCGATGATCGGCTCAAGCCGGCTAAGAGCCTCATCGAGGTCGGTCAGGTCTTCGGCAAAGGTGTTCTCAGCCCCCACCGATTTGCGCTCCCGGTTCGGCCGCACCGGGCGATCATCAATACCGCGCGCGATCGCATGGTAACGCTCGGCCGAGGAGCCAAAGTGCTCAACCAGGAAGGTCAGGGATTTGCCGCGAAGATCTGCACCCGTCAAGATGCCCAACTTCTTCATCTTGGCCTCTGTCACCGGCCCCACGCCATTGAAGCGGCCGACGGGGAGGGAGGCCACGAAGCCCGGCCCTTTGCGCGGTGTGATCACCGTGAGCCCATCGGGTTTGTCCTGATCGGAGGCAAGTTTGGCCAGAAACTTGTTGTAGCTCACCCCAGCCGAGGCCGTGAGGCCAGTCTCCTCCTTTATGCCCATGCGAATGTCCTGCGCGATCTCGGTGGCTGTCAGCCCCCCTTGGCAGGCTTCCGTGACATCGAGGTACGCCTCATCCAGCGAAAGAGGCTCGATCAGCTCGGTATAGCGCTCAAAAACTCCATGGATCTGCGCCGAGACGGCGCGGTAGACGTCAAAGCGGGGTGGGGCAAAGATCAGGTCCGGGCACTGCCGGCGCGCGGTGACAGAAGGCATGGCCGAGCGCACCCCAAAGACCCGGGCCTCATAGCTGGCCGCTGCCACGACGCCGCGCGCCTGATCGCGACCGACTGCCACGGGTTTGCCGCGTAGCTCCGGATGATCGCGCTGCTCCACAGACGCAAAGAAAGCATCCATATCGACATGGATGATCCGACGCTGCACATCTTTATCCTGAAGGTCTGATGCGGGGATGCTCATAGGAGATAGATATGCGCTGTCCAAGCGCTTTGCAAAGATGCCCAGTCCGCGGCGCTGTCCGAAATACTCAGCATATTTCGGACAGAACGCATCTTTTAGGACATGAGCCAGGGCATCAAAATGACGGTCGGGATTTCGCCTTCGTAGTTATCGATATTGATGCAAGACGGGTCCACACCCGCGCCTTCCGCCATACGGCCCATGAGCATGTCGTTCATGGTCTGCGGATTATAGGATTTGTTATTCGCAATGGCCTCCGCCGGAAGGCAGGAGGGCTGATAGCCACAGGACCGCCATTGTTTGAAGCCGCCAGCGCCCAGAAAGTGCGAGGCATAGCCCACGCCGCCCGGCGTCACAGGGATACCATTCACTGTACTGCTGTAGTCAGCATTGATGGATTCAAGGTTTCTCTGCGTAAAACGCTGAAGGGCGGCAATCTGCGCCTTCTGATTGTTCAAAAAGCCCACACGGGAGGTGACACCATCAAGGCCAGTCCAGTTCACGTCACCCGTCCATTCGCCAGGCTCATACATGTCCCTGCCAACCTTACGTGAGTCCTTGGTGATATAGCCGAGGTCCTGCAGGGTGCCGTAGGTGAACTGGAAAGCGCCACTTGCTGTGGATTCCTTGAGGTAGTTGGTGACGTTCCACTTGCCGCCGCCTTCGCCACCAAGAACCATCGTAGCGTAATCGTCCCCCGTGCCGGTGCCGCCGTCGGAAGCACATTGCGCCATGACCTGTGCAGGGATCAGTATGCTGAGGGCAAAGGCGGATGCTATATTTTTCGCAATCATAGGGGGCTCCAGTTCATTTTATTATTCGAGGATCATGGTTGCGAAACCTGACCCACCGTAGCTGACCAGGGCCGCGCCCTTGCGGTCGTTCAAATGGAAAATGTACGGCCGATCGATGAAAGAGCCTTGCGCCAGGATTTCACCATCGTCGCTGAAGACGAAATAGGGGCTCGCCTGGCCAATCTTGTATTCAGGTCCATCGAGCCAGACAAAGCGCTCAGGCGATGCATCGCCAAGCAGGTCGATATTCGCCATCTGGATGTCGTAGTTGCGCAGATCTGTCTGCCAAGGCTGATGCTCCACGATGATCGCCTTGTCGGCACCGGTGCCCGGGTAGAACTCCAGCGTCTCGTAGATGTCGTGGTAAGGCTGCAGGGACGCACCATTCCATGTCCAGTAGACACCATTGGTATCAATGACCGTGCCGCCGCTCACGAGGGCAGGGGTCTCGCCATATTGATAGATCACTTCTGCGAAACTGCCCTCCGCATCCCGATCAACAATCCCAAAGAGACATCCGGCATCACCGCAATCATCTGTATAAGCGACCAGAGCCTCAACCTCACCATCCTGATCGATATCGCCGAAATCGACGATGCTCGCCCCGCCCGCCAGGATGCCGACAAGGGCCGTATCAAGCGCGGGGCTCGCTTCCTGAGCCAGAGCTGTGCTGGTGGCAAGGGTAAGAGCCGCGGTAACTGCAAGGCCGGCTGAACGTGAAAAGGTCATCTTTAACTCCTGAAGAATATCCCTCCAATAATACCTAAGCGTCCGATTTTTCGCAAGCGTCGCGAAGGGACCCTCTTGCCGTCATCATCCCTGCAGGTGCCGCCAATTTGAGGGTGCGGGACTTAGTGTATGCTTGCCAATCTAACTCCCGATCATCCATACACTGGCTCCCAATCATCGATATAGTCGTCCAAGCAAAGAGGGCACCCGTGATCGACGATGAACTCTTCTCCCCCGGCATTACCCACATTGAAGTCAAATGTTGGGACTGCGGCCACATGGTCACGCGCCGCCCCGGAGATTTGCCTGAGGGGATGACGCAATATGAATTCGAGAAACGGTCGGTGTGCAAATGCGGTACAGGCTGGCCGCATGTAACACGTTACCCCCGAAAGAAATCGACCTCGATGTGACGGATTTCTGACGGATTTGGATCACCCCGGCTCCGCAAGTGGCTCCACTGCCGGCACTGTCATGGCCACATCATAGCGGCGCAGATCTGCCATACCGAGCTCGTCCTCCCGCTTCTCAATGAAAGAGAAAGCGTGCTCCACACCACCCTCTGCGATCTCCGTGAAGCGGGCGCCATTCTCCACAGCGAGCTTGCAGATATCGTCCATTTCACCCAGCTCGACAATGCGGTCTCGAATGTGCAGCGCCGCGGAATCCAGAATGTCGATCCGATGAGCCAGATCGGGATCATTCCAGTAATTCTTCCCACCGAGCATACCGTCAAAGTCAAAAAGGTCGCGTAGCGTGACGGTACCGCCTTCCTCGACCCAGTCGAGGAAGACATTGCGCATGTCGCGATGATCCGCTGCTTGCCCAATTAGCATGATCAGATCATCTCGGGCTTGGTCCCGGTCCGCTTCATCTTCCAGCGTCAGGATGTCATCTGCCAGTAGGAGAATTTCAGGGCAGCCCATCTCTTTGGACATAGCGACAATGTATTTCGGGATCATGATCAGAACTCCGGACCAGTTGGTGTTGCGTCGTCCTTTTCAGGCGCGTCTTCAAATTCGAAGTCTTCGAACGCGATATCTTCCTCGGAGGGCGCGTCCTCATCGTTGCCATGCAGGCGGTCAAAATCCTCGGCAAGATCGCGAAGGCCTTCGGGGTTGTTGACGAAGATCGCTTTGGCCAGTCCGGGAAGGTTATTGACCATCTCTGCCCCGCTAAGTTTACGTTCCGGAGTCTCTAAGTCGATACCTTTCCTGCGGGCAGCCACGGCCGCTCTCAGCTCGGGCTCCATCGCGTCCCAGACTGCTTCTGCGACTCTCTTGGGATCACAGCCGTAAAGACCAACTGCCCCCGGCTGCATTGGGTTGAACTCGATGAGCTCCATAGGGTCTTTGCTTGGGTCATCGCCAATGATGGCAATATCGATGCAGAGGTGCGGATTATCGGAGGCGTCTGCGATTTCTTGAGCAAAAGCCGTCATCCGGGCGGTGCCATCAGGCGAAATCATTGGCTGACGACTTTGCGGGGTCTTGAAATGCACATCTTCAACAGAGAACCCGGTCTCTTCTTGGATCCAGCTACGGGACATGGGCGTGAGATGCCAGGCGACTGGCGATTGGGTCACGACTTTCCCATTCATGACGAGGAACCGGCGCTCATAGGACATTTCGACTGCTTCCTGAACCATCAGGCAGTTCTCAATATCCATGAAGGAGTAAACCATGCCATCAAGCGCTTCGTGGATGGTCTCGCCTTGGTCAACCCGGCCGACAAAGTGCTTCTGCTTGGTGGACTTCAGGAAAGCGTCCTTGCCTTCTGCGTGAAGCCGTTTGATCTCCTCCTCCGCACCGCTGAGGTCCGTCACAACGAAGGAGCGCGTGATGGCGTTTTGAAAGGCCGGGTCTTCCCAGTATTTCATGCCGGGCTGCCCCAGAATGTTCTTCTGCCAAAGCTCACGGTTCTTCCCGCGACCGAGAAAGAGACCATCCATGGGAGCCGGTTCGTCCATGTCGACCATCGTCAGGCCTTTCCCGAAGGTGTCATGCATGGCTTTATAGAGAACAGCATCTTCTAGACGCTCTTCCGGGTCCTCGGTTTTGGTCAGGCGGTAGTAAAGGTGGGACATGAAATCTCCTGAGGGCAACTTAAGCGGTTCTGTTCTCCACCGATATTAGTCAGGGTTCACGAAAAGCACGTGCAGAAGTAATCCAGGAAAACCGCCATATCCCAAGATATGTCTCGCTGTATCTATTATTATTTTCGCAAATAGCGCCCAGTCATGAAGACCGGGCGCCATTGGCACTCAAGAAAGTGGCTTTGGAGTTAGGACTGCGAGGCCCGCCCATTACCGTGCATAATACACGCTGAGGTCCCAGTCGTCGTCACAGATATCTGCCATGTCTTCGGGTGCGAAGGGCGGCTCCATGTATCCCGGCTCATCGGTCAGGTCACCATCGTAGACCAGTGCAGTGCTGTCCTCATTGGCAATCATAGCCAAGATGCCGGTTCCCAAAGGTCCTGAACCATCCGGGCCCACGACACCCATACGCAAGCAGGCTTCCTGTGGAAGGCTCGACAGCGTAATGACGAACCGATCGGGCCCGTTCCCGTAGACTGAGATCTCTCCATTGAAGGGATGGCGGATCGTGCCATCAGCGGCGCCCTCAGTACCGCCGACGAATGTCGATGGGACTGCGCCTGCTTTAATGAGCGACGGTGTGATGAGGTCGGCATCAAAAGTTCTCTGATTTTGGTAGAGCGACCGGGTTTGCGCCGCAATCCCTGACATGGCGCGCGCCGTGTCGGTGATGTTGCTCGACATCTGTGACTGCTGGAAGAAGACGATCCCGCCGACGATCACCGCGAGTGCGATGACAAGGTAAAGGACACCCTCGATGAGGCTGATGGCCCGACGACGTGCGGCTGCCGAAACGGTGAGGTATATTTTTTTCATGTTGGTTCTCTGTTAGCTATTGGGTTATATAGCCAACGATTATACTGCGTTTTTCGCAGGCATGAAAAAGCGCTGGGCCTCCAACGGTCTTGCCGCAATGCAGGCTTTTACTTGGATACCCCGGTGCGGAAATATCACTCGGGCCCTATAAAATGGGTGTTTCAATGCCCTGAGTGGCTTTGTTGACGGGAGCGCGTCAAAAAATGATGCGCAGCGTCGTCGCAAATCTGTTGCGAAAATCACTGATCTGTGCAAATAGATATAAATAGAACAGAGATTGTCTTATTGTTTTTCGCGGCATTTCGTATTTTGTTGCGGCTCACAGGTCCAAAGGAGGGCGCCATAATGTTTACGTTCCCCAAATTGCTGACCGGACTCCATCACCTTCATCCACATCATAGCTGATCCCAACAGGGATATCATCAGATGCCCAGAGCGGCGTCGATCAAGTGTGACGAATGAAGGACCGGCAAAGCCGGATGTGAGATTATGACAGACAAAATGATGCGGGTGCCCAGTGACGGCGCCAAGGGCTTTCGCGACCTGCGCGGCCCTGAACTTGAACTGCGCTCGGAACTGACGCGCAAAATCATGAAGACCTACGCGGGTTATGGTTTTGAGGCGCTTGAGACGCCAGCTGTCGAGCCCACCGAGGCGCTGGGCGGTTTTCTCCCGGATACAGATCGGCCGAACGGCGGGGCATTCTCCTTTGAGACCGATGAGGCCGATCTGACCCTGCGCTACGACCTGACAGCACCCCTGGCGCGCTTCGTGGCCGGGCAGAGGGATGATCTAACCAAGCCTTGGCGACGGTCCAGCGCAGGGCCTGTGTGGCGCAATGAGAAGTCATCCCCTGGTCGCTACCGTGAGTTCTGGCAATGTGACGCGGATCTCGTGGGGGCGCCCTCGATCGGCGCAGATGCGGAAATGATTGCCATGGCCAGTGAGGCTCTTAAAGATGCCAGCGTGGGTGATTTCACGATCAAGCTGAGCAACCGAAAGCTTCTCGATGGCCTTCTTGCAGGCCTTGGCATTCAGGATGAAGAGCTTCAGCGCAACATTTGCCGCAGCATCGACAAGCTCGATCGCCTCGGTGTCGACGGGGTGGCGGACCTGCTTGGAGCCGGGCGCCGCGATGCCAGTGGTGCCTTTACCGCGGGGTTGGAGCTCACCGATACGCAGATCAAGTCGGTGGTCGACTTCACGACGGCACGCGATATCGACGCGCTCGCATCCGCAGTCGGGAGCACTGAGCTGGGCGCGGATGGGCTTGCACAGATAGATGAATGCCTGATGTTGGCGCGTGCAGCAGATGCGCCAGTGCTGCTTGATCCAAGCATTGTGCGGGGCCTGTCCTATTACAGCGGCACGGTCTTTGAGATCGACCTTCTTGGTGAGACCTTTGACGAGAGTGGCGCGCCGCGGCGGATCGGCTCCATTGGCGGGGGTGGCCGTTATGACAGTCTGATCCGACGCTTTACCGGCCGCGATCTTCCCTGCGTTGGTTTCTCGATCGGGGTGACGCGTCTCGCGCAGGCGCTAAGCTTGCGCGGCGCAGAGACTTCAGGACCGCAGCGCCCCATTCTGATTTGCGTCTTGGACGTGGATGGCATGGCGCGGGCCCAAGAAATGGCGCGGGAGCTACGTGCCCAGGGCATGCCGGCCCAGGTCTGGTATGGGGCATCGCGAAATATCGGCCGGCAAATGAAATATGCCGATAAGATCGAGGCGTCGCTGGCGGTGATCGAGGGCGCGCGCGAGCGGGACGCAGGGGAGGTGGTCATCAAGTATCTCGATCTCGGCCGAGAGATCTCGGAGCGTGCGGCGGACCGGGAGGCCTGGCTGTCACAAGAACAGCAGGTCACGGTGAATCGCGAAGATCTTGGTATCGAGATCGATGCCTTTCTCGCCAAGTAGCCCGAAGGTCAGCAGTAGACCCCATACTCCAGGCGCGTAAGGTGTTCAGAGACCTGCTTGATCCCTTCCTCGGTTGTCAGCAAGTCTGCTGGCCTTTGGTTATCCAAGGCCAGTGCCGGGGTCTGCATCCAGACCTCGGCCTCCTCACAGCTCCCAAGGACCTTGAGGGCCTGCGCGCTCACATCTGCTTGTGTCATGGGGCAGGGGCCTCGACCGCGGCTTTGGTGAATTCTTCGTTCATCTTCTGCTCCGAGGGGCGGCTCATCAGGCTGCCATCCCCGAGCTTCACATTGTGAAAGGTCAACGGGTACCGCATGAAGGGTGTCCCGTATTGGGAAAAGGACATCACGGCCTGGGACCGGGCGTCAAAGCAGGCACCATCCTCAAAAGAGATACGCAGCTGGCCGGTCATCGATCCTGGCTGCACATTGCGCCCGACGATCTGCATGCCGGCATAGTCGCCGCGCGCCTCGACGATCGGCGCAAGCTTGGACATGTTCTTCTCGATATAGCTCTGGCAGATTGCCTCTGCCTCTTTGATGCTGCGCTGTGCGATGATCTCTTTACCATCCGGCTTCCAAGTATAGGTCTTCTTGCCATCAGCGCCGCGCATCTGATCGAGCGCAACGGTGAGCCTGTCCATCAGTTGGGCATCTGCCTTGCCGCGACCAAGATGCCTTGCATAGGTGAAGATATCAAAGCGCTGCGGCTTATCGACGACCCTGGCTTCATGATGTGCGCGCTGGCTTGCGAGGAAGGTCTCCACCGTCTTTTCGTGACGCTGGGCCAATGCCTGGGCGATGCCTTGGCGCGCGGACTCCGTGATGTCGGTAAGCTCAGCGAGGATGGCGGCCATTGCCGTGCCAGAGGCGGACGGAGCTTGATAGCGTTCGGTTGCAGTGACCGGCTTCGGAGCCTGCCCCTTTTTCACGGCAATATCCTTGCACGCCTTCATCATATCAAAGACTGGCCGGGCCTCATCGAGCAGCTGGCGGATAGCAACACCGGCAGCGGTATCGCCGAGGGCGTCCGCCTGTCGCGTCAGTTTCGCAAGGGTGTTCATCTGCGGATAGCTATCCATGTCATAAAGCTTTGCGCGCTCCTCTTCAGAAGCACTTTCAATATATTCGCGGTTCCAGGAGAATGGTTTTCGAGCCCGTTCCTGCCAGGCGTATTCTGTACAGCGCGAGAGTGTCTGCTTGGCGCGGGTATAAGCCGCGTTGGGGATTTCTCCTTTACGCTGACCGGCTTCAAGCGCCTCAATGGCTTCTGCAAACTGTTCCTGTTTTCGCGGGGAAAGCGCCGAGGTCATGATGGGATAGTCTGATGCTGGCATAGCGAAATCCTCTTTCTCTTGAGAGAGAATACCCGTGCGACGAGAAAATCCGCAGTGACAGCCACGGCAAGACTGCCGCAAACGAAAGAGGGGCCCGAAGGCCCCTCAATTGGTCAATGCAGATCAGGTTTAGATCAGTTCCTGTTGCGACGTGTCTTCCGCCATGTCGTCACGATACTCTTTGTAATCACGCCAGCTGTTGATCAGCGTCTGCAGGATCTCTTTACGAGGAACCTTGATCCGCTGGTTCTTCTTGGCGGTGCGGATGCCGACGATCTTGGTGCGCGCAGCCAGGGCAGGGTCGCGGGCCTGGAGGTTCTCGCCCGTGCGCAGCGCTTCAAGAAAATCTTCAGCAATATCAGGGCGATCGTTGCGCACGTGATAGATGAGGTATGTCATTACCCCAGCGGATCCAACATTCTTTAACGTCCGGGCCTTCGGATAGGCAGCTTCCATACCAGGATGCAGCTCGATGGTGTCTTTGATCTCCGATGCAGTCGGGTTGATCCCGGTCGAGAAGATCTCGATCCCGCTGTCTTCCTTCCACTGCAAACGTGCCGCGGCGGCTAGAACACGATCATCGGCTTCCGACTTGGTACGCAGGCGCATCTTTTTGGTATGCGCGTCGAAGGTGGCAAAGGCTTCTTCTGGAATGTTCTTTGCGATCGGTACTTCGATCGGCATGTCAGCTTCGATACAACCGTGCAGACGGTGCTGGCCGTTGAGCAGACGCACACCCTTGGCTTTTGCATCTGGCTGATCTGGATCACCGGTGAAGCAGATCGGCTGCGCGTTCACCATCCAGTTGCCCTGTTTGATGTCCTTGGCGATCGCCTGTTTGTGATCGTCAGAAAGTGCCCGGTTGTCGCGGTTCAGCTTGAGATACTCTTGCGCCTTGGCGGGGGTGATGGTCACCTCAGCGACCTGCTCTTCGCCGGACGTTTCTTTGGTGGCGCGGATCAGGGAGTCAGCAAGCTCACCGGTGAACTTATCTGCTGGTTCACCCGTCTCGTAGGAGCCATCTTCCAGACCAGGATAGCCATTGACCATAGGCAGCCCAAGGTTCGCGGGCGCCTTTTCCATGACAGCCTTTTTGTCGTGCTGTTTCTTCTTGGCTTTGCCGAAGTCAGGCTGCCAGAAATACTCTTCCTCTACGGTCTTCTTGTCGCAGAAATCATTGAAGGCAAGAATTGCGAGTGCAAGTACGTGATCGATCGACATTTTGTCGTATTGGCGATCATTTTCTTTCGCCATCTTCTCTTTGCGCTGTTCAGCTTTGAGCTGGTTGGCCAGCATCCGGGCAGGGTTGCCCAACGGGAATGTGTCGATGTCTCTGAGGCCTGCGAGGAAGAAGCGGAGCTCTTCACGCTTGCCGGCTTTGAGGGCCATAAAACTCAGAACGGGGCGCGGCGTGGAGTGCAGGTACGACCCTTTGGAGCCTTCGGAGATCGATACGGCTTCCAGAAGCTCGGGGTTGGCCTCAAGCACACGGTCAAAGCGCGACCAGGAGATATTCGAGTTGTCTTTGCCAAGAAGGCCATTCTCGATCCTGATAAGCTTGGTCATGGTGCGCTGGACAGAGCCCGCATAGTTTACGCCACGGCTTTCCAGAACGCCGGTGTAGGATCTGCGTCTGTGTTGGTCGATTGTGTGCAGAACGTCGCTTCTGACGTTGCGCGCAACGACACTGCGAAAGCTCTCACCGGATGTTACACAGGCCTCGAGGCGCGTAATGCCATCGATCAGTCGACCTTCAGTGTCAAAGATGATCGGCATGGCGTTCATGATCCAGCCGCCGGCTTTCATGATGTTCGCATAGCTGCTGACGGTTCTCATATCGCCAGTAACTTTGGGCTGACCTTTTTTGAATTTCCGAGCGGCTAATGCTTCTTCGCGAACCTTGGAAGTTGCGAGGTATTCAGCCGCGATGTCAGGTGTGATGGTTTCAATCTGAAAGTCGAGTTTGCTTGAGGAACTCTTTTTCGATTTTTGTTCTGACTTCGGTATTTCTATTTGTTGAGCAGACGACATGGTAGGCCTCTCTGGTTTTTTAATGCCTTCGAGCAGCGGAAGGCGGGGGTATGTATATGGGTTGTTGTGGAGCTTTTTTAGCTTCGTTAGCGATGCTTGCACAATATGTGAAAAAGAAATGCAATGTCAAACAATCCACAGTCGAAAAACCTTAGAAAACATGGGTTTTCATTGTCGAAACAAGCATAACCGAAGCCTCTTTGATGAAAAGCTCAACAAAACAAAGGGCTTTCGCATGACTATATCTAGTCTCACTTAACGGTGATGGACACAAGAATAGCAGTTATCCACACAGAACCTGCGGCGCTTTATAGGCATTTTCGCTAGGTCTTTATAGACTTTAGGTTATGTCGAAAAAGCCGGGCTGACGCCCTCAGGAGATGCAGATGCCCCTCAAGGTAAACGTGAAGCGAAAAGACCCGAAGTTCAAAGGCGACAAGCCGAAGTTCAATGTCGTCGTTTCTGGCCCGCGCGAAACGTTCACCCCCGCCATGTGCCGCTCCTTAGAGCTTAATGGCATGGGCCCCTATAGGGACGAGGACGGCATGGTTGTCTGGAGTTCGATGCCTCAAATTGGCGGCGCGCCCTATTACCTGGCACATCTGTTGGCCTATAAACATAAGGCGGTCATCCATCCCAACTGCCGCAAAGAGGCGATGGCTGTGGTTGCACGTCGCGATCCGCGCGATGGCATTGACCATATCCTTGGCTCAGCCGGCGCCGTGCCTGCGGGCCGTCTCTCGCTTAACGTGATTGCCTCGAGCACGGACTTTGCGGCCAACTGCGATGAGGCCGACACGGAGCGCCGCGAATTTCTTGAAGCAGCCGGCTGGCTGCCCATTAAAAACTTGAACCCGAAGATCGCACAGAAGCTTGGCACGCAGCCATACCGGACCCGGGATCCGTTCATTGCATCGAACCTCGAGCCCTTCATGACGCAGAGCGCGAAAAATCTGCTCAAGGCGAAGCTTGCTGACGCTGGTAAAAACATCAAAGCCAGCAAATCCCACACGGCCGAGGGTGCGATCGAAGTGCCGGCGCCGGAAGGGCTCGGCTTTTTCCCGTTCCAGCTGGGTGGGATCACGATGGCGGTGAACTCCCCCGGGGGAACGCTTATCGCTGACGACATGGGGCTCGGAAAAACGATGCAGGGCATCGGCATCATCAACGCGACCCCCAAAGCCCAAAAGATCCTCGTGATCTCCCAGGCCAACATGCGCATCAAATGGGGTCGCGAAATTGAAAAATGGAAAACCAATACAGCTTTGACGGTCGGCCTGGCTGAAAGCTCCACTTTCCCTGACACAGATGTCTGTGTGATCAACTACGACATCCTGCAAAAGAACATCGCCGCCATGCGCGCGGTCAAATGGGACCTCATCATCTGCGATGAAGCCCACAACATGAAAAACCCGGAAGCACAGCGGACCCAGGCGGTGCTCGGCGATCTGCTCGACATGGATGGCAGCAAGGCGCTGCCGCTCTCGGACATTGGCAAATACGTTCACCTTACCGGGACACCGAAGCCGAACCGCATCGATGAGCTGTGGCCGCTGATCTCCTCTACCCGTCCCGATATCTGGGGCTCGGGTCCGGAAGACTTCCAAATTTTTAAGAACCGCTACTGCCCGCCGATCCTGATCAAGCGTGAGATGAAGTCGCGCTTCAAAGGTGGCAAACCTCGGGAAGTGATTGTCCCTATGAACGGCAAGCCGATCCGGGAGATGGAGCTGCAGCTACGTCTGCGTGGTTCGGGCTCCTTCATTCGCCGGATGAAGCGCGACAACCCCGATCTGCCGCCGAAATTCCGCACGCCCCTCGAGATCCCGGTCAAGCTGTCCAAGGCCGAGAAAGAAGAGCTGCGCTCTGTCGAGTTTGATCTGGCATCCCTGATGGAGCGCACTGGCTCTGTCGAGGTCAAGGAGGGTGCAACCCTCCAGGCTGGCGCGGTCATCAATCAAATCACCCGTATGGACCCCGATACGCCCCAGTTCCACGAGATGGCCCGTGTGCGTCGCAACTTAGGTATGCTCAAAGCGCCGCATTGCGCAAAGTTCATTCTGGATGAATTGGAAGCGGAAAAAGACTTTGCGCCTGAGAACCAAACAAAGACTGTGGTTTTCGCGCACCATAAGGATG
The DNA here is from genome assembly GCF_043557255.1 of Sulfitobacter sp. 1A13353. Lineage (NCBI taxonomy): Bacteria > Pseudomonadati > Pseudomonadota > Alphaproteobacteria > Rhodobacterales > Roseobacteraceae > Sulfitobacter > Sulfitobacter sp. 1A13353. The sequence goes on along the minus strand of NZ_JBIFFS010000004.1, from coordinate 385,507 downwards.
TCATCAAGATCATCCACGGCGAAGCTGAAAAGCGGATGAAGGGGGCCTTCCTGGTCTATGACGGCTCGGTTGGCTCTGCGAAAAAGAAACAAGATATTGTCGACCGCTTCCAGTCCGACGATAAGATCCGCGGTCTGATCATCTCGCTCGCAGGCAACTCGGGAATCACTTTGACCCAGGCAGCCCGTATGCGTGTGGTCGAGCCCGACTGGTCTCCCTCAAACATGATCCAGATCGAAGATCGGATCTGGCGTATTGGTCAGGAGAAGAACGTCGACATCGGCTATATGTCCGTTGCAGGCACTCTGGATGCGCGGATCGGCATGGCGATTGCTGACAAAATGGAAACAGACGAGCGTAGCGTCAACTCTATTACATTCCGCCATAATGCCCCTAGCCAAAAGGTTAGGTCCGGGATAGAGAAAGGGTCATGTTCGGATACCCCATCGGATAAACCTGAGGTCACCGACATCAATGATAACCAGGAAGACGCGCAGCAACCGCTTCCACTATTTGATTAAACTGGAGACCCCACATGGCGCAACTTAACATCATGCCCGAACTTGACCTCGACTATGACAACGAAGGGTATGTGCGCATGGGTCCGATCAGGGGTGTCTGCACGGACGGTTTGATGCAAAAGATGGATACGCATGGGGTTTATGCCTTTCCTGAAGGTGCTGAGGTCCTTACCGAACGTGATGCCAATGGTGATCTCTACATCACGGCGGTCGATGAAGAGGTTCATGGTTACTTCATGGCAGAGGACAGCAATGAAGCGCCGACCAGCGATTCGGATGACTTTCTTCTGGCCCTACTTGATGAGGGTGATGTGATCTCGGTGGAGGGGACATACCCCAACGGCACAGGCGGCCTTATCAAGACAACCTCCAGGTTCCTACGCTGCGATGATGTGATCTACCGCGACATCGAGCGCGTCTTGGTCGAACCCTGTGGTTCCACAACAGAAATCCTGGTGATCACAGAAGTCAGTGAGTTGGAACTGGCTGCTCAATCCGCAAAATCTGGCGGCAATGTCGTTAGCCTGTGCTGCTTCCGCAGGTCGAAGGCGGCCTAATCCATGACCACACGCTTTACCTCAGCACGCGAGTTTGTAGACCTCGTCACCCAACATGGGATGACGGGTGGGCTTGCGGCTAAGAAAGCATTGCGTGAAGCAACCGAGGGGAGAGGATATGACGTCCTGTCCCAATTGGTTCAAACTCATGTGGGATCCGACGCGCAAAGCCTCAAGAACGCTGCAAATTATGCGGAGCTTCTGGCAGCGGTGATGGGCGAGATCACGACAGGGAAGAGCCCCGAACCCTACGACAAGGCGCTTACGGAATTCCTCGACAAACACGGCTTTCTCGCCGCGCCCATTGCGAAAAACGACGCGCCACAACAAAGCGCAGGTAGCCATGTCGCGAACACTTCCGATACGCCTCTTGAAGGTGACCAGGTAGATGCCATGGATGCTTTGGATTCACTGCTGGCGGGGGATGAATTCGATTTGCCCGCAGCTGATGACCCCAAAAGCCAAACAGTTCATAGCGACATTAGTGCAACAACTCCTGCGAAAAAGCAGGTTGAGAGAACTCCCGAGCCTGCCTCGGATGCCGGAAATAGCCCGAAAAACCCGTCTTTTCTTGCAGAAACCGATGGTACTGTTGCGGAAGCGGAAACAAATACGTTTCATTTCGACCCCCTGACGGAATTGGGTGACCAGATGTATGAGAAGCAGTGGGAAGGCAGCGCCAAGACCGGACAGGCACGGATTGCCAGCGGGGAGTTAATGAAGCTGCCCGGCATCTTGCCGCCCCCGCCGAAAAATGGCTCACCGGAGAGTTATGGCGCATGGCTTGAAGGCGATATCTGGAACCCGTTGGCAATGTCGATCAAGCTGGCTCTCAAGGACAGCGACAACCTCGATGACCTTATCGAGATGCAGTCAGAGTTCTACGCTTTGCCGGAATCCGCCGTGCAGACCTATGGCGCGCGCAACCCAGCGGACCCGGAGACCGGCCGCAAACATGCCGAGTTCATCCATTATGCCGCCCGCGATCTGGGGCAGGTCTTCCACAGCTACGACAAAGGCCACGAAATGTTGGCAAAAGCCGTGGCGCGCTACTTTGAGGAGCGTGAACCAAAGTCGGCGGATTTTCTTGCCCGGGTGGGCTACAGCTTCAAATGCGACACCCAGCTTGTCGATACGGTTTGCGGTGCGCTCGATATGGAGCGGTTTTTCATCAATAATGGTCCTGCAGATGCGGGGCGGGGGCCGCTCTCTGATCTCCGTGGCGCCATTTCTTCAGCTGCGCGTCTCGATGTTCCCTATATGCTCGACCGTGCGGTTCTGCTGCACTTCGGCTCAGGTGTCTCGCTGGCCACCGGTTTGCATGACACGCTGATCGAGCTGCGCCACGCCCAGCTCTCGCGCCACCTTGGCCGCGACGTCTCGCCCTTCGAGTTCGATCCGGCCTTCAAGCGCGACTGGTTCACCGAGCTCGATGAATATGAGATGAGCCGTGAAGAAGATCACACGCCATCTCCCATGTAGGTATTTGCGAAAAGCAATGATACAGATAAGTATGATACGGGCATTATCGGCAGATCAGCCCTTCGATAAGAACAACAGAAGATAACCAGAGGTCCAGAAATATGCCCAAGTCCGTCGTTATTTGCGAAAAATCCAGTCAGGCGAAAGAGCTTAAGGTTGCCCTTGGCAGTAAATATGGTCAGATCCTGCCAGCCAGCGGTCATATTCTGACCTTGAAGGAACCGGGTGAAGTCCGCGATGAATGGGACGGCAAAAAGCATGCTTGGTCGGCTGGGCTGATGTGGCCAGGCGAGTTCTACCCCAAAAAGCCCGTGCAACGGACACAGTCACTTTTAAGCGCGATCCGCAGCGCCATCTCCGATGCTGATGAAGTGATCATCGCAACTGACTGTGACCGCGAAGGCCAGTTGATCGGCGACGAGATCCTGGAATACCTGCGTTTCAACGGCAAGGTGAAGCGGGCGATGTTTACTGCTACGGATCCTGTGTCCCTGCGCACAGCTTTCGACAACCTTGAGGACAACGCCGTTTACCATGGCCGCTATATGGCAGGTCAAGCACGCGAGCAGGCGGACCAGACAACAAACCTGTCTCTGACGCGCACCGCCTCTGCAGTGATGAAAAAGCCTGGCACCAAAGGTGCGATCGGTATTGGCCGGGTCAAATCGCCAACTCTCGGCATCGTCTGCAAGCGTGAGTTGGAAATCCTAAACTTCAAACCTCAGGATATGTTTGAGGTGGACGCAGACACAGAAGTGGAAAACGGCACTTTTAAGCTCAGCTGCTCCAAAATGCCCGCATCGGTGCTCAAGGAAATCGAGAAGGAAGAGGCGGAGGTTGAAGAGGACGACCTTGCTGAAGGTGAGGAGGCCTTGCAAGAACAGGACTCGTTGCGCGGCAAGATCATGGACAAGCGGATTGCGGACGGTCTTGTCGCTGCCGCTAAAGGACATGAGGGCCCGCTGAATGCCAAGTTCGAGAAGAAACGCCAGGGGCCGCCGAAACTTTTCGATCTTACAGCCCTTTCCGCGGCCTGCGGCTCTCGCTTTGGATGGGCAGGGGACCATACCCTGGCTATTGCTCAATCGCTCTATGCGGCACCGCACCACATTCTGACCTACCCGCGGGGCGAAGCACAGTACCTGCCTGAGAATGAAATTCCCAATGTTCCGGAAATGGTGAAGCGTCTGCTGCGCATGCCACCCTACAACCAGCATGGTGAACTTCTCGCTAAGCCACAGGTGCGCAAGGGCAAATCAGGTCACTTCTCGGATGCGGGCCTGAAGGGCTTCTCGCACTATGCGATCATTCCAAACATCAACGCGCCGAAAGCTTTCCATGAGGTCTGGCCGCACCTGTCGTCGGATCAACAAAAGATGTTCGACCTGGTCGCTAAACAGTATCTGGCCGCCATGGCGCCGGACTTTGAATACCGGCAGACCACTGTCGCCATGACCGTGCCATGGCGTGGCCACAACTGGTCGTTCAAAAACTCTGGCCGTGTGCCTCTGGTGCCAGGTTGGAAGGAAATCTTGGGCAGTGCGCCGGCAAAACCGGGCGAGCAGAATGATTTCCCGCAGATCAAGAATGGCGAAACAGCCAAAATCACTGATGCAAAAATCCGCACAGTAACAACGCGTCCGCCTGCAAGATACACCCCGAGTTCGCTTGAGAAAGTCATGAAAGAAGCCTGGCGCCTCGTGGATGACCCCAAGCATAAGGCGCGACTGAAGGAGGCAACCGGGATCGGAACCGCAGCGACACGTGGCGAAGTAATCAAGGGGCTGCTGGATCAAAAGCAGCTGATGATGGCAGGTAAATCCATCAAGCCAACCACAGGGGGACTGAAACTCTATGAGGCTTTGGTGCAGGCCTGCCCAAATGTCGTCGATCCCGGCCGAACTGCGATTTGGGAAACTATTTTCGACATGGTTGAAAGCGGCAAGATGACGGCCATGGAAGCACTCGATAAGATCAACGCGATGACCGAGAAAGAGATCGCCAATATTCGCTCTTCTTCTGTTCAGATCGAGATCGGCAGTGCTGGCAAGCCCACGCCGAAGATGGTGAAGGCCGCCAAGAGCATTGCCGAGCGCAAGAAGATCAAACTGCCCCCAGGCACGATCGGCGACAGCACGAAATGCCGCGCTTTCCTCGAAGAGCACCTCGGTCAGGCCAAGAAGAATGCTGATGGCTCGAAGGGTGTTTATCCCCCATCTGAAAAGCAGATGACCTTGGCCCAGAACCTGGCCGACCGCTCCGGCAAGGACATTCCCGAAGAGGCAATGAAATCCTCCAAGGAGCTGTCCGCTTGGATCGACAAGGCCATGAAAGCGGCACCACCGCGGCCGCCGTCGGAAAAACAGCTGGCCTTCGCCCAGAAGCTTGCCGAAGAGAACAACAAGGAACTCACAGACGCGATCAAAAATGACATGAAGAAGTGTTCGGCCTTCATCGACGATCACATGGGCAAAGGTAAGAAGTCGGAAAGCGCCGGTCCTGCCATGTAGGTGTTTGTCCAATATACACGTATGGCGGCCATCTTAGATATTGCCATACGTGTATCCGGACACCATCTAAGTGTTTCAATGGTCAGCAGGAGAGATATTATGGGTAAGAATACACCAGCCAATGGGCCTAGCCAGACAGGAAACCCTTCCGGCGGCGGCCGCGGGAACAATCCTCCCGGCGGTGGCAAGTAAACCTCACCGGCAAGCTCTTAAGAACAAACAAAGCCCCGACGAGATAATCGTCGGGGCTTTTGTCATCTTTACGATTGGTTAGAAACATATGCGTTACGCAGGCTCCTCAGCTCAGCTGAGATTTCTGCCAAACGCGCGTCGAAGATTTCGGGCTTGGAGACGTGGTGCTGGGCCTGACGTAGGGCACTGAGCTCACGAGTAAGAAAGAAGCGGTGGATGAAGCGCTTCATGCCGTCGGAGAGCTGAAACCTGCTGGCCAGAGAAGCGCTGGGGATATTGGTCGTGGTCGATGCCATGGTAGATGCCTTTGTATTGCTTTGCAGCGGGATCATCCCGTCTGCGTTTTCGCTTGATGCAAATATAGGAGCGTTCAGAAGGCAGGACCACATACAGATACGGATGTCCGCCTTGCGTTTGCTGCAATGCAGCAAGGCATATTTTCGTACCTCCGAGACCTCTACATCACAGCTTTCCTATGCCCAATCAGTGAGTGCGAAAAATAAATCACGATTTGCGAAAAATAGCACTTGGTACTTTCTCTCAGTGCGCCCATTTATAACTTGTCGCCCGGGTGAACACCCAAGATGGGTCCGGGTTGGATATCGTGAACGCAAAACAAAGGAACGACCATGAGTGACCTCCAGAAACTCTTCGCATCATCGCGCCGCAAAATGAGCGGTGCTTCGTCCACCGTCCGTGGCAACCTGGTACTGAAGGCAAAAGAATTCAAAGCTGACACCGTTGTCGGCGAAGTGGTATCCGGTCCCGCCGCAGGCACCGAGATCGAAGTGAAGTATTCCGGCACTCTGGGCCAGAAAGACTACACCAAGAAGCGCGGCAAATCCGAAGTGAACATCGAAAACGGTGGCACACTGCGGATCGAGAACGTCCAGGAAGGCAAAGACGGCGTCTACGACAGCCGCTGGATGATCACCTTCAACGGCAATCCGAAGGTCGACCAGCACCACATCATCCCTGATGTTGTCTGCAACTACGTCGACAATGGCCGCCGCGACAACGAAGGTCGTCCGAAGCTGAAAGTGAACCAGCTGGTGATGGATGCTGAAAAGCACGTGACCACCGTCGAAGATCTCCAGGCCGCGATCGAAGCTGGCTTTGCTGCTGAAGGCGCCGTGACCCTCTTCGGTCAGGACGACGAAGGCAACGTGATCCAGGCTCCGTTCTTCCGCTCCGGCGCTATGGTTGATGGCAAATGGACTGCAAACGACGCAGCCGAGCGCGCCGCAGAAACCATCGCATCCTTCGGTGACGGTATCGCACAGGTCGAAGAAGTCCTGCAGAAGGGCGGCTTCTCGGTCGTTCCGACACGCGGCTACTCCGTGGGTCCTGTGACTGCCGAAATGCTGGAAACTTCCATGAAGGAAGCTGAAGAGAAGGGCGTCCGCGCTCGCATCAGCACCATCGACCCCCAGAACTGGGCTTGCCCGACCATCGGCATGCGCCTTCAGCGCGCCTTGAACCTGACTGGCGACGATGCTCTGCCGTCGGACACTGGTGCGAAATTGGCGGAAGGCTTCAAAGCCTACGCTGACAAATCCGAAGCTGCGACCTTTGAATCCAAAGGCTGGCGCGGTCTGTCGGACGACACCCTGAAGAAGTTCTTCAACACTGCCGGTGTCGAGCTGCGCGAGCACCCCGCCACAGGTTGGTCGACCATGACCCTCCTCGAGGATCGCATGGAAGGCATGGAGCGCGGCTTCGTGATCAAGGGCTTCCAGCAGCTGCCGACATCGCCGTACCCGGCTGTTGAGGCCTGTGCCGAAGCGCGCAGCGCCTACTACACCGAGATGACTGAAGCATGTGAGGCCGCTGTTGCTGGTCTGCGCGCTGAAGCCGGTGCTGGCAAGAAAGTCGAAGCGAAGGCCGAGGCCGAAGCTCCGAAAGACACGCTGGAAGCTGACGAGGGTGACGCACTCGACGATCTGCTCGGTTCGGTCGAAGACGACGAGATGAACCTCGAGGGCTAATCTCGATACATTGCGAAAAATATGAAAAGGGCCGGATTCATCCGGCCCTTTTCTTTTTGCACCCCCCGCAGTTGCTGCCTCACCGAACACTCATATTGAGCCGTTTGGCTGCTCAGATATCCGTCAGTTGAACCTGTCTATGACAAATTTTTTCCCCTTGGGAACGATCGTATCCAAGCCGACCTCATCTTCTTCCCATCCGTTGAGCTCCAGTATTTCTGAGAAAGTGCTCAGAGGATAGACTTCGAGAAAGTCGCGCATACGGTAGGTCTTGGTGACATGAGGCTGAAGCACACCGCATTGTAATATATCATCCGCATTCTTATCAGCCTCGCATAGCGCGTGAGATCGGTCGAAAGGGCCTGCAAAAGCAGTTGCCCCCGAAGCCAGGGTGATGCCCAGGATGCAGGTGATGCGCGCGAGTTTGGTCATAGCTGATCTAGTCCGTTTCCGTTGAACCCTAAGGCTCCTGTGATGCGTGGGGGCAAAATCTAGCCTCCGATAAAAACGTGGTAGAAGAATGCCAGAAAGCCAATAAAAAGGCCGATTCCGATGGCTGCCCCAATCAACATGGCGCCAAAGTACAACCCCACGCCAATGACACCCAGCACGCCAGGTGCCACAAGAACGAATTCTCCCGCAGAAGAGGGGCCACCAGAGTTCATGACGCTGATGACCCAGCCAAGGTAAGTCAAACCGGCGATGGCGAAGACAACCAGCATCGCGACATCTGATGAGCCAGTTGGAACTCCCGGGGAACTGCCACCCGACGTGCCGCTCCGTAGAGCAGTGCGGGTAGGGGAGTTCGTTGTTTTCGGGTGTCGTTGCACTGGATCAGGCTGCGTCTTGGTTTGCGGACCATATTTTCTGCGGTCCCTTTCGCCCGCGGCGCGGCCCGCTTCTTCCGCGGGGTGCGGTGAAAAGAAGAGGCGTTCTGCAACATATTTCAGGGGGTCTCGCCCACCATTCCGGGCTTCATCATAGGCCTGCTTGTACAGTTTGTTGTCATCGCGGTTCTTGCTGTCGCTCATCGATCATCCCCATGCCGATGTGGAAACACAGCCTCTGCATAGCACAGATTTGGCATTTTAGGGCAGCTTTAGGAAAGGTTTGGTTCGCAGATATCTTCCCGGATGTACTTGGATTTTTCGCAAGGTTGGCAGAGATTGTAGGTAAGAGAAACATTCGTTGAAAATACGGGCTACACGGGGACTACAAAGTCATGGCTGACAATTCCGAAACAAAAGATACACCGGTTCAAATGGTCTCCTGGGTCACTTTCCCCAAAAAGCAGGCCCTGCTGAAGCGCCTCATCGACGACAAGGGTAACCCTGGCCTGATCCTGCGCGTGGCAGAGAACGAAGACGGCGCTGAGGTTGCGAAAAAGGCCCAAGAATCAGGCTTCAAGATGCGCAGCAGCGGCAACATGCTGACCATGATCTTTGAGCGCGGCAAGCCGATCCCCTTCAAGACATCCCACATTGCCGAGATGGTAGGCGGCGAACTCTCCCGCATGCCGCGCGAGCGCCTGATGTCGAGCGACATGATCATCAACCTTTTCAAGCGGGCGCCCCGTACCGCGGAAGCAACCAGTGAGACTGAAGAGCCGAAGGCAGATGATGCGCCTAAGGCCATCGTGCCAGATCCCGACACTGTGGAGGTCATCGGCCTCAACATGCGTGGCGAGGAAGTCGTCCGTGACAGCCAAGGTCGCTTTATCCGCGTCACCGATGCGGAAGGCGCGACCAGCTTCATGCATGAAATCGAGGGGGGGCGTCCTGCGCTCTTCCTGCGCGCCCGGAAAGCGGAAGACCTCAATGGTGTTGCCGCCGGCATCGTGCGCATGGCGCGCAAGGGCACCTTGCACCGCCGTGATTTCGATCGCGTTCTGAATGCCGCTCTTGAGGAAGGCCCGGCAGGGAAGATCGTCATTGATCAAGAAGAAGCTTTCGACCTGCTGCGCGAACAGATCCTGCGTCAGATCACAGCCTTGGCGATCGAGGGTGACAACGAGCGCTCCGCCTTCATTCAGGCTCTACGGATCTCGGCCAACACCAGCTTCGTCATCTCCCGCTCGACCGAGAAGGGCGAAGATCTTCGCCCCGGCATTTCCCTTCTGTCCTTGATCCGCCGCCAAGCGCGCGGCCATGACAGTGTTGATTTCCGCGGTGATCGTGATCTGGGTGTCGCTTTGCCGCGCCTCAGTGCATCGGACGCCAGTCTTCAGGTTCAGGATTTCTCTGAAGTCTCTGAGGCCGGCATGACGGACTATGCGATGAACGTGCTGTCGCGCCGCCCGGCGGAAGGCAACTCGATCTTCATCGTTCCTGCGGATATCGACGAAGACAACTTCGAACGCCTGCGCTCCGAGATCGGCCGTGCTTACGGCCTTGAAGCTGTAGCTGAAGTCGCCCCCGGCGTTGCCGATGGTGTGCGCGACGGTCGCGAAGTGAAGATGTTCTTTGTGGGCGATCGCCGTCCAGAAGCTCTAGATGCGCTGCCCCAGGCCGCCCTGCGCTCGATCACCGTGGCCACAGACGACGATCTCGTCTCGCTGGAACGTGAGATCACCCGCTCGCGCGGCAAGATCCGTGAGTTCAACCGCGGCGAAGTGGCTGTGAGTGATGCCGCAAAGGCCGAAGATGATCGCGCAGAGAACACCCGTCAACGCCCCTACCAGCCGCTGAGCCGGGTGGGCGAGCCCTTCACCATGATTCCGCGCGCCCTTGAGGGTGCCACAGCGAAAGCTCTGAACCGCTGCTTCCGTGATGCAGAGCCTTATGGTGGGATTGACGCGATGGTTGCCCAGGCCCTTGGCCGCTCGGTGGCAGACCTTGGCGAAATTCTCACCCCTGAACAGGTCGACGCTGTTGCCCTGCGTATGAATGCAGCAGAGCGTGGCCGCGGCTTCCTCGAGGCTGACCAGACAGGTGTCGGCAAAGGCCGCACCATGTCAGCGATCATGAAGACACACCTGCGTGCGAAAACTGAAAACCGCTGCCTCTATGTGACCGAGTCCGCGGCAATTAACGTGCCCGATGTTCTGCGCGACACCAAGGCTGTCGACGGCCTGAAGGAAGCACGCGTTCTGCTGCTGACCTCTGGCTCCGAGTTCGTCGATGTCACCGTGGATGCGGTGACCGGCGAAGAGATCCGCCGCGAGATGGTCTCCCTCAAGCCCAAGCAGCGCCGTGAGCTCTTTGAACGGGGTGTCTGGCCTGAAGGCTACAACCTGATCATCACCACCTATTCCCAGTTCAACGTCAAGGAAGACGCACCGCAAGCGGAATGGCTGGCCAATATCGCCAGCGACGACACGATGTTCATTCTCGATGAAGCGCATAACGCGCTGAACCCGCGCTCCAACACCGGGCGCAACTTCCGCAAGGCGATCAAACGTCTGAAGCCTGAAAATGTGGCCTTTGCTACAGGCACGCCCTCGCGCAACCCGCAGGGTATGGATCTCTATGAGCCGCTGCTGCCGCAAGGTGAGGGCTCCAATGTTGCCGGCATCCTCGAGAACATCGCCTCGGGCGGTGAGGTGGCTCAGGAAGCCTTCGCCACCATGCTGGCAGAAGATGGCGTGATGATCCGCCGGGACCACGATCTCTCGGCCACGGAATATGTGGTCAACCTGCCTGACGACCAAAAGATGCTGCAGTACCAGGACACGATGAACCGCTTCTCGCCCATCGTGGAAGGCATGATCGACGTCTCCACGCAGATCGGTGAAGTTGTCGGCCGCGCTCAGGCCGTACAGTTCCGTCAGATGGTCAACGCCGGTATGGATGAGCGCCAGGCGCGATCTGCTACCAATGAGCTGTCGCAGTATTCGCTGGCGATCGGCGGTCCGCTGTCGAACCTCGCGCGGATCATGATGAACGCCATCAAGGTGGATCAGGTTGTCGAGGCAGCCATTGCCGAGATGGACCAGGGGCGTAAGCCTTTGATCACCTTCCACTCGACCAATGCGGCTCTGCTCAATGAGATGAGCCGGGACGAAGATGGTAACCGTCTGACTGAGGAAGAACTGGCAGAACTGCCGGAGATGACCATTCGTGATCAGATCCGCCGGATCCACAATGGTCTCTACAAGATGAAGATCGACGGGGATACGTTGGATCCGCGCGCCAATAACTCGGACGCCATGCGTGCCTTCCGCAAGTTCTCGAAGGCCGCGCGTCACCGCAACGCCAACGGCCGCGGCGTTATCGCGGCGTCCCAGCGCCTGCAGGATGCCATTGCCAATATCGACGATGGCACCGAGCGTGACCGCATGGCGGCCCGAGCTGCGGAAATCGATGCGAAAATCGTGCCGCACACGCCTTTGCGCGACGTGGTAGAAGCCTACACCCGGCTTTCCAACACCAACTATTACGAAGAGGCTGTCTCCCAGCGCGCCATCGAAGATTATGAGGATGCCCTGAAGAGCATCACCGATGAGCTGGAAGAAGATCATCTGGCTGAGCTGGAAAGCATCATCATCACCTTCCGGGCCACCATTGACCCAGGTGAACGCCGCCAGCTCGTCGCGGACATCGGTGAAGCCTTCCGCCGGATCGAGCTTCCGCGTGTGATGAACGATGAGATCAAGGCTGACCTCACAGCCCTTGAGGCTGAGGTGGACGCTCTGGGCGGGGACCGCGAGCATTATGATGCGATCAACGCAGCCTTTGCGCGCATCGACGAGCTGATCAATGAGATCCCTGATCTGCCGGTTTCCCCGGTGGATGCATTGATCGAGCGCCTGGAGGCCAACAACATCCGCACCGGTGAGATTTCCGGGCGGACGCTGTGCTACCGCGAGAACCGCATTCAGAAGCGTGGCGGCCGGAACCGCAAAGAGATTGTCGACAGCTTCAACGGCGGCCATCTCGATGCCCTGCTTTACAACTCGGCGGGTGCCACCGGTGGGTCTTACCACGCCGGGGTCACCTTCGACGACCAGCGTCCGCGCTCGCTGATCGAATTCGAAGCGCCGATCGACATCATCAAATATGTTCAGGCGCAGGGCCGCGGAAACCGCTACGATCAGGTGGCTTCGCCCAAGGTGGTTTCGGTCATGACCGGCCTGACCCCAGAGATGCGTATCCTGCAGCAGCGTAATGGCAAGCTGCGTTCGCTCGGCGCTTCCGTTGATGGCAACCGCTCCCACCCGCTGCTGCTCGATGATGTGCCTGACCTCTTGAACCGGGTCGGGGATGAAGCCACACGCAACGTGTTGCTCTCCTCGCCAGCGCTGGCACGTCGCCTGGGCTTCCCGAAGTTCGCTGAAGAAGACGTGTTGAACGTGGCGGACGTCAACGGCGAGAATGACGAAGGCTCCGGTGTGGCGAAATCAGGTCTGGAAAGCCTGGCCAACAAGGTCCTGGCGCGTTCGATCATGCTGCCAGCCCATGAGCAGGACGATCTGATCCAGCGTATCCGCATGGAATTTGACGTGCTCATCGAAGAGCTGGAAAGCCGCAACGCCAACCCGCTGCGCCCCAAAGAATTCGGTGGCACCGTGGATATCCGCACCACCACCATCTTCTCGGGTCAAGAGCTTGAAGAGGGCGACCTGGACACATCCGTGTTCCTCTCCCCAGTCTATATGTCCACCGGCAACCACGATCTGGGTGAAGACCCGGTCGCGGCCGAGCGTCTGGTGACTATGGTCGAGCGGGCCATCACTATGCATGGCTCCGATGGTCTCAAGCCCTACGCGGATCGGATCAACCAGAACCTCGCGGGTCTGATGCGTCCGTATCTGCCGGGTGGTCATGAGATGGATGCCGCTCTGGCAAACCCGGAAGTGATCCCGGGCCGCTTTGCACGCGAGTACCATAAGATCACCGATCTGGCCTGGGTTCTGGAAAACCTGCAGCCGGGCGTGAGCCTGCGCTTCCCATCTGTGACAGACATGGACGGCTTCAAGGCACGGACCGTGGTCGATCTGGTCCCGCCAAAGGACCCGAGCCACTACGACATGCCCAGCGCCTATAAGATCAAGACGATCTGCCCGGGCGATAGCAAGCCTGAAACCATCGCTGTGTCGCGGATCATGTCCAATAAGATGGAAGACATCCGCTTCCGTCCGGGCATCTCCGACGGGTTCAACGATGCCTATCTGCGCGAGTTCTCTGAGGCCGCAAACCTGCGCCAGCAGATGCCGGTTCAGATCCTGGGTGGCAACATCCTTCAGGCGATCACTACGGCCAATGAGCACAGCCTCGGTACCGTTTCGCTCTACCGTGACACCCACGGCGCCGTTCACCGCGGGATCGTTGTTCATGATAGCAAAATCGACATGACAATGCTGCCGGTTGTTCTGCCCAATGCAGTGGTTGCCTCGGAGGTTGCCACGCAGTTCACCCGTGCCGCCGGTGACTTCGTACGGGGCGATGCGTCGAGCTACATGCGGATCTGGGGCTCGATGGAGGAAGATGCGCGCGGACCCGGTCCGCGTGACATGGCCGACATCATCATTCGTCTCACCGGGCGCAATGCTAAGATCGACATGCAGCCTCTGCGCCGCGGCAATGTGGAGTTCTATGAGTCCCGCCCGGGTCTTTATGAAGCAATCCACAACAAACCGTTCCCGGCGACCATTCCGACACGGGCTTTCCGCAAACCTGGTACGAACCACAAGTACCTGTCGGAGTTCAAAGTCGACACACCTGCCGGCCGCGACCGCCTCTACACCGTGCTGTCTCTTCTGGGGAACATCCCGATGATGACCGATGGCACGCACCGTGATCTGACCAACGAGACCATGGAGCTCATCAACCGCGATGGGCCCCGGGGTCTGGAGGGCGCAGACGGGCCAATCACCTACTTCTTCGAAGAAGGGGAGGAGGAAGCCGGTGAAACTTTCGACGTAGAGGTCGATGATGAGGAAACGGCCGAATGGGCCGGCGACCTTGAGGTAGAATTCTAATGGCCATCCGACTTGCACGCGACGTACAGACAGAGGAAGCCCGCGCTGCGGGCTACCTCTGGACCACCGAAGAAGATCCAACCTGGCTGCGGTATCAGGTTGACTTTACCAATGGGGCAATGCGGGGTTTTCATATCTCGAAATGCGAAGGGGCGATCCCCAAGGTCACGCCCTTCCTCTATGATTTTGCGCATATTGCGACTGCCGCTGAGTTTCACGAAACGGTCGCCATGGCGATTCTCGCAGACATCGGCAAAGAGAACCTGATCCGAGCTGGCGAAGAATATGGCGGAGATAAAACCGCCAATCAGGTCTCATCTTGGCAGGATTTCATGAGTGCCTTCGATGATGGACCGGCAAAAAAGGCCACCGATGATCTGATCTCGTCTCGCTTCATCACATATCCCAAAGACATGCCAATGCCGGGAGGCCTCGTACGCATCGGTGATCGCGGCGCGCTTTCCATGACACGCGGCCGCAACTTCAAGATCGGCGCGCGCATGTCAGGCTTCGAGGCTTATAAGATCGCCACGACTGCCCGCATGCCCAAGAAGCTGAAGATCGGCGATATGGGAGACCCGGATATCGCACAGGCGCAAGAAGCCCTGAAGCACGTTCAGCGCCCGAGCTCTCAGGCCGTAAACTGGTACGGCACGCGCAATACCAAGACTGCGAATATTCGAATGCAGGCGGCAAAATCCATGCCGATCCTTGCAGGCCTCATTGCCGATCGAATGTCGCTGTCGCGCGCGGTCGATGAGATGCAACCAATCCAGCCGATCCTGATCGAAACCACGGGCCTTGCGAAAGCTGGCGTCAAACGTATTGGCAAGCTGACAACCGCGGCGCCTGCCGGCCGCATCTTCGAGGCCGGTGAAAGGATCGAAGGGGAAGACGCGCTAGGTGTGAACCGCGCGCGCCACACGCAAATCTCCGGGTCTGTCCCGATCGATATGGCGCTGCGGTACCTGTCGCAATTGCCGCCTGACCGAACGCCGCAAGACGATGAGAGCTGGCTGAAGTTTAACGACATTCTGACAGCCATGGCGATCCCGCTGCATAACGCCACAGGCATTCCTGTTGCAGAGATCCTTGAAGCCTCGAAGGGCAATTGGGTCAAGTATCATGAGAGCCTGGCCCGTGGTGCGGATTTTAATCCCCAGGATTTTGACCGTCGGACCATGGCCCTGACCACAATCGATGCGATGGAGGCGATCGAGCATTTCAGCCGCACTGCAGTCCTGCCGCAGGCGCTGGCTTCGATCAAGGAGACAGAGCAGCCAGAGCCTATGGTCAGCCGGGAGTATGTCATCTCGGCCTTTGAATCGGCCACCAACCTGATCATCGGGAAGACGAAGAACGTGCCCTTGCTGATGATGGAGATCTCGCGGCGCTATGCTTCGCGTATCCCGGCGATGATGGAGATCGAGGGCAAGTCCATGCTTGCCTATACGAAAAACGCAACCGAGGGCTTCAAAAAGTACGGTGAAGACGGCTTCCCATTGATGACCCGTGAATTTGTGGCCTCCAATGGACTTGTGGTCCGCCCGCTGCCCACCGGCGCGTCACTCAGTCTGGAATCTGATCGCCTGAAGCACTGTGTGGGGAGCTACAAGTCCAGTGCGCGACGTGCTCAATGTCACATTTACTCTGTGCAGGATCAGGCGGGAGAGCACAGTTTCTCCACCGTTGAATTTGCCGGGATCGACGGCGACGACCCTATGGCGGCGGCAAACGCCCTGCGCACGGTGCAGCACCGGGCCGAATGCAACGCAACCCCGAGCGAGGACTGCAAAAAGGCGGTTAAGGAATTCGTCGCTGCGGTGAAATCTGGAGCCGTGCCGCTGAACCTTGAGGAGATCAGCATCTGGCGGGCGCATCTGATCGAGACAGGTCAGAACGCGCGCACCCATGTGACGCCAACAACGACATGGAAATCTGTCCTCGAGCTCGATTGGGAAGATGACGATGCACGTCTCGCCTATTGGCAAGAATGGGGTGAAGTGCTTGGCGGTCGCATCCAGAAGTCTCCCAACCCCGCGGTAATCTATACCGACAAAGGGGCGCAGGAGCTGGTCGGTGCCATGTCCCCGCGCGCGGCGGCCCTCATGATCGAAGCTTCGCGCCGCGAGCGTGCAGAGCGAGAAGCCGCAAAGGCGGCCGAGAAAGCCGCTGAGCTTGAAGAAGAACCGGATATGATGGGTTAATGGAGACCACAATGAGCGAAAAGACTTACATCGAACTGCAGGAAGGGGAGCGCGAGGTGCTGCACTCCGCGCTCGAGGTGCTGAGCCCGGATGATCCGGATGATGCTGAGCACCTTGAGGGGCTGACCCAGCGGATCCTGGACACCACGATGGAGCCGGGCACGGTCACCTTTGAGTTTTCCAAGAAGGATCTCGAACAGGGGATCGCGGCACTCGATATTCTGGACCCGGATGACTTTGATGTCCGCGAGATGGCAGATCTTCTGAACGATATTCTGCGTGTCGCTTATGACGATCTCAACACGGCATCCCCGGAAATCTAAGGTCGGATAGGGCAGCGTATTAAATTTTGGGACTCTGAAAAAATAATAGTTTCGCTTTTTCACAAGCCCTGGATACCTTGAAACATAGAAGAACGGCAAACTCGAAAAATGGAGAAAATCGATGGCTGACGACAAGAAAGACAAGAAGTCCAAGAACAAGAACATCCACACTTCCTACGTGGGTACCTTCAAAGCTGACAGCTTCAAGGTCGACGACAAAGGTGTTGCTTCCGCAACCTTCGTCACTGCCGGCCCTGATGGCGCGACAAGCGAAAAAGCTGTGAAAGGCTATAACGACAACGCCAAAACTCTGGAAGACGCCGTGAACGCCGGTGGCGAGCAGATCATCCGCGGCACCCTGCTGGGTGGTGGCAAAAACCCTCACATGGGCATCTATGCGACCGGTCCTGAGCAGATCGTCGGCGTGGCCACCAAAGTGCGTCACAACTTCGACAGCTACGAGAAAGACGGCAAGCAGCCTTACGTCAACGCATGGGTTGGCGTTGAGCGCGGCGACACCAAGATCTTCCGCGCCGTGGCCGCATTCGGCGACGACGCTCTGGCCCTGAAAGGCATCGAAGAGGGCGCCAAGATCGACGTTCCTGGCCGCGCCACACACGAGAAGCGCGAAGTCAAAGGCGAAGAGAAATGGGTCGAGATGTACCGCGTCGCAGGCGCCGGTAAGTTCGAGCCTGCGGCTGAGAAGTCCAAGGACGCCGAAGAGACACCTGCTCCTTAAGCAGCTCTCTTGCGAAAATGATAGAATTAAGCGCCTTTCGGGGCGCTTTTTTCATGCGCTGTCTACTGCTTCCCGTTCCAAACCTGCCTGGTTTTCATTCGCTCCTTCAAGCGGTACCAGCGGACCGCAACGTTAAGGAGACCAACAACATGTCCCCCACCATCATCTGGCTGTCTGTCATGACAATGACCTCTGACCTGGGAGATTTTGAGCCCATCATCACACCCTTCCAGGAAGAAGATGTTTGCAATGAGCAGACCAAAGAAGCAGCCGAAATCTTCGGCAGGCAGATGCAATCTGCACAAGCCGAATGGGAGATCCAATGGTCTTGTGAGTTCTTCCAGATGCCACCCGCGCAATACGGCTTCTGAGGCTGGGAACTCGATGGTCGGCCTACCGGGGCCTGAACATCACCACATTGCTTTCCCGCAGCTCCTGACGTGCCTTTGTGCTGCCGGACCGAGCCATGTCGACCAGGATCATCTCATCACCATCCTCATGTCGAAACTCGGCCAAGACATCCAGCATATGCGGAAAGCCCAAGGCCACTTCGGACATGCCGATGGCATCATAGGCGGTCTGCCCGACACCGGAGAAATACTGGATCGATCCGTGGCGGCGCAGCCGCTGCGGGAAGAGGGCGCAACAGATCAGACATTCATCCGCGACATCGCGCACCTTGCCCCCGCGGGGGTCCTCATCTGAGGCGTTGGCCAAGCGCCAGGTCAGAGCCTCTGCATCCATCGGTTGGACCATGAATTTGGCGAGGGTGGAGGAGAGATGAAACTCGAGGGTATGCGATAGAGGCACACCGCTGTCCTCAATACCGGCGAGGACGATCGTGCGCGCTGCGAAAAGAAGGCTATCCATATCAATAATCCTTGTATCCCGATCAGGTTTGCACGAAGTCACCCAGGCGAGAATACGGATTATCTCCAAGCTTCGGCTTTCTTGTGGAAAACCTTCCGAGGGTGGCGCTACCTCTTGAAGTGCGAACGGCAGCCTTTGATTTGCTCCTTCTCAGGCGCAACCATGCCGGCATAGGGGACCTCAACGTCCTGCTCGACCACGCCTGATTGCGCATTGGCAAAAATCTTGATCTTCATGCTGCCGGTGATCTGCATATGGATCACGCCGCGCTCGGTCTCTTTGGGCCCGATGATGAGCCGGTCTTGAACCGCGAGGACATCAACCTTGCGCCATCCATCCATCCCCATGACCATCGCGAAGACCTCACGTCCGGCCAGCCAATCATGGGCCAGATCGCTTTTGATGCTCAGGATCCTGTTGAAGGGGCGGGTCATGTCCATCAAGGGCATTGCAAGACTTGGTCCGACGCAGTCAAAGCGGATCACGTCCTCATTGCTGGGCGATCTGTAATGAAGCGTGGAGCCCGACCGACTGTCGTGTTGGGCCACCCAGCGGTGTTCTGCATCCGTTGTAGCGGGCTTGGCCCATGCAGCCCCTGGGCAGAGCGCAAGCATCAGACATAGACGGGCGACCCCTGTCATGAGGTACCATCTGCAAATGCAGCGACAACATCCATCGCGTCATGGATCCCCGAGACATCCCCGGTGGCCACACGGTAAAGCGCATCGCTCAGCGAGAGCTGAAAGCTGCCCCGAAGAACCTCTGTAATCCCTTCAATCTCAACGGTCTCGCCATTTCTGGTGAGGGTCATTTGATCCAGTGTTACTGAGCTGCTGCGCAGCTCAGGGGCGAGGGCGGGACCTTCGCTGACAATCGAGATGACCCCGATGTCCGTCGTACGGCCGTCTGGCGTTTCAAGCTGGAGGTCTGTCGCCTGGGCGATGGTGCGTAATGTGCAGGTTTCTTTGCCCGGCAGGATCTGGACGCGCGATTTGAAGCCTGCAATTTTCCCGACTTCAAAACCATCCATCGTGAATGTGACGCCTTCGCCCATCGCACTGACAGGCGCAGACATCAACGCGCAGACTTGCTGCATGCCCGACGGCGTGGCGCCGAGGAGGGCCTGACCAACCGGCATGTCCAGAGACGTCATACGCGTCAGGTCCTCTGCCAAAAAGAGGGCGAGGATCTCCAGTTCTACCAGGACATTATTGCTGGTGTTGAGCATGAGGTTCTCAAGGTAAACCTCTGGCATGGCCTCCGCGGGCTCAATCTGCATGGCGAGAGCCTGGACCAGCCAGGATTTCCCTGAGACCCTCGTGTGGTCAAAGCGCTCAACACCGCCATCCATGATCTCCCAGCCCACATCTGTGCTGAAACTCTCGATCAGAGTTGATGCGATCAGAGGTTCGAAGATCTCATCTGCAAGCGGAGGGTCTGCTGCCGCCGGGCAGGCCATGGCCAGAAAGCCGGCGGTCATCAATGTGGTGCGGCGCATGTGCATTCCTTTGGCACGTTCGGGTTTCCCATAATCTATCATAAAGGTGTCGCGAAAAACATGATTTCCATGCTAAATTCATGTTGAGAACCACGGTATTCATGAGGGCTACATGCGCATCCACAACAGCGCCAAAATTATCGACGGCCTTAAAGATGCCGCCCAGGAGGGCTTCAAGCGCAAGCCCCGTGGCCTCTGGTGGGCCGATGAGGATACTTGGGTAGATCTGTTGGTAGAGGGGGCCGCACCGGGCCTCAATGGCCGACAGGCCGGCGCCTACAGCTATCAAGTCGATCTGAAGCCCGGCTTCCGCCTGCTGCAGATGACCGACACGGAGGCTCTGCTCGATTTCTCTCGGAAGTATGGTCAACCGATGCCGCATGCGCGCGAGGGGTTCTTCTGGCAGCGCCCGGGCACGCGGGACCGCTATGATCCAGATCAGGATCCCAAGATGCCCGGCCGCGCCCGGGCCTTCCTGATCGACTGGCCCGAGGTGGCGCGGAGCTGGGATGGCATCGAGATCCCGGATCTGCTCAGCGAGACCTCGAGACCGCGAATGGATTGGTTGGATACGGATTGGGGCGTCGGCTCGGGATGCGCCTGGCGGACTGAATATCTGGAGATCAGCTTGATTGAGCCGGCGCCATGGTTTGAGCCGTGACCGAGCTTTGAAGGATCAAGCTGCCACGGTCTGCACGGTTTCGGCGCACAGTCCGCTGGCACATCTCGATGGCATGGATCACCTGCGCGTCTGGAAGTTCGTCCGCAGTACACTTAAACACGTTCTCGAACTGCTTGCACTGGGTGACAGTACATTCATCCAAAAGACCCTTAAGCTGGCGCCGTAGCGCGTCCTTCATGATCTCTTCCGGTGTCGACATGATGTCCATGATCATTCTTTCGTCACTGCTTTACTTTCCGGAATATCGCCCGGCTTCATGTTCACGGTTCTGACCTTCATGTTCATTTCTGACTGTCTCCATTATTCGCAATAGATACCGATGTGATCCTAAACGCATCAGGGTGCTATATTCTTAGTTCAGGACGGCGGTTCCCATGATTTTGCCTCGAATATCCTCCAGGCGTGCAAGGCCTTCATTAAAAGCCAAATAATCGTTTGTCTTGCCCTCGTTCATGGCTTTCTTTTTGATGTTTTCGAACTCGTGGATCAGGCGATCGCAGCTTTCCACCACCGAGGCCGCATTTGGTCTTTCCCCGGTTGCATACAGCACAAACTCGGTTGTGAAGGAGCTGAATTTTGCCGTAATGGAGGAGTATTCGCTCATGGTATCGAGTGCAGCTTTTGCTGTCGCGCCTTTGCCCTCCAATTTACCGGCGTACGCATGGATACAAACAATCAGTCGGCCTGTGACTGAGATGAGATTGGCAAGGTCGGTTGAGAGGTCGACTTTCATGAGGACTCCAGGGTGTCGTATTTCGCAGTACGTCCCGCCCTTTGCGGGCCGGACCAGGCGATCTGCGCCTTCAATCTGCGGTTTTCTTTGCGTGGGTGAGGCTCGTGATATCGGGAGTGTTGAAAATCATGGTCGCCTTGAATTTCTCACTCACCCCATCTTCGTGTGCCTTAGCTTCGAAAAGTTCAATCTTGTCGGTGATGAAGAGGAGGAATGCGCCTGTGCCGAGGGCGATGAGGATCACCACTAAGGCTGCCAGGATACTTTCTTCACCTGCGAAGGCTATGTGAGCCGCGACCGCGAAGGGCGCAGATCCGATCGCGTAGAGAAAACCTAAAGCGCTCATGAAACAGACTTTTTCACAGGTCGTGAAAACGGTTTTTTCGACTGGCTTGCTGATGATGGGCAGGATGTCGATCGTTGGCAGGCGTGCCCAGATCAAGGGACCTTTCAGCATAACATCCTGCGTCGCATGCAACTTAACGGGCGCCACTTCGCCCTCATCCTTCGTGTCATAAACACAAAAAGTCGATCCGGATGCCACCTTGATGGTCTCATCTTCACCCAGGACCTCGATGGCAGTCTGGTCATCAATCTCGACTTTGTCGTCCAGAACCATGAACTGACCCGCAACACTTGAGGCGGTCGGGCTGGTGATCTTCTTAATGTCCAGGGCGGTGATTTTGCGCTTTGCGGTGGTCTTGGTCATTTTGCCATCCAATAGTTCGTTCGACAGAACAATATGCGCCCATTTTCGGGGTGCAATGTGCGTTGCGAAAATATTCCTGCGCACCCGTGTAGTGGCAATGATTGGCACAGAGATCGTGAATGCAGCAGCGGGATGACATGTCGCTCATCTACACATAGCATGGTCCATGAAGGGCATTGCCATGACCAACTATGATGCCCTCCGGGCAGCTCTACTAAGCGACAGACAACCGGCGATCGTGGGCGACCAGTTCATGGGGTCGACGCGGCAGCTGCTCGCCTGCGTCGCAGCCCTGCGCGTTCGGGATGTGGCTGAACCGATCCATGGGGGAGAGGATGCGCCAGATGAGGCGATCGTCACCTGGACGGGTGGCACCTGCACATTGGGCGAAGCGGCGCGGCTTTCACCTTCATGGGTGACCTCTTTCGCGGAGCGGATGTCGCACCAGATTGCTTCAGACATACCACGCTATCAGGCGGCTCTTCGGGACCATGATCGCGGGGCAGGGGTGGAAGTCCAGACGATGCTGCTGTGTTGCGGAAAATGGGTGCTGCCCATTGCCACGGAAGAAGCGATTGCGCGCGAGATAGAGCGGGCGAAGGCGGCCTCCTTCAGGCCCTCAGGATCGTTGCGCCCACCCAAAGAGCGGCTGGAGAAGTTCAGGATCGCAGGGCCCTATATTTCTGAGTTCCTCAATCCTTGGACGCAAGGGAGCCTGGGGCCAGTGCAAGCCTTCGAGACCGGTGAGATGGTTACGTTCAGCACCCGTGAAGCGGTCTTTCCGTGGTCCTTTTTGAGTCATTTGGGCAACTACGACATGATGCGGTTCAACATCGGCCTCTCGGATGCGATCTACCGCGGCCTCCGAGCCATCGACAGAGCCAGAGACTGGGACGAGGTGGAAAGGAGTCTGAACTTGCAACTTTAAAGTTTGCGAATATCTATGAGATGAGGGCAATAGTAAAATGATTCAGGGATGGGTGTAGTGGAAACTGTTGATGGTCTGCGTCTGGGGCGCTTGAGAGACATTCTGGCAGAACCTGTAGAAACTGTCGCATTGGCCAAGATTAGCTTTTCTGCCGCGGTCCTGCTCGGCCGGCCATGGTCGACGTTTGTCCTTCGAAGTGGCACGCGCTTTTATGACCGCTTCCCCGCTCCCGGAACAGATCAAGGCAATTGTCTTGAAGACCTCGCAGGGGTTTTGGGAATATCGCAGGACGATGCACAACGGGCACTGGCTTTGGCGAGCATGTCGGTCTTGTTCCAAACGCCTGAAGAAACCGAGCGATACGCGGATACGGTTCACTTCAATTTCCTTCATCCTATGAAGGGCGCCACGGATCTCGAAAAACTCAGAGAAACGATCCGAAATCTGGCAACTGACCCACCACCGCTGACCGGCCATGGACGCTACCGCCTAAGTGGGACCATGCATGAGCCTGCGGCGTCGAACTTATTCCTCCAGTTGGGAGATACTGAGGCAACTGCCGATCTCTTTCTTGCGCTGATCAACAAACTCAGCCCCGGTACTGAGACCTCAGACACCGTCTGTGTTGCGCTAGGGGATGTTCCAAAGGCTTTGGATCTACAGGAGGTTCCGGGCGGCATCCCCGAGACCCTGCTTCTAGCCGCCGCATATCAGGCCGGCGCGGAGCTAGTGCAGCTCATCGATGGGCGGGTGGGGGTCAACTTGCCGGCATCCGCAAAAATTGGTGGCGCGCTCCCATCTGAAGCGGCGGTCAGCCCTTACCTCGGGGATGCTACTGTAATTCTGCCAGACCTGTCCGAAATGATTACGGCCAGCTCCCCTTTGATCCACCACAAACGTTTTCAGAATATAGCGGATGGTCATGAATCCGAAGGACGGCCAGGTAACTGGGTAGAGGAAACGCGCGCCTATGTGATCGATCCACCTTTTATGGCATCCGAGGAGCTCTTAGAAATCAAAGGTCCCGGATCTTCGCCGGTCCCCGTAAAGGCTTTCGCGTCCCGCGAAGCAACGGGAGCGGTCACCATCGGCAAGCTACATTTCAGTCCGGAGACTGAGCAGCTTGCGGCTCTCCTCAAAGCTGGACGCGATTTGCCGGATAGTATACGAGACGGCCTCGGGGAAATGGCGTGTGAAGAAGAATTGCTGCGCCGTTTCTGGTTGGCAGAAGAAGCCTCGACCAGCGACAGCCACAGTTTTGCGCAGCAAAGATTCATCCCTTACAGCTCTCATATGCCTGGAGACGGGCCCTGGCAGGCCGCGCAAATCTTGATAGATGGCGGGGCACGGTTGCTGCGCAGCCGGGTTGTGGTGATCCGAGATTCCAGAGGCGACGATATTATCTATGGTGATATGTTCGAGGGCGTCGACCTGGATGCACCAAGCAAAGACGTCTCAGACTTCCTGCAGCAACGTCGTGGCCAGGTCGGACTTCCTCTGGTTTCGCTTTGGAGCGATCTGCGCCATCTCGATCTACTGCCAGCAGAAGTACGAAAGATCTCGCGCAACTATGGCTCGGGACGCATCCCAAAGTTCGAAGTGGACGGCTTCCTTTTCCATATCGAGAACAAGACGCTTCGTGAGCAGATCGAACAGATGATCAATACAGAGTGTCGTGGAATTGTCTGGTCACAAAGCTTCTTTGGGCATGAAGGTGATGCACATGACCCATTTGAGGCGTCGCCTTTCGGGGAGTGCCGGACTGAGGACGCCGAGCGGGATACATGGCGCCGGGACGGCCATGCGCGGCCTTATCAGATCATCGATCTGCTGGCGCTGGAGTTCCGCAATCCGGAGGCTGCTTTAGCAAGTCATTATGAGAGCATGAGACAGGCGTTCTCGAATATCCGATTTTAACCACCGGACTTTCAGCAGGCGTGTAGGCGCGCGCAATTATCGATCAAGATCACTCTCCAGCCTGCATATGCGCTCTACGCCTCATCCCCAGGCATGGCGACCGAAGCTCCACCGCGGCTCGAAGGGGTCCACCCTCACATCCCGCTCCGGCCCTGGCAGCCGGTTCAGCTGCTCTTGAACTGCCTGCGCGTTTTCCATGTCCTCGATCCAGACGTCCGTGATCCATTCGGCCGGGATCTTCTGCATGACCTGAACTTCCGCATCGGAGAAGGTGGTCAGATTGGCTGGCAGGCCAAGCTTTTCGCGGTACCCTTCACCATCCATCCAGCCGCAGGGGTCGAGATCCTCGAACATCCGGTCAAATGCGTATCCGTTGTTCTTTCTCTTCTGGCAAAACTTCATCTCTTTCGTCAGCGCATTGCGGGGATAGAAATTGCATTCCAGCTCCCAGAGCAGCCGCGGCTCAAGCGTCAGAATGGCCCAGGTGCCGCCTTCGGCACGCCGCTTGCTTTCGAACATTTTGGGATAGAAGCTCTCGATCGTCACAGAGATAGAGTCATCGCACAGGCGGTCCGGGCCGCTTCCATAGACCAGTTCGTCGAGCTTATCGCATTCGTTATAGGACATCAGCCCATAGGTGATGATGTGCGGCAGGTTCTCGATCTGCGTGAAGTGCAGGACATTGTTAATGCCGCGGGATTGAACACTCCTGCGGATGTGGTCCTCGATGATCTCGTGGTACTTCATCGGGTTATCGATACCTCCGAAACCGCTGTTGCGAAAATGGTGATCGGTTAAAAAATAACAATGACCATCTCTTCCAATAGTTGTTTTGTTGCACCATATTCTATTTCAGGCAATGCTGGATTCTTTAGCAAGGTAAGCAATTTCAATGCGCATCTTACACACGGCAGACTGGCATATTGGTCAGACATTGAACGGCTGGACGCGCGAAGCCGAACATGTGCAATGGCTCGAAAATCTCTGTGATGTCCTCGTGGAGCAAGAGATCGACGTGATGATTGTCGCAGGGGATGTCTATGACGGCATTAACCCTTCGGGCGAGTCCCAGCGCATCCTCTACCGTGCGCTGCGCCGCTGCAAGGAGCGCCGGCCTAATCTCACCATCATCAAGACTTCTGGCAACCATGATCCTGCCGGGCGTCTGGAAGCGCCCAGCCCCATTCTTGAGAGCCTCGATGTCCATGTGGTGGCCACGGTGCGCCGCAACGGGGATGAGATCGATGTCGCCCAGCACATGATCCCGTTGCCCGGGCGTGATGGTGAAGCAGTGGCCTGGGTCTGCGCCATTCCCTTTCTGCGCGCCGCCGATCTGCCAGGGCTGAGCTTTGCTGCAAACGAAGGCCGTGGCTCGCCCATCGTCGAGGCCGCGCGCCGCTTTCATGTGGCCATGGCCCGCGGGGCGCGTGAGATTGCAGGCGATCTGCCGATCATCGCCATAGGGCATCTGCATTGCCATGGCGCATCGGAAAGCTCCAGCGAGGCGGGCAGTGCGGAGCGGCGCATCCTGATTGGCGGCGAGCATGCCTTGCCCGAAGATGTCTTCCCGGAAGCCTTCGACTATGTGGCGCTGGGCCACCTGCACCGGCCGCAAACCTTGGGCGGTGGGCGCATCCGCTATTCTGGTTCCTGCTTCCCGCTCTCGGCCGCCGAGATGACCTATGAGCACGGGGTGACGATCATCGATCTGGATGAGGATGGTCTACGTCATACGCATCACCCGATCGCGCGTCCGGCGCAGGTGCTCCGTCTTCCCGAGCCCGGCGCGGGCCCGATGAGCCTTGAGCTCTTCGAGGAAAAGCTCGGCGAGTTGGACCTCGATCCCGATCTGCCCAAAAGCCTCCAGCCTTTCATCTATGTGAGCCTGGAGGCCACGGGCCCTGCCTCGGTTTTGCTTGCGGAAGCCGAGAAGCTTCTCGACACCATGCCTCTGCGGACTGCCGGTCTGCGGGTCCGCCGCGTCTCCACCGAAGAGGAGCGGCCAGCACCGGTGTCCTTGCAGGACACAACGCCGGAAGAGCTGTTCCGGCAAGCCTTCATCAAGGCCAATGTCACCGAGCCTGAAGAACATCACATTGCGGCCTTCCGCGAAGCCATGGTTGGAGCCTGAACATGCAGATCCTGTGTATCCGAGGCGCCAATCTCGCCAGCCTTGCCGACAGCTTCGAGATCGACATGACCCAGGAGCCGCTGCGCTCGGCGGGCCTTTTCGCGATCACAGGCGAGACCGGATCGGGGAAGTCTACAATTCTCGACGCCCTGTGCCTCGCGCTTTACGGCAGCTGCCCACGTCTCTCAGACGCTGGGGTCAATGACGATGTCCCCGACGTCACCGGGGAGACCATAAAGTCCAGCGACCCGCGGGCGATCCTGCGCCGCGGCACCCATGAAGGCTTTGCCGAGGTCGATTTCCTCGCGGCCGACGGGTTCACCTACCGTGCCAAATGGACCGCGCGCCGCGCGCGTGGCCGTGCCGATGGAAAGCTGCAGTCCGTGGACCGTGTGCTGACGCGTCTCGATGACAATCTGATGCTGGAAAACCAGATAACCGCCGTCAAAGACCGGGTCACAGAGATCACCGGACTGACCTATGAGGAATGCCGGCGCACGGTGCTTCTGGCCCAGGGGGATTTCGACGCCTTTCTCAGTGCAAATACCGCCGATCGCGCCGCCCTTCTGGAGAAGGTCACCGGCACCGAGGTTTACCGAGAGATCTCCAAGCGCATCTATGTGCTCTATGAGGAAGCCAAGCAGAAGCTGTCTGAACTGGAAGGACGCCGCGGTGCCACACCGGTTCTTTCGGATGAAGAACGCGATGCCATGGCCGTGCAGACAGACACATTGGGCAAGGAAATCGCCGCGCTGACCCTCAAGCTGACTGAGCTCTCCGGCAAGATCAAGGCGCATGAGGCGCTTAATACCGCCAAGGCCCGGGTCGATGCGGCAGGATCCAAGCTTAAGGAGGCTGAGGCGGCCGTTGAGGCCGGTAAACCCCAACGGGAGGCTCTGGCGCGCCTTGAGGCAGCACTGACCCTTAGAAGCGAGTGCGAGCGCTCTGCGGCGGCTGACAAGGCTGTGGCCAAGCTGGAAGGTAGTGAGGCCGAGGCAGCGAAATCCTGCAGTGAATTGCAAGGCAAGCTCGATCAAGCCATTGAGGCACAGAATGCTGCTCAGGTAGATTTTGAAAAAGCCGAGACGACCTTCAAATCCTTCGGGCCCATCTGGACTGAAGCCGCGCATCTCGACAGCTTGAGCCAGGGCGCGCAGACCGAAGTCGCGACCGCCCGCAGCCGGCAGGGTGAGTCCTCTGGCAAGGTCACCGAGGCAACCACAGCACTTGACGCTTTGCGCGCCGGTCAGAAGACCGCGCAGGAAGGGGTGGAAGCTGCTCAAGCCGCAATGGATAAGGCGCCCGATACCTACCTTCTGGCGGATCGGTGGAGCAATATCGATGCTCAGATCGAGGAGCGCATTGCTCTGCGGCGCAAGCTTACCGAACATCAGAATGCCATCACCACGGATCAAGCAAAGCTCGAAGAGGCAAAGTCGCGCCTGACAAAGCTGAACCAGTCCAACGAAATCGACAAAAAGACCATCACGGAACTGGAAGAGGCGATCAAAGGGCTTTCGGACAGACTCGCGGCGATTGCTAAGGATGATCCGCAACTGCGGCTGCGCAAGCTTGGGGAAGGTGCATCGGCTGTGAAGGACATGCTGCGCGCCGCGCGGGCCCACCACACGGCCGAGACAAGTCACGCGGCCGCCAAAAAGATCCAGGTAGATCAGACCAAGGCGTCTCAGACCCATAAGGCCGCCCTTGAGGCCTCCGAGGTGGAGATCAAGCGGGCCGGAGCCGCGGCGGAGGCCTTGGCCGCACCGGTGGACCGCGCGGAGGCTGCGGTTTCCGATTTGGCCGTGAAGCTGCGCCAGCATCTTGAGCCCGGTGAGGATTGCCCGGTCTGCGGATCTAAAGAACATCCCATCCATGAGGATGATGCGCTGGCGGATCTCGCGCGCGACATGCGGGCGCGGCTTGAGGCGGAACGCAAGGCGCTCGATGAGGCGCGCCGGGCCGGTACGGCTGCAGCGCGTGGTATGGAAGCTGCCGATCTGGCAGTAAAACAAGCCGATAACAGCATGCAGACGGCTTTGAACGACATGCAGGCTGCAATTTCGGACTTTTCCGACGCCCATGCGGCCGCGGTGAATACAGGCATTACCAAGCTGCCCGAAGCGCCCGTCGGCGCGGTGGCGCCGCTTGAAGATCTTCAGACCCGCCTGACGGAACGACGCGGCCAGATCGAGGCTCTGCATCAGGAGCAGGTCGACCTGACAAAGAGCGTCGAGCAAAAGCGTACCCGAATGGCGACCCTGAGCAAGATTGTCGAAGATCGCCGCAATACGCGAGAGGCTGAACTGGCCGCCATGACCAAGATCGAGAGTGGCATGGCACTGGCGCAACAGAAAGTCAGCCACTCCGAGGAACGGATCGCCGCGATCGACACTGATATCGCCCCGGCACTCGCGGCCGTTTCGACCACACCGGCGGCGCTGGATACCGATGGCGCGACAAAACGTGAGAAGCTCAGCAAAGTCGTGATTTGGTGGAAGGCGCAAAAGGAGCGCCTCGAGACACATCAAAACACGCTGAAGCTCGCAGAGCCCAAGATTACCGCTGCAGAGGCCGAGCTGCGCGGCCTGCTAGGCAACCTTGAGACAGCCCAGAAAGCCCTCAACGACAGAACTGCGGCGCTGACCGCGCTGCAAGAAAAGCGCAGCACCCTACTGGGCGGCGAAGAGACCGACAGCCACCGGACGCGGCACAACAACTTGCGTCTGGCGGCCGGGCGCAAAAAAGAGGAGGCGGTCCAGCGGCGCGCGGATGTTCAAAGCGAGAAGACCGGTGCCGATGAACGCCTCAAGCTGATCCGGACAAACCTGGCGCCCGCGCGTGAGGAGCAGCGCGAAGCCACAGAGCAGCTGACCTTAAAGATGGCACCGCATGGCTTTGAGCGCCGCGAGCTTGCCGATCTCATCGCAAAAGGCCCCGAAGGGGCGGCCGCCATCAAGCAGCAGCTCAAAGCGGTAGATGACGCGCTGGGTGAGGCGAAATCGACCTTACAGAACCGCACGGCTGACTATGCTGAGCTCATGGAGAAAGGTGTGCCGGAAGAGGCGGAGGCAGATCTGCGCGCTTTGCTGGCAACAAGCGAGACCGAACGCGATGACAAGCGGGAAAGCATCGGTGCCATCACCGGACGCCTGCAGGCTGACAATGAAGTCCGTCTGCGCCTCAAAACCCTGCAGGCCGAGATCAAGGCTGCCAAGGGTGTTGCCGAGACCTGGGCTGCGGTCAATGAGGCCGTGGGCTCCCGGCAGGGGGGCAAATTCGCCCAGATCGCGCAGAGCGTCACGCTCTCGATTCTGGTTGAGCGCGCCAATGAGCATCTTTGCGACCTGAAGCCGCGCTACCAGCTGATGACAGGCGGCGATGATCTGGCCCTGCACATCGTGGATCAGGACATGGGGGATGAGGTGCGCTCGACCCGGTCGCTTTCAGGCGGCGAGCGCTTCCTCGTGTCGCTTGCCTTGGCGCTGGCTCTGTCCAGCATGGGCGGCCACGGTGGTCTTGCCACAACTTTGTTCATCGACGAAGGCTTCGGATCGCTTGATGCTGAAAGCCTGGATATCGCGATGGATGCACTGGAAGCCTTGCAGGCTCAGGGGCGCACGATTGGTGTGATCTCGCATGTCGAAGCCATGAAGGATCGCATTCCAGTTCAGGTTCGGGTGACCCGTCGCGGGGCCGGATCAAGCACGGTGGCATTGTCTACCGCTGCATAAAGCTACGACCCGAGGTCGCCGCATGTAATAAAGGCGATCTCCAGAGATTCTCAAAAGGGAGATTAGAAAGATGAAGATTGGACGACTTTTCAAAGCAGGGGCGGTCATTGCCACCATGGGCCTATCTGCCTGCGGCACGTCATATACTGTGCCCAGCATCAGCGCGGGGTCCGAGGCCGCGGCCAAGACCATGTTCGCGCAGGAGCGCGCGGTGACCAAGCGCCGGACGACCAGCAGCAATGCGGCCGCGGCACGCTTTGATCGGGTGGTCTCGCGGGTAAAGCCAGTCGCGATGGCGTTCTGTCAGCAAGAGGCGGCAAAATCTGGCGCCAAACCCTGTGACCTTCCGGTTCTGGTCGACACCAAGATGCCCGTCGCAAATGCCTATCACACACGTGACGGTCAAAACCGTCCCTTTGTGGCCTTCACAGTTCCAATGCTGATGCAGATCGAGAATGACGATGAGCTGGCCTTCATCCTGGGTCATGAATACGGGCATCACATCGCTGATCACCTGAAAAAAGGTGAACAGCAAGCTTTGGCTGGGGCCATTCTCATGGGGGCGCTCACAGCAACGAGCCAGGCCTATGCGAGCCAAGGCAACCCGTATCGCTACACGGGCGGGGACAGTGCCGAGATGCAACGCAATATGGCGCTGGGTGCCGCGGTCGGACAAAAGGCCTACAGCCAGTCTTATGAGCTCGAGAGCGACGTCCTTGCTACATATATCACCAAGCAGGCTGGATATGACCCGGTAAAAGGCGCCAAGTTCTTTGCGCGGCCAGCGGCGGCCAAGACCAGCAATGGCAACCTGTCGTTCTGGGGCACACATCCGCCCGATGCCAAGCGTTTGGCGACCGTGATTGAGACAGCAAATGCCGCAGACGCCGGTCAGGGTCTGATCCGCAAGAAATAGATGATTTAGGCTGGCGAGGTTCAGATGGCCTCGCCAGCCCTCAAACACAGATCGATCGGAGAAATATGCCATGCAAGCTGAGTTGAAGATGCTCGAAGATGAGAAAGCGTTTCAGGCGCGGGGGAAGGCATCCAAGCGGATCTGGGGCAACTCTCTTATCTACCCGATCGCCGCCGTTGCTGATGAAGCATCCGACGAGAGCCTGGACGCGAAAGTGGTGCATGCGCTGTCTTTCAAGAAGAGCGAACTGAGCAGATACGGTGACTTCGATGCGGAGCGCGGTGACTTCAAGATGGATGAAGTCATCATGCGCGCGAAGTCCGTGGAGATGATCATCGACTATCCTCTCAACAAACCGGCCCATCTTATCATCACGGATCTGCCTGAAGACTGCCTTACCGCCCATCTCATCTGTAAATCAGTCAGCGAAGCATGCCATGAGATTTACCGGATCGAAGATCAGGGTCAGGAGGTCCCAAAAACTCAAGAGGCTGGCGGCATCACCTTCCTCAATCGGCCAAGCACAGATGGCGCCTTTGGCGTCTGGGGGCATGGGATCACCGATCTCGTGATCGAGATCATCGAGGTTTACGATGAGGGTGATGGGCGCGCCTTGGTGCGCCTGGCTGTGGGCAGCTGATGTGGGGAATGATGCGCGCCAGACCATCCTTTGAGCTGTGGCAGGATCTCCTGTCCAGCGTTCAAACCCGCGCGACCATGATGGACAGCCCCATCCACGGCGACAGCCATTGGCGCGGGGTGGCGCTGGCCGGCATGCGCATCTGTGACGCATTTGCGCTATGCGATCGCCGGGTCGTTCTGGCCTTCGCCATGTTCCACGACTCCCAGCGGCTCGATGATGACTATGATCCGGAACATGGGGAACGCGCCGCGGCGGAGGTCAGGAAATCCCGTGCCCTCAAGCGGGTTCTCGCCCCCAACCAGATCAAAAAGCTCTCTGAGGCCTGCACTTTCCATGAGAAGGGGAGAACCTCAGAGGATCCGACGATCGGCGCTTGCTGGGATGCGGACCGGTCCAATCTCTGGCGGGTGAGTGTCACCCCGGACCGTCGGTTCTTCTCAGTGCTGAACGACCCTGAGGATTTTGCGAATATCGTAGATGGGATGAAGAATGATTGGTTTAATCCGCCCGACTGGGCCGTCTTTATTCAGCGGATTCAACCGTAAATGCAGGCCAAACCAATCTTTTGCTTGCCATATGGTCTTGGTCTGGCAGTATTTTCGACGGTCGCACAGAGTGATCAGAAAGACTTTGGAGATACGATAATGGCTACCGGTACTGTAAAATGGTTCAACACAACAAAGGGTTTTGGTTTTATCGCGCCTGACTCAGGCGGCAAGGATGTCTTCGTCCATATTTCAGCGGTGGAACGCGCCGGTCTCACAGGCCTGGCAGACAACCAAAAAGTGACATTCGATATTGAACCCGGCCGGGATGGACGCGAAAGCGCATCCAACATCGCTCTCGCCTGAACAGACTCAAATGACTTAGTGGTTTGAAGAACCGCCGGGGTGCCAGCTCGGCGGTTCTTTCTTTGTCTTACCGGCTGCGGCGCTGGGCCTCTTTGTGGATGCTTTCGAGGATGCGGTTGCGGCTGGCGATGATCTCTGGGCCGGTGGCCTTGCGGTAGATCTTGCGGAGCACCCACTCCGCGGTGCGGATAACGTGGTCGCGCTTGTGAGCTGCATCGCGCTCACCGATATGATCATGTTTCAAAAGAAAGTCCTCCATAGCTGACCGGCCGCCGGAAGTGACGGTTTTCGGGTCAAGCTGAAGAGGAAAATTATCGCATGAGATGAATATAAGGCTGCGCCTCCCCGCGATCAAGCATGTTTTTCGCAGAATTCTGCAACTCAAATATAGGTCATGACCTCAGGCCAGATTCGGGGGATTAGGAACACCTCATCAGATGCCGTAAACTTCGACAGGCGCGCGGACCCCAGCGGTATGTTTCCACCCTCGCAGTGAAGGGCACTTTTAGCTGTTGGTCAGTAGCTGGGCTGGTAAGCCTTACCCCTATCTCTTAAGCTTAACGGCATACGCTATTTTTATAGGAATTTTTTGATGTACAAGCTGATCGTTGCTTTGGTTGCTCTGGGATCAAGTGCAACTGCGCAAACCGATATTGCAACACTAAGTGAGAAAGATCAGGAGTTGCACCGTTGGGGGTTTTGCCGCGCCATTGATGAATACGCATTCAACATCAACTCTGACTTGGATTTCGATAGTCCAGAAAAGTTAGAGAGACATGAAATCTCAGCGATTGATGAACTTTTGCTCCGGAATGATCGTAGCAGGGAAGAAAACGATCCCGAGCAAACTTACAAAAAAGCACGATTCGATACAGATGCACTTCTTTTGTCCGAGCAGCTGGTTGTCGATCAATCGACTTTAGATTCCTGCAATGAGGATATGAAGAAGATCTTGGCGAAGACCTATGTGCCACATTTCAAGTATCTGGGTGATTGATAGCACCTGAGTCTCAATGCGGATTTTCGTATTACGGGCTGCTCGCTTGACAGGAATAACCTGAGCAGCGGGCGAAGACTTCTTCGCATTTTCAGAGCCTCCGCTGACAATGGGGCTCACGATGCGAAGGATAGACCATGGCAGCATTTCCCCATCCGCCCCGCGGCGACAAAGACTTTCCCCGCTCCCGTGGCTGGTCCGGTGCCAGCTGGGCGCATGTTATCGACTACCACATCAAAAGCCATGCCGAGAACCCGACTGGCGACTACATCATCGGCTTTGACGATGATGACCGGCTCTGCGTAACCTGCTACGGCGAAAAGGGCTATGCGACCCGCATTCCGTTGCCTCTGCTGGACTGGGTGGACCGCGAAATGACCGCGGCCAGCGTGACCCCGCTTCCGAACCATCCAAGGCAGTTCCGCCTCTACCGGGGAGAGGGGCGGTCTCGTATGTCAGATGAACCAGTCAACTATGAGGCCCTCCGCCGGGGCGTTGCCGCGCACTGTGGCGTCGAGCCTGACGATCTCAGCTTCTTCCCCAGTCAAAACCTAATCAACCTCAATATAGATGGCGAAGGGCCCATCCTGCTTCGTGAGACACCAATGCAACGCCATGCGGTGGCTTGGATGGAGCGAGATGGGGACCACTGGCATGTCTTCCAAGGCATGATCGACCCACAAGAGGCTGACAAACTTCGCGGTAGCTGGGCGATGAAACATATCGGTCAGATCCGCGGTGGATCGGTGATCAACTGGATGGAGATGAAGCTCGAGGAGCGTGTCGCAGCAGACCGCGAGCTTGCCGAAGCCTTCGCCCAACTGCGCAATGAAGCACAAGAAGAAGGCCCTGAAGGCCCATAAAGGAGCACGAAATGCAGCATTTTAAAGAAGTCGGACTGATCCCCTATGAGGACGGCATGTCCTGGAAGCACCGGTTCCGCATCGATATTCCGGATGAGCTGCCGGAGGCCGTGCAAAAAGACATTCAGGATGCCTTCGATAAACAGGTTGAGGATTGGTTTGAGAAGACCCCGGATGCGACGCTTGCAGATGTCAGTGCCTGCAACGAAGCCAACAGTGAGTTGCTTCTGAATAAAATGCAGGCTTACGTGGCAGAGGCCATGGGGGTTTCTCGCCAAGAAAGCGATAAGGTAGCGGATCCCTTCACAGCACCAGGGCCCCAACAGCCCGAACTGCGGAACGCAAATGAACTGGAGCACAGCTGATGCAGAAAGAAATGGTTATCGAAGTTGCATGTCTCGTAGACTTTGACGAGCTAGATCCTGATGATCGCAATGAGATGGGTGAATGCAGCGTTGATGGATCTTATGGGCTCACTTTGTCTGAAGTCCCGGAGGCTGCGACGCGCGACGATGTTATCGAGGCGGCATCCCTTCATTTCCACCGCCATGTTGCGATTGCCTGTCTTGATGACTTTGAGATCACCTTCCGCGATCGTAACTGCCTGGACCAGTCTGTGCATGAATTGGGTGAATACCCTTTCGAACAGGATGAGGCGCCCGAGCCCTGAACTTCGGATGAGGCCCTGATATGAGAACTGTCGCCCTAGATAGCGAAACCACCGGCGGCAGCCCGCGCCTGGGCGATCGTGCCTGCGAGATTGGTCTCGTCGAGATGGTGGACGGCCGGCGCACCGGTCGGACCTGGCAGAGCTATTTCAACCCCAAGCGAGACGTCCACTTCGGCGCCCTACGGGTGCATGGGCTCAGCAACGATTTCCTGAGCGACAAACCTCTCTTTGAAGAGCGGGCAGAGGAGATCCTCGATTTCATCGATGGCGCACCCTGCAAGGCGCATAACGCTCGCTTTGATCGGGATGTCCTGATCAATGAGTTTGCGGTGACCGGACTCGAGATCCCGACGATCGATTTCTACGATACGATCCCTATGGCCAAGAAGCATCTGACCGGCGGGCGGTTCAAGCTCGACATCCTGGTGCAAAGGCTGGGGATCACAGCACCAGAGCGCAAACTCCACGGCGCGCTCTTGGATGCCGAAATCCTTGGCATGTGCGTAGAGAAGCTCGAAGACCTGCAGCCAGGTTTCCTGGCGCAGTATATCGGATCGAACCCCTGCCTGAACCATCTACCAAAGTTCATGGATGAAGCTGGCGTTGTGACACGAGATCGCAAACATCAAAGACCTGAATCCTCGGCGCGAAGAACCGACTTTTCATCCTTCACCCCTGAATGGGTGCGCGAGATGGATGTGACGTATTTCGCCGACCCGGAAACGGAAGATGATCAGACAATCCCTGTAGCTGCAGAAAGTGACCTCCCCACGCTGGACTGACCCCAGAGAGGGCAGGGGTTATCTGTAATCCGGCGTGTCTTCTCGATATACTGCGTTTTCAACCTTAGGCGTCTCGAATGGATTGCTGACCCTCACCGTTCCTGTCGGATGAGTGGGCGCCTGTGCTGCCATGATATTCCTCAGCGGCGTGCTCAGGCTCGCAAAATCTTCCTGATGTCGCTCAGCAATCTTGCGAAGCCCATCGTCAATGTCGCCATCGGGGGCACCTGACATATCAGCCAAGGTGTAGCCAAATGTCACCGCGGCCATACGATCCGCTTCGAAATGCGTCACGTTTTCCGACTTCGTAATGTTCTCGATCGCAGCGTGGCCCATGTTCGAAATCTGGATGTCCATCTGCAGAGTGGCATCGGCATAGGCATTGAGGGTCTCTTGCGACCAGAGGCCAGCCTTGGCTTCAGCCTGGGCGTCTTGAAGGACTTCTGCAATCGTACCCTCGTAGACCTCAGGGTTCTCCTGGATCATGTCCTCGATCATGGGTTGCAGCCGGTACTGCATGTTCTGCAGTTTGGCATCGAGGAATACGTCATTGATTTCGATATTCGCACCAATCTCAGCTACCCGTAGATAGTCATAGGCGACGGCCTCGTTGTGCAGCTGATTGAAGGATGGGATGCTCTGTGCAAAATCCTTGAAATCCTGATCCTGCCCGATTTGAAGGGCTCCCAAAACACCGAAAGTGCCCGCCCAGAAAGCGGCGCCCAACATGAGAGTTTTCTTCGGATCAGCCTCTTTGGTTGTTTGGCCCTGCATGTCCATATTCATAATCTTCCTCAAAGCTCCGGCGTTTCTTTAACGCGAACCAGCTCTGCATCATCCTTCTCAGGAGAAGCAAAGGGGTCGCTTACAAAGCTCGCTATGACCGCGTTGCCCTGGCCGGCCACCATTACCTTTTCAAGTTGCGGGGTCAGATCAGCGAATTCATTCGCATATGTCTCGCAGAAGCCGCGGATGCCATCATCCAGATCACCTTCCCAAGCATGGTAGATCTGTCCAAGGGAGTATCCCAGGGTAACAGATGCCATGCGATCAGCGTTGCGCAGAGATTCACCGCGGGCGAACTTGATGGTCTCAATCGCTGTTTGGCCCATTTCTGCGATACCGCGGTCCAACTCCATGGATGCCTCGGCGTAGGCCTCAAGGCCTTCTTGTGACCATTCCCCGCGGTGAACCTCTTGCTTTGCCTTCTCGCGGACCTTGTCGATGGCAGTGGCGTAATGCCATGGCTGTTCCTGGGTCATGTTGTTCAGGATTTTGTCGAGACGACCGTCAATAAGGCGGAGCTTATTCTCCAGAACAGGATTTGTAATCTCAAGCTCAGAGCCGATCGTTTGTACCCGCAGGAAGTCATAGGCCATGACCTCATTATGAACCTGTGTGAAAGCCGGGGCCCCATGCAGGACATCCTTGTAGCTGAAGGTGGCCTCATTAGAGAAACCACCGCCACCCCATAGCCCCAAGGCAAACAATCCCGGGGCTAATAATAATTTCGCATTTCCCATATTCATCGCACCTCTGAATAACTGATTAACCACAGTGTATTAGAGGAGCGCGAAAAAACGCATGACCAGAATGCCAGGGAGAAATGCAGGCATGGACCGAGGCGGGTTACGGCTCCAGATCGCAGTCAGTCACTGGCTCATTTGCCTGCGTTTCTACAGGAACAGAAAGAAGCCGGCGCGCTGAGGCCGCCATTTTCACGTCGTGCTGTTCAATTTGTCGCACTGCGTCGATCTTGGCTTGTCTGAATTGTGCGTAGCGCTGCTTGATCGAGAGTCCGTCACCGCATGGCTTAACGGAATAGGGTTTAGCTCTATTTGGCATCAATTTCCCTTTTCATGGTTCCACATTCAGATCATCTGCAACCGGCAAAGACGCCGGCTCGATCAGACCCATCGTATCGAGATTATGGGCAAGCTGTTTCAGGAGCGTGTTATAGCTCTGCGATGCAATCGGCAGCTGATACTCAAAATCCGTCACCCGGGTGACCTCTGCAAGGTCGAGCGAAATCAGCGGGAAGAGCACATCGATGTCTGAAATAGAGAAGCCAGCCTTCTGCATGAACTGGCTGCCAGGCTTACCGGAATTATCGGGTACGGAGACCATGCCGCTCTCTTCAGAGAGGAACATCACAACTTCCCCGTCCAGACGAACGAGGATCTGGGTCGAGCCTTCACCGGACAGCTCACCGTGGGAGATGACTTTCTGGAAATCGAGCCGCTCCTTCAGCCCCGCGGACCAATTGAGCGCCACGCTGAAGCGATCAAGGATCTTCTCTGACATGTAATCGACCGAATGCAGATGCTCCATCGACGTGCGCCCTTCGAATGCTTTATCGACGCGCCGCAAGACCCCTTCCAACTCGCCGAACTTCGCCATGGCAATCAGGGAGCCGGCGCTAAAGTGGCTCAGCATGACAATGTCTGACCCTTCTCGGCCGACGGCCTCCCCAAAACCACCTGAGGGCTTCCGGAGTGCGTTCTTGACGCTGTGGAGGCTAATATTCTCTCGCCCCAAAACTTGCATGTCGCGCATCAAGCGCGCGCCGCTGAGCTGGCGCAGTGTTGTTGAGGACGGATTGTAGAGCCGGTTCCCCATGGCCTGCCATGCTGTCTCGGGCGCGTTTGTCAGGAAGCGAAGGAGGTCGGGCCGATCGGCTTTATACGCCAGGGTGGCATTCATACCCATCCCATTAACATCAAGGGCTTCGATCTCGTCGGAGAAGGTCTCGCGGACCGCCTCGTAGACGACATTCATCGCACCGATGAATTGATCCCTTGGCATCAAGGGAAGATGCACAGTCAGCGGGATGCAATCAAACTCATCCAGGTAATCCTCGACGTTCATCCACTCGGCATCCACCAGCATCCGCGGGTCTGAGGCGGGGAAATCCGATCCAGAGGGCGGGTCTTCTTCAGCATCTTTGCCTTGCTGGGCGATCTCTGCGTTGCGCTGGGCTTCGTAGTTCACGGCCGGAAGACCGCCATCCTGCAGCAGCTTCGCGAAGTTCTCGCAAGCAGCCTCAACCTGATCGTAGAGCGGATCCGATCTGCCCTTAGAGCTGGCTTTGAGTTTCGGGATCATCTCTGATCCCATCATGAGTGTCATTTTGACCCCAAAGAGAGCTTCATCATTCATATTTAGGGTCTCCAAATTTGGTTCAGGACGTCACATTAAAGGGAAATTGTAGGACCTTTATATTTAAGGCTCCAGATTATCCTCTGCCTCAGGCTCCGGCAGGGCACGACACATGTGGTTCGGCTCAACGTGAAGATCCAG
Source organism: Sulfitobacter sp. 1A13353 (assembly GCF_043557255.1). Classification (NCBI taxonomy): domain Bacteria; kingdom Pseudomonadati; phylum Pseudomonadota; class Alphaproteobacteria; order Rhodobacterales; family Roseobacteraceae; genus Sulfitobacter; species Sulfitobacter sp. 1A13353. Next base: position 345,845 of record NZ_JBIFFS010000004.1, on the reverse strand, counting down.
AAATTCTGAAACAGCATAGATGTCTGCCTCAAAGAAGTGATATGCGTCAGCATTCTGGTACCCTGTGACATGGCTGCTATGAGGCCATTTTTCGGCGTCATATGTCGCGTTTTTTTGCGCCGCCATAGTTACCTCGGCCCTGCTTTCTGCGCCGTCATGCTCAACGAATGTTAGCCAGGAAATTTCTTCCGCTTGGTCAGGGCGCTCACCATCTTTATTGGTGGATGTATAATACCCATAATGCACCTCGACACCGTTCTGCCCCAAACGCGTCGCGGCTTTTGCCTCATGTTTATCCTTGATCTCGTACCATGAGCCCTCATGGCAATGCAGGACCGGTTCACCGAGTGCGGCAACCGGGTCGTATGCCTCTAGTTTCGCATTTACCTGGATGCGCTCGAGGCCTTGCGTATCGATGTGCCCCACAAGCTTTGCGTCTTTATCGGAGATATTTAGATCGAGCAGGGCATTCTCAGCCTCATTCCAGCACGGCGCTAAAGTGTTCATGATGTCAAAAGCGCAGGCCCGTACCGCATCGCGCAGGGGCCGGGGTTCCATCCCATAGAGATGATTGCCAAGGCTCCAGTCCAGCAGCTTGACCTCAGGGTTGCCGACCTCTTCGGGATCACGGGTGTACTGCCATTCGCAATCGCGATCGATCTTGAGCACCTCATCAGAAGTGCGGCCAATGACACGGATGTTTTTGACACCGGCATCTGCCATGGCCTCTTGGATGATGCCGAGGTTGGCATGCGCCATGCGGCGCTTCATGAAGGCTGCGGCCTGGGTTTGGGACATTTCAGAGAGATCGTAGTGCATTTGGCTTCTTTAATCTGTGTAGCTGGGCGTTGCGGCTTCTTTGCGGTAAAGAAGCTCTTCATGGATTTCGGGCCGATGCTTCTCGCACCAGGCCATAAGCTGGTCCTCGTCGACATGCAGGCAGGCTGTGGCGCGGCGCCCGGTCTCGTCCGGGCTGGACCACTCACGCTCATAGAGGCGGAGCCGGCCGGCGCGTGGGTCACCCTGGGCCTCGAGCTCATCGAGGAGCCGCGCTGTCGCGTCCCCGGGGGCAAATCCCTCGGATTGGATGTCGACGAAGTCCCGCAGGGTCAGGCACTTCAGGGCAGGGGTGACATCGATCATCGTGGGCGCCGTCAGGTGGCGGTCATCATGGCCGCGGCCGGTAACCAGAACTTCGCGCAAGGCGTCTACCCGGCTGATCACAGCGCCCTTGCGGGGGTCAAGATCCACCCGCATGGCATCGTAGTGATCCATTTCATCCGAAAGCAGAATGTCGGGCTCTTCGATGTCGCGCATGACCCACATCGTAGTCATGCCATGTGATGGCTCTTGCGGAGCGAAGGGGTTGCCGATTTTCAAACCGTGGGGCTGCATGTTCATAGATCACCTCTTGGTGTAGTCTCAGGCAGTTTTATGAAAGTGCGAAGCTATTCCGAGACGGCCATAACCCCCAACCACATACAGAAAGACAGGGTCGCCATAAGGGCGGCCACAAGGGCAATTTCGGGGTCACCCAGCAGATAGGTGCTATAGGCAAAAAGCGGTGCGCCGATGAGACTGCCGCGGGACACTCCTAAGGGCGGGTCTGGACTTCTCTCTGTGAGGTCCCTGCCGCAGTGGAGCGCCAGAGACAGATAGGACATGAAGGTCACAAGCTGGAGGACTTGTATCTGCTCTTGCCAGATAATCACGCCGATGAAGTATAGACCCAAGGTCGCCGCGTTCAGCAGGACGATTGAAGTCCTTCCGGAGATGCGGGTGATCCGTGAACCGACATGAGCCTTGTTCTTCACAGGTTCTGCGCTTTGCCGCGGCCCTTGCGAACATGGGCGAGAAGGTCATGGAGGATCGGCACAGACGTGAAGAGCAGGGCAATAGTGCTGTACTGAACCAGATCTTCCGGCACGCCAAGATTTCGGCACCCGAAGAGAAGCGTCATGGCGACCGCGTAAAATGTCCAGACGAATGGATCTTGATTGTTCGTATATCCGCGCCTGGACAGGTAGCGGCAGCGCAATGTTGAAACCACGGCGAGGAGGGTGGTGCAGGTCGCAGCCAAGATTTGGCTCATCGCGACCGAATAGATCGCGAGGGTGAAGAAGCCAGCGGCAGCGCAGGCAAAGGCCGTGATCTGGATTTTGTATGCCGCGCCTCGAGTATTCATGTCATTCATTGGTGTATCTCTCATTGATCTGAAGGTTTCTTTTTCGCATTTTGCCAAGGCAGCGTTCAGGGCGTCACTTCACCGAGATCAGCACTCGGCGCCCTCTGCGCGTAAAGCTTACCAGTAATGTCGGTGAGCTGACCGATCTGCGCCATGGCATCACTCAGAGCGGTATGCTCGGCAGCGGCCGGGAGCTTGTCGTCGAAGTCCATGAACTGCTTGATCATGTTGATCTGGGTGTAGAGATCGGACTGCTGCCGGCGGTGCCAGGGCATCTCGCGCTGGCAGATGCCCGCGAGGTTCTCGATCGCCGGCACATCGAAGGCCGCGTTGCGGAACCAGACAGGTTTATCGCCTACCATATGGGACATGTTGAAGAGCACATTCGAGGGATCCTGCAGCATGACGCCCGGCCGGGGCAGGGCTTTGAGGTCCGCGCCGGGGTTGAAGTGTTTTTCGCGCCAGTAGTCCCAGGCCGGATCGCCGCGTCGCTGCCGGGAAGTCCAGGCAATGGTCTGCATGTCGATATCAAATCCCCGGGTCGACATATCGTCGTAATCGATCATCGCATGATAGGGCAGACCGGTGGTTTCCCAGGTCGCGCCATCCTCGAAGATGTTGATGCGGAAAGGGACGACCGCCACCTCCCAGATCAGGGCCTTGGGGCCCAGAGAGAGGGTTTCGCCATCAATCATTGTGCCATTAATACTGCGGTTCATCGTGTTTCTCCGAAATCAATTGGTCTTGGACCTAGACTAAGTCTTGCTCATGAAAGTTGCGCTTAAGGTGCCATCTCTTCGGATGGGACAGGTGACAGTTCATCGGCATGTTCGATGATCTTCGCAGCATGGCGGGACATATCAGCCATATAAGGAAAGACGCCGCCCGGCGGCGCTGCGATCACGCAATCAATCCGCGCGCGCATCTCACCCCCATCATTGTAGAGGCCGACATCAATGGCGCCGCAGGGCAGGGGGTAAGCTGTCAAGAGGGTCATGGCGGCCGCATGTTGCGCGTCGCGCCAATCGAGGTCACCATGAATGAATTGATCTGTTCGCTCGTCAACCTGAAGGTCTTCGAAGTCATCGTCCGATGGGTTGATCAGATCCATCTTGAATTTCTTCGGGCTTTCGCAGGTGATCTTGCCCGCCACCACCATGAAACGGCGCTTATGGCGAAGATCGTAGTCAGGGTGGATTACAACGGGATCATCCTCAGAGGCGCCGATCGCATGCAGGTGCGCAGAGCTGTCATCGCCAGGCTGCATATGGCGCAGAGACCCCAACGGATCCTTGAGGTTTCGAATGGTAAGACCTTGCTCCGGGCTCTCGGCAATCTTCTGCACCACCAAGGCCGCAGGGATGATCGAGCCATCAAGAGCTGCCAGAGTATGCGTGTTTTCATAGGCTGCACGCGCCATCTCACGGCGCCCAGGAAGGATGCCCGGCCGGTCCATACCCCATGTCACACCAGAGGCAGGTGCGGTTTGAAAAGAGCAGGGCACCATTCTACCCTCCAGCGCCCGATCCAAATAGTAGTACAGCGTCGCATCCTGCACACGCTCCTCGGGAGCGACGTAAGCATCAAATACGTAGGGTATGTCGGTTTTCATATTGGTGATCCTGATCTCAGAAGTCTGGCTGGGCTGCCGTTTCCACATCGCAGCGCTCCTGCTCCGCGGCCTCTTCAATGGCGAGACCAAGCGTATCTGGGGCAGGTTTCGAAAGAGTATCGTGGTCAATTTCGTACTGCTCTTGCGCGTCGGAAATTGCCCGATAAAGACCCTCCATCAGTTCCGGTGCGTGTTCGGACACGAACTTCTTTGCCGCAGAGAGACCCGCTTGGCTTCGACCATCCAGATAGCGACCTTTCTTCTTCGCAAGCTTGGTGGCATCGCGGTAGGTCTGGGCGAAATTCACTGCTTGAGCCTGGCTGTCTACGCCATGGAGGGCCTTCAGTTTCGCAACAGCCACCTCACGCAAGTTGATGTAGTAACGCTGAGCCCGACGCGCTGAAGCTTGCCATGCAATCAACCTGTCGGTTTGCTCCTTCGTTTGGGACTCTTTGATATCGTCATCAATGCGAGTTTCGCTCAGCGATGTGTAGGAAATAGCCTTGATCAGACCTTCGAAATCATTCGGCAATTCTTCGGGCTGAATGCGTTTTCGGGCAGATTTCCTCTGCTGTGCGATCATTGGTTCTTCCCTTCCTCGTACTGCGCAAGCGCCGCTTCGCAGCGCTCCATCATCCTCTGCTCTCGCGTGAATTCGAGCGCGTCCTTGGCAACCCTGAGGCCGTCGTAGTCTCCGATCAGGGCGCTCATGCCGCCATCGACGCCGTTGAGGCAGAAAAGTACGGGACGAATGCCGGTTGTGTCCTGTGGGGCCACGATCACCCCAGATTTCGCAAAGGGGGCGAAGCTGTTGAGCTGGTCGCGATCGAGCGCCAATTCATAGTTTGAGCTTTCCATCACTGACATGAACAGGTGGTCCATCTGTTCCTCCCGCTCTCGCACGCCTTGGGTCGAGACATAGAAGGCCAAAATGCCAGAGGCAGCTACGGCCATCGGACCGACAACATAGACCATAAGGCGTTCGGTCACTTGAACAGAAACAATGGGTCTCGATGCGGTCATGTAATGCTTCATCTAATGTGGCCTTTCTCGCAGCGCGCCACCAGGGCAGGCATTGTTATTGGTTCTTTTGGCTTAGGAGCCGCTTCGCCGCTCTTCGGTCGCGGTACTCAATCCATCCCGAGACTGCGAAAATGATAGTATAAAACGCCATGAGAAGTACCGAGATGACGATAAAGATCGTCACCCCGATGTAGATGGAACAAGCGATCGAGAGCAGGCCACAGTTCAGGACAAACATGTGATCTAAGAAGCTGTACTCCCCCATCAGGATGGCTCCGCTTCTACCTGTGGTACGCCGTCCCAGGTGCGTTCATCAAGGAACCGCCCGGCGATCTTCTTGTCGAGATATACCGAAAAGCCATTGGCGCCGTCCCATTCGTGCCATACGCCCGGCTTCTCACCGCGGGTCACGCTGTTCATCGCGCCACTGGCGTCCATCTCACCGTAAGGGAACCAGTTCCCCCACTGCTTGAAGAGGAAGGGCGTGCTCGCCGCGGCGCACTGATCGCGCAGGGAACGTGCCCAATCGATATGCATGGGGCGCGCCTCTACGCCGGTCTCACCGCCAACGATGATCCAGTCGAGCTTTGCCACACCGTCTGCTTCATTGGCATAACCCGCAGCACTCTCAGACTCCTCCGCCCAGATCTCGGCCGTCAGAGCGTTCAAGCGCATCGTCTCACCGTGATCCTTGTAGATCAGGTCAGTCAGCACCACCGGACCCAGCAGGGGCTCCATCGACAGGAAGGCTACCGGGAAGCCGCAAGCCGACTTAGCCTTAAGAAGCTTTACGATATCGCGGTTCGCCTCTTCTTGGTTCACGATGGTCGCACCGATCCACAGATTGCCCGGGGCACCTTCAGGAAACATCTCACCCAGCAGCTTCTCGACGTTTCCGGCACGTTTGGTCAAAAACATGAAGTCGAGATTTTCGCACTTCTTAACGAGAGCCGCCAAGTCGGCCCTCCATTCTGGCAAGATCGAGCTGTGGGTGTCGAAGACATCAGCCAGGGAGGCCACGAAGACGGACTCGCGGATGCCTGCATCACGCGCCTTGCTGTTCCAGGTGACAACGCGGTCCCAGTTGCCCTGCTTGGAGCGGGTACGCACAGCATGTGGGCCCCAACGGCTCTCGCCGTCGGCCTTCTCGTCCCAGACTTCCGCATAGCAATGGTCGCAGCCCGGACCAACCTTCTGACATCCCATCCAGGGATTGAAGGTGTGGGTCGCCCATTCGATATTCGTATTCTCAGCCATCTGTGCCTCCGTTTCAGACTTCAGATATGCAGAACAACAGGGTAAGGCAATCTTTTTCGCAAATTTGCAGGAATACGGCGGTCACCGTGTTGATCACGCCGCAGGTAGGGAGTCCTACCGCGCAATACGGAGGCTCACTTATCCTGACTGGGTTGCTTTGTGTTGTCCAGGTGACCACAATCGGGATCCTGCTCAGCTTCTTCGATTTTGTCGTTCTCGACATGGGGGGACGCGCTCTGGGCGAAGGCAGTGAGGCGCGGAACATAATTTTCGTAAAACTCAACGATATGAGAAACACGCTCTTTCCACTGGTTCTCCCGGGTTCCAGCCCCGAAGATTTTCCAGCGCTCGATCAGCTTTTGGTAGGGACCAAGATGGCTCTTCTTTTCATGTATATGGCGATTCATGGCCGTGAGGTATACGAGCTCGCTGAAGTCGATGACTTCTCCTTCGCGCGGGCCCCTCGGAAGGGTAATTTCTCCCTCGCTGGCGGGCGATCGAACAGGGTTGAGGTGGGCCCCACCATAGGCCTTATCCAGCTCTTGGAGCAGGAATTCCGCGCGCGCATTCAAGCCGATATAATGGGCCTGCCAGACATCTGCCCTTTCTCGTGCCGCATCCCTCTGCCTCAGAGCTGCATTCCTTTCTTCGGCCAGCTCATCGATGATTTGTTGAGCGCGCGCTGCATTCCGACGCGAGCTTCTCTCAAGGGCAATACCGCGTTCCCGCCAGTAAACGTCGAACATGTCACTCATTGGGCGCGGTCTTCTTTCGATCTACGGTGATGAATTGCTTGCATTAAATCACTGAGACCTCCGTGAATGCAACCCGTTATACGGGTATCTGACGGACTTCCTTAATATATACAGAGAGCGAGACCCAATGGCCTAGAGGGCAGGGTGCGACGCGTCCGCCAACTCAGATTCCGCATCTGTCTCGATGAGATCAACCTGCGTCAACGTCAAACGCCGGGCGAAGCTTTCACGCGTGGCAAGGCGCGCCAGACCCTCGGCCTTGGCGCGAGTCCGAACTGAGGCGAAACCGTTCTCGTAATTCGGGCGCTTTGCTTCGACAATAGGTGAAGGCATGATGGTTTCCTCTATTTTCGCATCTGCTAGTCAGATGTGCCAAAAGAGCGAACCTTACAAGGAAAAGCGCCTGACTTATTGTTTTTCGCACAAACATTGGAACGCTGTGCTAAGGCGGGTGTTGTCTGTCTGAAGCCCATAAGGGTAATCGAGCATAAGGAGACGAACAGGATGACCAAGCACATCATGACGACCACCGCCGCACTCGCACTCATGGCTGGCATGGCCAGCGCGCAGGACCTCGCAGCTGAAGCTGAGGTCACCGACGTCGACGGACACCAGACCACCGTCGGTGCCGAAGCCTCCGCCGCCGGCGCCGAGATCATCGATACCGCACAGGCCATTGGTGACGCCACCGGCGACGCAGTCGAGAATGCCGGAAGTGCGACAGCCAATGCCTTGAACGATGCAGGCGAGGTAACAGCTGATGCGCTGGATGCGACCGGTGAGGCTGCTGCAGCTGTTGCGGCCGAAGGCTACTCTGCCGCCAGTGACACAGCTGCACGGATTGACGCCGCTCTGACCGCAGATGCCGTGGTCACGTCGAAGTCTGGCGAGACCCTGGGGACGGTTAACTCTGTGGATCAGAGCGCCGGCGTTGTCGTCATAGACCTCGATGGCGAAATGGAAGGCTCGCTCGATCAGCCGATCGAACGCATTGCCCTGCCGGCCTCGGTCTTCTCCGTGGCGGATGACGGTGTGATGATCCCAATGAGCGAAGCTGAGTTCGCCGCAGCGATCAACATGCAGGCAAAGACGCAGGTCACGAACTGATCCAGCAAGTCTTTTAGAGATGTATGGGCCGCCCTTCGGGGCGGCCTTTTCTATGCCCGAGATATGACCGTCCCGTTACTTGAAACTCGCATCATTGAGTTGCCAGTAGGTCTCGGTTCCCTTTAATTTCTCGTTATCCTCGGCCAACTGGAAGGCTGTGGCGCCCTCCTGATTGACTGCGGTCGCGTCGGCTCGTGCCTCCAGCAAGGTCCGAACCACCTCCGGCGTGGAATACTTCGCAGCCACATGAAGTACGCTAAGTCCGCTTTCATCGGCGGCATTGGGATCCGCCCCGGCATCCAGGAGCAACTTAATTATCGCCTCGCTCTCACGCCAAGCTGCACGCCACAACGGTGTTTCACCTCGAGTGGTGCGTGCATGTACGTCGGCACCCGCTTTAAGCAGCGCGGAGACTATCTCAGGGTCATCCGTTCTTGGAGCTTCATGTAGCGGTGTTTGGCCTTTATTGCTACGCGCGTTGACGTCAGCACCAGCGCTTATCACGGCCATAGTCGCTGCTTTGCTCCCAAATATTATAGTCTTGTGCAGAGGGGTGAAGTCAGATCGATAACGCGTGTTTACATCATAGCTCTCAAGGAAGCTTTCGACGTCCGTAACTGTGGCATGCTCCCACCATTCATTGATGCACCTGTTCCTAGCTAATGTATCCTCGGCCGTCTCTTCAGATGCCTTCATGACAACGCATGAAAGGTCCTGCGCCATTGTCGCTGTGCCAATCATCATCAGGACGGTCAGAGAGACGCTAATTCCAACACGGGAAATCCTAAGCTTGGATGCCATCACAGCTCTCCTTAAAATCCACAAACCATATTCACAAATAGTATGGATGAATGGTGCCGAGCAGGCGCTCAGACGTCAAGTTCGATGAGCTTTGGAGCCCATAGGTCGGGCGTCCTTTGGGCAAACTTGATCATATTGACGCAGGGAATTCCGAGTAGAAATATCTTGATCTGGAATCTGACATCACCAAAGCTGAGTGAATTCATACAAGAATTTTAAACTGCAGCATTCCAAAGGGGTATCTGATGAAGACTTTGCTTAGGGTAACCGGTCTGGCTTTCGCGGCGGGGCTGTTCGGGGCGCAGGCCCATGCGGATGGGTCGAAGTGCGTATCGATGGACAATGATATCGCAAGACTTGCTTGTTTTGATGATGCATACAGAGGGTATGAGCTTCCCGACCTTGACCCACGAGAAGCTGTTCAGAAACTCGCGGATCTAGTCCATATCGACAGCCCAACAGAAAGGTTCACTCTCTCTGGCGGTGAAGATCCCTGTTCAGTGAAGGCTGTATATGAAGGGATCATCATCTACAACACACTCCCAAAGCCCTATCAAATCATCTCATATGCAAACCTGAACTCTGTCGAGAGGATTGGAGCGTGGCGCGGCTATAATGATTGGATGGGAGGGGTTCGCGGAATGGTTCTGTACACCAAGAGGAACCATGATGGGATTTGGGTAGCAAGCGTAGATCGAGAGTACCTGAAAGGGAGCGCGACCATTCAAGGTGTAGACTTCTACGCCATCCCTGAAACGAAAACTTATAATGGTCGAGATGCCGTTTTCTACCTCTTGTCTGAGCAGTACCGCACCGATGCACCTAAAGTGCAGGACGCAATGGAAGATGCTATATTAGCCTGTGGAGGGGCGTTTCGGTAAAGCTCACTTACTCTGCCTGAGCTTCGTGATTGCCTGACCGGCTGCTATCCTGCTCCATGCTTAGGGACCGCGTTAGAGATCGTATTGCAGTCCGGATCTCCGGGCTCGATTCACGATATGCGCGCACAAGGCCAGCTTCATCTGGGCTGATGCCTTCAAATTCTGAGCTGCCTTCTTGCTCGGGAAAGAAAGCGCCGATGGGGGCATTAAAGTATGAAGCGATCTCAAAAAGCTTAGATGCGGAAACCCTATTGGCACCGGTCTCGTACTTTTGAACCTGTTGGAAACTCATGCCCAGACTATCGGCAAGCTTGGTCTGACTCACACCGGCCAAGTTGCGCAGTTCTCGGATCTTCTTCCCGACATGGCTATCGATAACATGTGTGCTCATCTTCAATATCCAATCCGGAGGCTGGCTCCAATGTCGTTTCAGTTTTCTCGATTTAGCAGCGTCATGGAGGGTGTCAAACAAAAGCTGTTCATCTATCTATAGGAACTCATTGCGTTTTTAGTCCAAAAGCACGGTTTTCTCAGTGACCTGCTCGTTGCGTGTGATGGTCACCATTGCACCGGGCTCAGGCACGATGGTCTGCACGCAGGCGCCCGGTACAGGCTGCAACAACATGCTCCCCTCGCGCCGCAGTGTTTCACCGTCCCACTCCCAAACATCCTTTGACAAAGTCACAGGCCCCGGTGCCACGGTGGTTAGATCCGCTTGGCGGCCGACATAGTCGATGGTCTCGACCCGGGCCTTCTGCTCATCCGAGAGAAGGGCAAAGAGCTCCGGATAATAGATTTTGATGTCCGCAAGGAATTTCAGAACCTCCTCAGACTGATATCGGCTGATCACTTCTCCAAAGACATTACGGGGCCGCGCTGTGCAGAGACGTTCCAGCTGCTCGGCATCCATGGCCTCCTCGGGCACCCACTGACTACGCAAGGGAGCGCCATCGATAAAGATCGCATCCGACATACCACCGTAGGGCAGGTAGTAATGCCCGTTGCTCTTGAAGATCCGGTTGTAGGCCTTCAGGGATTTGACACCCCGATCGATTTTCTTGCAGTAGTCCGTCTCGTCGGAAATCCAGTCGTGGAACTTCCGCGCCCGCTGGGTCGGACCCTCTTTGCGGGTCTTCGCTCCAAACTTGCAGCTGGCACAGGAACCGGTGAGCAAGCAGCTCTTGTCATTCACGAAGAGATCGCAGCTCTGGGGATTTTCGCAGGACACTTGGAGGCGCGCTGCGCGGTCGGACTTCTTGCCGAAAATTGCCTTGGTGGGGTTATAAACCCAAGCCTTGATGATTTCCGGCATGATTGTCTCCCTTCGACGGTGTAGCTCTATAGTTAATCGTTTGCTTTTCGCATTCAATCTACGCAGAGCGTTTAGCCCAGCAAGCGAGGCTGCGGGGCAACATGTAGCGAGCCATACAGTGAGAGGAAGGATGGAGGAGGTGTACAAAAATCACAGCTAAACATGTCATTTCTGTACACCAGCTGGGTTCAGCGTGCCCGACGCTTAAACTGATTAAAGATCTGCCCCAAGCCATCTTTGTCTTTGCTGGGGTGAGATAAGGATTTCACGCGCACCTCGCGTTCATCACTGATCTCAATCAAGCTTGAGACGTTACTGCGAACTGGAGCAAGTAGGTCCGCGTCCATATCAAGCCGATCAACATGAACTAGGATATGTAGCCGCAACGAGCGTGCCTGTGCCAGGAGAACTTCTGCGCCCTTACATGAGGTTATGTCAGATAGGCTCAACAATACGGACAGGCGTTCTCCACCCACCGGTCGCGCGGATGGCATATCCTGTAGACGCATGCCAATCTTTAGTCCGGCCATAAATTTGAGGGCAACTGTCCCGGAAGAAAAACCAGCTTCCGGGTAGGGGGTGTTCAGGGCCTTCGCGATTTCCACTGGATGGATGATCCCTGGGCCGCGCATATCTATGATACCCGGGAAGGCCCCATGTAGGGCCGTAATATCCTCGCCGATCACGAGGCTATGGAGGCCGTCGAAGACCCGAGCTGGGGGAAGCTCAGACGCAGGATATGCAGGCATGTCGCGAAATTTCGCAGTGAGGTGCTGGAGGAGACTATTGAAAACATCCTCACCTACACGGCGCGGCTGAACCGGCCTCTGTAAGAGGTCGATTGTCATCTTGAGGACTTGATCCGTAAATTTCCGGGAGCTTAGCTGCCCCAGAGCTCGAGCGCGTACCATGCCTTCATGGAGATCATGATCCTTCAAGCAGCGCAGGTATGATGGCGAAACATCATTCGGCATGCTTGAGGTGTCTCCTGCCCAATCGACGTCTTGCCTTTTAGCGCATTGAGATAAGATTGCGGACAGGCACGCTCCTGCCATCGTCAGCATTGGTGCGCCATAGTGCTGCCTTGAGCGGTTATCGATGTCTTGCATCAAGGTACCGACAGTCGTGCGCTCGGCCAGCACCAGACCTGCCAATGCAATCGGGTCATCACTTTCCTCGATTGCATTTGGAGAGGGTTTGCCTTCGAAGATATCGTGGAGGTGTCCCCAGCTTTCCTGGCCATGCAGCCGAGCAATCAATTCAAGCGATTGGCCATGTTTAAGGGGCAGGCGGCCCTCGAGGGCTGTTCTCAATCGGCGGGCCTGGGCCTTAGCCGTCGTCAATGAATCCGGGAGTCCGGGTGTCGTATTGGGCATGCGAAAGCATCCTTCTCAAAAGGGGTCATTCGTCGGCAGCTCGATCCATGACCGCCAGGACCCCATGAAAAAGGAGATCGCTATGGCGTTTTCGTCGGAGCGCATGTTCTTCATAGGCGGATGCCCGGATCGGAACGGCCATGCGCGGCACCGTTCTTATGATATGCGAAGGCCATGGTGTGACAATCCGTTGAATTGACATATCCGCAATCTTTTGTGGATAACGTATGAGATCACCCGTCACATCTTACCATCATCGACGCATCTAAGCCTCTTTACCGTGTACTGATGTCAAATATTCTGGTTTGGTCACACCGATGAGAAAAATGTAATTCATTGAGCCTTTCAACTGCGCTTTTTGGGCATATGTGCTGGGTAAAGCGAGGACAGAAGACATGCGAAAATCAAACAACAAGAAACTATCAGTGCGCGAGCGCAAGGAAGCCAAGCAGATGCGCCGCATGCTGATCATCGGTGGCGGTTGCTTTGGAGTGGCGGCCGCGGCCGGCATTGGGGCAACCTTTTTGGACCCAACTTTTCCGGTTCTTCCGGGGAAGGGCACGCTCGATGATCGATTGACGCGCGCGGGTATCGACAGTCATACGTTGGACCTGACGCCTGGCATTGATGCGAAAAGTATTCTCATTATCGGGACGACAGATTGCACCTACTGCAGGTCCTTCGTCGAAGACGGGCTCGAGAAATTGCTGGCCTACGCAAAAGCCGCTGGGTTGGGTGTTGCCTATGCCCCGATTGGCCTTTCAGAAAGCTCATTGGGTTCAACTCGGCTCCTGGCCGGCTTCGCCCGCGCCAATGCAGCGCCGGCCGAAATATTGAAAACCGTCTACGCAGCTGGCTTGGATCTTCGGACGGGAAGAGCACTGCCGATCGTTGCCAATCGCTATGGGGAAGAGCTTGGACTTGCTGAGCATGAGATCAATAAGATGCTCTCAGAGTCCGAGCTTGACGTGACCAGCCGGATCCAGGCCACGATGCGCACCTTCCCCATTCAGGGCACCCCAATGTTCTTTGTTGCGAATGATAAGGCTCCCGAGCGTATCAATATGTTCAGCGGTTGGTCAGGCTTCTCCTCCCTGCGCGGCCGGATCGATGCGGCTCGTATTGCATGATTTGGGCGGGCCGCACTTTTAACCGCAAAAGGTTGAGCTTGCTTGCTGGCCTTGGCTCTGCATCCCTGCTGTTGGGGGCACTCGGCTTTGAGCATATCGGAGGATACGCGCCCTGTACATTCTGCCTTTGGCAGCGTTGGCCGCATCTGCTGGCTGTGATCTTGATGTTGATCAGCATTCGGCTCCGCCAGCCCTGGGTTTACATCCTCGGCGCGCTGGCAACCTTCACATCTGCGGGTATTGGCGTATTCCACACAGGTGTTGAGCGGGGTTTTTGGAAGGGGCTTCAATCCTGTTCGGGGAATGTCGATCTCACAAATGTATCACCTGAACGCGCATTGGAAATCATCATGACAGCAAAGGTCGTCAAATGTGATGAGGTGGCCTGGCAAATGGCAGGTCTTTCGATGGCGTCATGGAACGCTATCTTGTCATCTCTGCTCGCAGCGCTCTGGATCAAGGCATACTTTACACGAGATAATCAGCCCACCGGCGGGATCTGAGCCCCAGGTCGCCCAGCAGCATAAAGCGCCAAAGCCCGTTCGAGGTGCTCTTTCGCTTCGTCCTCTTCCATCCAGCCCGCTTCCAAGGCCGCGCCGCAAATCTCTACATGGGTCCATTCCGGCGCGCCGATGGGGTCAGCCCCGATACTCAAAGACCATCGATCCCAACGGGCGCGATAATAGAAGGACTTTCCGTTGATCACACCTTCCGCCTGTACGGGGCAGTTGCCACCTAGATGCGCCAGATCGTATTCAGGCACAGGCAATTCTGAAGGGGGGATGGACCCTTCAACATACTTTGCCGCGGCCTGGATGAGATCAGCATCTGAGGCGGGAGTGGTGCGTGCTGAGAGCTCATAAAGCGATTTCGCGAGATCCGTTATCGGTCGGTCTTGGGTCTCGATGTTTTGATCCGTCATACTTTATCCAACTTCCGCTTTTCCTTAAGCACGGCGACTTCCGCGCGACGCTTTTCAGTCAATGCAGGCAGTGCCTCCTTGGCCTTCGCCACAGCAGTGGCGATCGCTTCCTCTAGCGTATCACCACAGCCGTGCGCCAGTACATCCGTACCGGCGCGCTCGGGCATTTCAAAGGCGATTTTGACCGAAGGGCAGGTGGGCTCAGTCAGAATGTGATGCACGGTAAGGACGAGATCAGAGAAGAAGACATCCCAGGGCGCCAAGCTGGCCCAGTCGGCGTAGTTTTGGGGCTCCACATCATTCAGCGAAAGCGCAGCTCGTGTCTTGGTTTCTACCGTCATCAGTTCCATTTTCCCAGGTTAAGCATCTACGTTTTTCGCACATATAGATGAGGGCCTATTATGGCTTGTGCATTGCATGGACTTAGGGTGTCGGCATGCTGTCATGATCTGCATACCAGATTGCATCCATGCCTCTCTCCTCGATCTCCTTCAGGGTGGGCATTTCCTCTGCCTCGATGGACAAAAAACGATCGATATCCATAATGAAGTCGAGGCTATCATTGGGTTTGAACTTGAGCTCCGTTAGGCAGTTATGGAAGGCCTTCACAATGGCAAAGCCACCCGCCAGATCATTCAGAGTTACGCGCTTAGCTTCTGAATGGCAGACGTCTCCCTTGACCCGCCCTTTAGCGTAATCACAGAAGGCCAATACGGGGTGATTGTACCCATCAAGCGCCAAGAAGCGATTGTGTGGATGTACCATGAGACGGATGACATAGCCCTGCTTGGCATGCAGTGTTCCGCGCTCCTCACACCAAGCGAATGTGCGGCGCAACATCTCAAGACCTCCGATATCCTCTTTCCAATGCGGACATAGGTGCTGGTAGCCGGCCGCGGCCAGCTCGCTCGTTTTCTTGATTTTCCGAGGCTGTACCACACCGTCGACGACCTCAGGCTTGAACGCCTCCTCCTCGAGCGCGAAGGCATGTTGATAGAGGCCCAGGCCGCGCGGTCTGGTAAAGCGCAACTCACCCCCGGAGGGATCCTTGTCAATGATACGCCCCACCGGTGCCAGCGCCGTCACGGGAGGAGTCTCCACAAAGTAATTTGCCACAGTGGCGGGCACTTCTTTTTGGAGCGCTTTTTGCGGTACAGGTTGGGAAGCCTCTAAATCCCATTCGAAGATCTGGCGGCGACGAAACCCATTCGACTCCGCTTCATTGCGATGGACTGAGACGAAGGGGCTGATCTTCTTGATGCGCCTCAGGATCTCCGATGCGTCTTGGCTCTCCGCGGCCAAAGCTGGAACGCCGAGAATGCCACGCAGCTTGGATTCAGGGACGCGTTCAAGGATCGCATCCCGCACCTGTGGTTCGCTGTCATACTCGGCGCGGCGTTGAATGTTGAAATCCAGATCAACGTCACCATAGCTCATGCGGTCGTTATCCATCGCGCTTCCGAAAAGCAGGATCTCCTTGATGTAGACGAGGTGACCAAATTCACGGTTGATCGCAGTGCTCTCCTCAATGACGGCCGGCAGAATGGCCTCAACCTGCTCCCATTCGATACGTTTCGAGGGTTTTGCCTGTGCAAGGGCATTGCCCTGAACGGTGCGATGCCAGAGGCCAAGGCCCATATTGGAGGGCTCAAGATATCCTGCGCGCGCCGCAGCCCGCAGCACAGCGTCTGCATGCATCGCATCCAAGCCGAGGGCCTGGCCGAGATCGGCAATGCCAATTGGCCTGTCGATTGCTGACCCCGGAGCATGAAGGACTTGATAGAAGTCGATCAGCTCAATGCCGTCGATTTTGGTGAACTTGTCTTCGAGGTTCAGTTTGGCGAGTGTCTTCTTGGATTTCAGAGCCATGCGATCCTCGGCAGTAGCGGTATGGGTAATTCATGCACAGTACCGTCAATCTTCAAATTCGCAAGTCTCTTTCCAGTTGTCCCATGCGCCACGCTCGGCAATGCAGGCGGCCTGCAGGTCAGCAACGATCTGCTGGGATGCAATCTTCTCCTGAGATGTCGAGCGGTTTTCCTCTACAGCGCAGTAGGACAGTGGACCGATCAGGGCGAGCACCAGCAGGGCACGGCCGAGGTAGATTGGGAAGGATTTGGCAGTAAGAAGGTCATGAAGCATAAGGGGAACCGTTTCAGAATTGATAGGCGATAGGTATTTTGGGAGACTTTGATTTTCGCAAGACCTACCAAATATCGTTTGCGGCGACCTTGCCGTAGTCGCAGGCCTCCCGCAGCATGATGCCTTCGCGGACCATGGCATCCCCCATATCTCCGAAGAGCTGCTGGGCCAGGGCGAGGATGCGTTTGTTGGGCTGTGACATGGGTTGTGCATCAAAGACCTGCTGCGCGATCCGGCGCCCGTCTTCTTCTGATGTCTCACCCATCCGTGCCGAGAGATGCGCAAGGGCGATCAGGGCAACGGCTGGCGATCGCGACACGCCTGCATGACAATGCACCAAAAGACGCTCGGGCGCGTCAGGCAGCTCATTGTCGAGCACAGCCATCATCTCGATCATGTCAGGCATACTTGGCGGTACACAGCCATTCAGGAGCCGCGGCACATCATAGAACCCCATGTGATGGTAGGGGACCTGCGCTTTGGCGAGGACATCCATCGCAATCTCTTGATCACATCCATCCCGATCGGTGATCGACAGAATGAAGTCAGGCTTGAAACGCTCGATGTCACGCTCGAGAACGAAAATGCCGGTGATCGAGATCTCTGTCATGCTCTACTCCATATCTCCTCATGGGATACTTTTGATCTATGTCCGAATTTCTCACCTTACTAGGGCCTGCGAATATGGTCGCCTGATGTTGTGAAAATGCCATGCATTAATCCGCGTCCTCTGAAATCGGTCTCGTTTCTATGATCACGAAAGCCTGTGCTAAGCCCTGTTCATCCGACAGGGTCAGGTGGACCTCGGCGCGATGTCCTGGCGGGCAGATGGCTGCAAGATGATCAGCTGCACCACCAAGCAACCTCACGGCAGGTCGGCCGCCTTCCAAGTGGTAGGTTTCTATGCACCTCCAACTAATGTTGCGGTTCAGGCCAGTGCCCAGTGCTTTGAGAACGGCCTCTTTGGCCGCCCATCGTTTGGCGTAGAAGCCCGCGGGATCCAGAATTGTGTTTGCCTTGGCCATCTCACCTGATGTGAATACTCGCTGCAGGAATCGGACCCCAAGACGGTCGATGGACGCCCTGATCCTGTCGATGCGCGTCAGATCGGAGCCGATACCCAATATCATAATTCTGAGAACCCAGACCATATGCGAAAAATACAGTATTTACTTATGCTCGACGATCACGCATAGTCAACCTCAGCAGGAATGCGGTGCTACGGCGCCAGTGGGCGGTCAGCCCTCTTCCATCGATAAATGCCACAACAGCAAAAAGTGGAAAACAAATGCGATACGGACTTGAGGGCACGGCCGTCTGACATACACTGAGGCCAGCAGGCTTCAGGCTTCTGCAAAGGATGAGGGCGGCCTGCGAGGGTTCGCCTTTTTTCATTACCGTAAAATGGAACCCCTTCCATATTCGCTACGTTAATCTTGCGAAGCAAATTTGAAGAGGAGAGAGCGATGAATTGGGACAGGGTTCAAGGCAACTGGAAGCAGATGAAAGGCTCCGTACAGGCTGAATGGGGTAAACTTACCGATGATGAGATCGATCAGGCTGCCGGCGATCGCCAAATGCTTGTCGGTAAAATCCAGGAGCGCTACGGCATCGCCAAGGATGAAGCTGAGCGGCAGGTGGATGAGTTCGCCACACGGCACTGACACTGGTCGATTTCAGCCTGATCAAACGGCCCTCTGTGAGGGCCGTTTCTTCATTCTGGAGCACTGCCTTTAAAAGAACAAATTTCTCGGTATATTCCGACAGATTAAATGAAATTGAACATAATATGGAACGCGGTAATTCTTGCCGGGTAGTTGAAATGCTTGATAAAATATTGATTTGCGCTGGCTTGGCGTCAGTGGGCGTAGGTATGTACCTCTGCGATCAAGGATACGAAAACAATGCATCCGTCAGCCTTGTTATCATAGGTTCTATCGCCATCGTTGGGGCTCCCGTTGCCCGTTTTTTCAGGGATATGCGATAATCGAAGCGATGAGCGATTTTCGCGCGCTGATATGGGATAACGAAACTGGGCCCGATCATTACGATCGGACCCAGTTAATAGGTCTGGATGCCTGAGTGGGTCAGCCGGTGTGGAACATCGTATTGAAGAACTTCGGATCGATGCTCTCCTGCGCAAAGGTCTCACCCTGGGTGAGCACGCTGATCGCATCATGGCTGTGCAGGCTTTCCTGGTGGCTGGCCACAACACGGAAATCGTTGACCCGATCATCCAGAAGGAGTTGCTCACAGAAGAGGCGCGCGGCATCTTCGACGAAGATCGGGTTGGCGGCATTCAGTTCAGCGAAAGCCTGTTCATCCTCACGCTTGACCATAACCTGTGTCTCGGTCGCCACGGCTTTACGGCACATCTCGATCAGATCTTCGAACCAGAGGGTATCGGTATCCGGCGTCATCTCAACAGAGATACGAGCGACCGAGCGCTGCGAATGCGGTGTGGCCAGTTGGCTGCGGGTGGCGCGGGCATGCTCAGACAGCTCAAGCGAACAGGGGCAGGTGCTCGAGTAGACGTAGTCGAGATGCATGATCTTCTTGCGCTTACCGTTTTGCTCCACGAGCTCAAGGGCAATGTCGTAATACTGATAGCCCGACAAGCCCGACCGGAGGCTTTCGATCTTCATCGGATAGGAGAAGCGCATCTGGATCCGGGCGTCTAGGCTTTCAAGATCAGCCTTATAACCGTCAAGCGCGGCTTCCATTACCTCGAAACTGAAGGTCTGTTCGGCATAGTTGTAAAAGCTGCGCATGATTCGGGACATGTTGATGCCCTTCTTCTCCGCCTCAAGCGAGACCGAGCCGGTGACGGATGTCTCGAGCGTCAAGGCACCACCATCTCGCATACGAAAGCCGATGGGCAACCGGAAGTTGGAAATGCCAACATGCTGGATCATCTGCTGCGCGCCGCGGATCAGGCTGGACGGGCCATTCTGCAGGTCAGGCAGGGTATCGCGATAAGCTTCGTCGACCGTAAAGTTCTTGGGATAGTCACGATTGAATGTAGGGTAGGTATCACCTGCGAGCATTCGCATGTCAGATGCGTTGATCTCAGCCAGTTCTTCGGATGTTGCGTTGAACATCCAGTTTTTCAGAGTCGCAAGAGCCGCCTCAGCTGCTTCCCGATCTGGTTTTCTTGATATGTTATTGACGATGTTCATAGCTCAGCCTCATGTCTGTTATGGCGGCTGTGTAGGTCAGGACTAACCAAATGGCCATAGGCATTCTAGCCTTTTGGTCGACAGAACATACATGTTTTGACGTATGTTTTGTACAGATAGCCCTATTGGACCGCCCTTTTAAGGGCCGCCATGCTTGTCACGTCTTATGATTTCCTTTTGATGACCTGGCCCTTTTTTGGGCTCATGGGCTGCTCGGCCTCTTGGTCGTATGGCCAGAATCGCCTGGCCGGTCGAAGCGTGATCCAATGTTTGATCGGCGTACTTGATTTATATAGGGATAGACGGAATCGGGGTAAAGCGAATAACTTAACTATTGCTGAAATAAGGCTCAGTTGTTTGTTCATGCCGTGCTTTGCGCAGAGCGGACATATCCGCCATCATGGCATGATGGTGTGCATCCATCTCAGCGATTGTTGGCTTGCGATCGACCGGGATGCAGATTGGGACTTCATTATATCGGTTTTGGCCACGCGCACATGTGGTGCAGTAGAGCCCAAAGGTTCCGCGGTTCAACCAGACGGCACGGCGCCCCACACATGCAGTGGTGTTGCAGACACCATTGTAGACCTGACCTTTGGTTGGGTCCTCATGCTTGGGGTAGCGGTTGGCATGTGCCTCACCGACCTCAGCTGATGTCGACGTGCTGCGGGTCGTGGCGGGTTTGGCGTGCCGGGCGCGGACATGGCCATTTGGGGTCAGGGCGTTCTGTCTGGTCATGTCGATCACGGTCCTCTGTGTTGTGCTGATAGTGAAATAGGGGGTGCCTTGATGGCAGGGTAGGGTATTGTGAAAAATAAACCTGTGACGCGGATTCATTGTTGCAGATTTACGTCTTCTACATGGGGTGTGCCTGATTTCAGGTGTTCCTCAACACGGTATATATGGCGACGGGCCCGATGGTTTCGGGGCCGTCGAGGCTGATTGAGGTGTGCGTTTTGTGAGTGTGGATGGGCTGAGTTCGGTTATCGTTTAACTGTTCTCATTATGTGCTTCCCCTTATTAAACGATGGTACATAACGATCAGGGATCCGGCATTCTTCAGATGCCCATATGGAGAAATCCGACCTCACGATGTCCTCAATCGGGTCCAATTCAAGTCCGGCAATTGGCTCACGCCTCCTCGAACTCGTTACGGAACCGGCAGATAATCATAGATAAATTATTTCCCAGGCTGCGTTCGGAGCGGAAAATCTTTATGTGATACTGTCGCTAATCGTTTATATGAATCGCCTAAATTCCATCTTTTGTAACAGGAATCCGGGCAATTTTTGTGAGGTATTGGGAATTATCCATTAAAAACAATGCTGTAACAGCGTAACATGAAATCCAACTTTAAGTAACGCCCGTAAGTTACTGAAGTATCTACTCTTTATAGATATATATATGTATGTAACAGAAATATAGAAATAGTGTATATACGAGATACACAGACCTACTCTCAGATCGCGCCAATATAAAGACATATCCGGGCGTAATGCGTTACAAAGTCTAAGCTATTGATTTTAAACAATATGTTTGTAACAGAGGGGTTTTTCGCTGTAATATTGGACTGCAGCAGGCGTAAGTTCGGTTTAAAATCAATATGTTACGCTGTTACAGGCGGAGCGTGCCGAATTTGAGGGCTTTCAGCTTTCATCTGCGAGAAATAGATTAGGGAAAACACCTTCAAGGATAATAACAACATGGATCTCTCCAAACGTGGTCACCTGACCCCAGCCGAAAAAACCATGGTCTCGCAGACACTCCAGATTTTCACTCTGGATGGCATCGCTGGCTCACTTGACGACATGAAGGGAAGGATCATGTTTCATGGCGGGACGTCCATCTCAACGATCCACGGATCCCCCCGCTGGTCAGAGGACCTCGATTTCGTCATCAGCCCCGAAATGTCAAAAGATCTCGATGCGGTGCGCGCCGAGGTGGAGCGCCAGGCTGCTGAGCGGATCGATGAGGTGACACCGGGTGCGAAGTTCGAGCTGATCGACAAAGGCAAGGCGCGCGGCAAAGTGCGCGATGCAGATCCTGGCACGGTGATGCGTTGGACTGGACGCTGGGAGCACCCCAGCCGGATCGGCGCCGTAAAGATCAAAACCGAATTCTATATCGCCGAGCCAGATATCACAGCCCAGTACAAAGCTGAGGACGCAATTGCCGAAGCCGTTGGTATCGAAGCCTACCATGCGATCCCCGCGGCCACGCTTGATACCATCTGGGCCGACAAGATCATGGCGATGTCCGCCCGACCGGCCATGAAGTGGCGGGACGTCTATGACATGGGTTACGTGATGGCACATATGGAGCCTGTCTCGGATGATGCGCTTTACGAGCGCCTTGAGGTCGCATGTGCTTCTTATCGCAGCAGCATGGGGGCAATCCGGACCGGCCTGCAACGCGATTATCTTGCGACGCTTCCAGAGAGCTATGACACCTTCCGCACTGACATGGAGACCTGGTTGCCAGGCATGGCCTTCGACAAAGCCATTGAGCTGGGGTCTCTCGAAACCTACCACGCCGCCTGCGTGGCACAGATTGACCGGGCACAAGAGATGATTGCATCACGCGCGCCTGAGCTAAAAGTTGAGGAAGAGGATTTCTCTTGCGGGTTTTGATCGACGGCGAACCGAACCGCATCGACCTGATACCCCGTGACCCACAATCCACAGACTTTGCGAAAAATTGGGACACAAAAGAATTGCCCTTGTAAAAAGGTTCGGTTACGCAGAAATTCAATATGAGTATTTTCGCATAACCGGAACCGCGGAGTGGCCATGTCTTTCAAGTTCGACTTTTGCATAACCCTTACCAATAACGAGGGCCGTGAGGATCCTGTATTCCAGGGTGCGGTTTCTGCCGATCGCGAAGACGATCTTCTGCAAAGCGAGCTCGCCGAGAAATGGCAGAAAGCGGTGGCCATGTCCGACGTGCGCGCTGATGATGGCACAGACTGGGATGTTCAGGTCACCTGTACCTGCGTCACAGAGCCGGGCACCGGTGTGACGGACTGGCAGGACGACACGATGCCACAGCGTGATGAAGTCACCACCTATCTAAATGAAGCGCTGAGCCGCATGGCGCCAGCCAATGCTTGATTTTCGGACATCCCAAAGTGATCCCCTGCGGATTGCGAAGCTGCGCGTTGGGCGTGGCGCGATTGGGATGACCATCTGCCCCGGTAAGAAGGGGAAATCCAAGACTGGACCATCCTGGAACCGGGACCTGCGTGTCGATCTGAACGACATCGCCGAAGCCGGCTACAAATCCATCTTGACGCTCATGGAGTGGAACGAGATGCGGTATTACAACATTCCGCATATCAAGCTCGAAGCGCGTGATGCGGGGATCGACTGGCATCACTTCTCCATCATTGATGGTAATGTCCCCGATCGTGAGCAACTGCCCGAGTGGCGCAATCTTTCCGCCAAGCTGCAGCGCGACATCGGAAATTTCGGTGGGGTACTGATTCACTGCCTTGGCGGCCTTGGCCGGACCGGAACGGTTGCAGCAATGCTGCTCCAGGACATGGGGATGGCTGCTGATGAGGCGGTCACGGAAATCCGCAAGCTGCGGCCGGGTGCGATTGAGAACGAGCTTCAGGAGACTTTCGTAGAGAACTATCGCGACTGGTCTGCTCCGTAACCATGCGCCATCTCTTCTTCTCACTTCTTGTTGCAGCGCCTCAGATGGTTCTGTCGGAGAACATCCAGGTCTTGTCTGAAGGTCGTATGGAGCTGAGCACCCTACAGATCGACGGTGAGTTGCCTGTCTGCACGGGCATGCTGGTTGCCCCTGATATGATCGTCACCGCAGCTGATTGTCTGCTCGATGCATCAGGCACCCCAAGAGGATCAGTCTCGGCTTTGCCCGGATTGAATATGGCTGAAGGGGCAGGGCCCAGTGCTTCAAAGCCTGGTTATAGGGAATTTGGCATTGCGGCCTATGCTCAGGGCCCTGAGATTTCCACCCTACGCCTGGGGTTGATCGAAGGGCGGAAACCTCCTGCGGACTATATGAAGATTGCTGAGCGGACGCTGGATCCCGTGATTGGGCAAACTCTTGAAGTGCTGCACTATGCAGGTGGCAGCCAGCCGGTACAGGCTTTCACGCGATGTGTGGTTCTTGAGGCTGGAAATACCTCTGGCCGACTGGATTGTATTTTGCCCGAACTGGCAAAAGGAGCGCCGGTTCTCTTGGGCGGCGCACCTGTCGGTGTCATCCAAGATCCAAGCAGCCCTGACGGCGCGGCATATCAACTGCTTCCGCGCGCGGGGCTGGAGCCCGTAGAGACCGCAGCGGCAACGGCTCTGCCGATCGTGACCTTCTCGGCCGTGGATGTACTGAACACCTGTGACGTCGATATCCATCAGGGCGTCTTCTGGCTCGATCTGGACCGTGAGAGCTGGCGCGACATCGCCAAACGTGTGCCTGCAAACTCACGCATAATCTTGCCCGCGGCGACCGTGGGCGATGCGATCTTTTCCTATGCACGATCCGATGATGGCCTACTGGAATGGGCTGGGGATGATCTGCAGGTCGAGATCAAAGGGGCAACCCTGCCCATGGTCCAGGTGCCAGTGCCGCAACCTATAGGCGACCTTACACTGACCTATTCCTGCGAATAAGGCCCTCACCATTTTCAGTGTGATGTTCTAATTTGGCACCACGGTTTCCAGTATTCCTATCGAAAGAAGACCATGTCCAAGATCCAGATCCCCAGCGTCGAATTGATTATCGACCTTCATGACCGCATCATCGATCAGACTGGGGGCGCCTCCGGCATCCGCTCGATCGATGCCATCGCAGGGGCCTGGGGGCGCACGGAAAGCCGTATGCACTACGAGCCCGACATGTCGGTGCCAGCCGTCGCCGCCACCTTCTGTGTGTCCATTGCCAAAGCGCATGGTTTTGCAGATGGGAATAAGCGCGCGGCCTATGGTGCCATGTCCATGGTGCTCAGCATGAATGGCTTCAAACTCGAGGCAGCACCACAGGCAACCGTCGACGCGATCGTCGGCGCCGCGGCCGGGGACGGGAACACCGAGATGCTCGAAGAGTGGGTTACGGCGCATGCCATCCATGACCCGATCTATCAGAGCCTCTTTGACTACGATCTTTCCGGGCCGGAGGTTAGCCCGTGAGCCGGACCTATATCCAAAATGAAGTCGCAGCCTTCTTGCGCACGACCGATCCATATGGCGCGCTCAGCAACATGCATGCGGGCTTCTCTCTGCGTGTTGTCGATCTCGGCGTGCCGGCCACCGAAAACTACTATCAGGCGATGCGCTTTCCGCATCTGCCCGACTTTCAGGCCAAGATCCTGGCGGAACCGCATCCGGTCAAAGCAAAGCGTCTGGCCTATACGCGCAGCAATGAGACACGTGTCGATTGGTATGATGTAAACGTATCGCTGATGCGTCACTCCCTGCGGTTGCGCTACGGTCATCATCCAGAAGAGATGTCGGCTCTCTTTGCGAAAACAAATGGTATGCCTATCGTCGAGATTTCCAGTCGCGACAATTTCTGGGGCACATTAAACGAGAACGGCATCCTGCGCGGCGAGAATGTCCTCGGCCGGCTCTGGATGGAGCTGCGCCAAGAGGTGGCGGATCACGATCCCACGACGCCGTTCGAGGTCGCAGCGCCCAAGATCTCTGATCTTATCCTTTGCGGCCGTGAGGTCGCGACATTCACCCCTGAGCCTGTGCGTAAGGCGCAGGCCTCCTTTGACATCTGAGAGGCTTCCATGCGCACGCTTATCCTTCGCCCCCAAACGTATCAATCAGAGGTAATGGCGCTTCTGTGCATCCGCAGCCACGACATGGGTGGGGTAGACTATGAACGCGTTGCGCGGCTCAGCCTGGACCAGGCTGCTTCCGTTTTGGCGGGGACCCGGGGCGGCAATAGACTCTCTGCAATCGGTAGTCATTTTCCCGATGGGCAGTTTGATAGGGAAGCTGCGCCGGGCCGCCTTACCATCGTGCCGCGGCCAGACCCGCAGTTGAATACCCGAAACTTCATCATGCACCTCGTCAAAGAGGGCAGCGATCCGGAGTTGATCTGCTATGTCTCAGAGGGGATGATCCACGACCTGCAGAGCATTGGGGCCGATGTGGAGATCAATGTCACGGAAGAGCACATTAAGACGATCGAGGACACCCTAACGCGCCTGAAGGCGGCAGACCTTCGCCGCCAGGCAGCCGAGCTGGAGGCCACACTCGAACCTGAACTCGAAAGGGAGAGGAATATCTTCGTAGAAGAGCGCGGCATTTCTTTGGATGACCACAGCCCGCAAGTGATTGATGCAATATGCGCCAAGGACCCCGTGGTCATCCGTCAGGAGCTGCAGGATTCCTACGGTGATCGTTTGGGCTTCGAGAGCAGCCGAGAAGAAGAATTCGGCCGTGGGAGCTTTGTCGTCACCGTCGACGGCCGGACCGTTCTTACCGGCGCCTATGACAATTACGGCACCACATCGTCTATGGAATACGATTTGGGTCAGAAGCTTACACACGCGCGCAAGACCAAACTCGGATTCATCCTTGAAACGATCTGGGACACAACCCGCGCCGGCCACCGGCCGGAGGATTTAGTCGAGGAGAAGATGTCAGTGCTCGATACACTCGATATGTAAAAAGGATCGCTGACCATTTTCGCAAGATAGTGGCATGCTGCGCATAGGCATAGAGTGAGAGAGACCATGACGTTCAAATTGACCATCGAAGAGAGCAGATCCAGACACATCATGGAGCGTGAGAAGCGCTATGATGTGAAGGTCAACGGCGCCAAGGTGGATGAACTCTACTACAATATGACCGGCTATCGCGGAGCTTTGATGACCGTACACGGCGCGCGGCTGGATATCGGTGAGCGTGGCATCTCTGCCTGGAAAAAGGAAGCGGCCGCACTGAACCGCGAGGCGCGCGCGTTGATTGCTTCTTTGAGCGACCCGCGCCGCCTGGTCTCCAGCGATTTCACTTCAGATGGTGACGTGCTTAAGCTTACTTTTGCCATGCCTGACGATGCTACGGATAGCGCCACGATTTATGTGCGCCACAAGGACTTCATGGCTGGCATCGAGCTTTTCGGCGTCGAAGATCTCGACATCGGTTATTTCGAAACTGTCGACCCGGTCCCTGACCTTGTACCTGGCGAGCTCTTGAGGTCTGGTGAGTTCTGGGGGAACCAGAGAGCAGCTCTGGGCATCTTCAAGACCTCTGATCCAGATTGGACAGCAGTGGTAACCGGCGATATTCCAACCATCACCGGCAAGCTCATCGCAGGCGATATGCATTTTAAGAAATTACCCCAAGACTGGGGGCTTGAGGATCTTGCAGTTCTACTGGCTGAGGAATTCTCAGAAAACGCCTCGAGCCTTGTCTTCTTACCAACTCAGACTGTCAGTGCTCTTATGGACATAAACGGCACGGACGTAATGCGTGCAGATATCCTGCCGGGCAAGGGCACCCGGTCGCAACCGGGCGCGGTGTTCTCTGAGATGATCACGTCAACAGGCCAGCGCCCAGATATTCACCTCACCAAACAGGATGAATGTATCTTCGGTGAATACCTTCGCAGCCAGGGGCACCGCTTCGAGGTTGTCGAGCCCGAGACTGCCATCGACGATATGCCCAGCCCATGAGAACTGCAGGCCTTCGACTTTGCGAGCTCGCGACCAGTCATGTGGGGGTTGGTGAACTTGGCTCGAAGGACATGTCGAACATTGCCGAGATCGATGCACGATTGCCTCAAGGTTGTCGTTACGCGGGCGGCATACTTTGGCGTGTTGTGACAATCGGAAAAGATAAGGCAGAGGCACTAAGGGAAGGTCGGGTGGTCGAGCTAGAACCGCGTCCCTATTCATGTTGGTCGAAGTCCCAGGCCTCGCTAATGCGCATCCTGCGCCACCGCCAAATAGGCATGGCTGAAGATGAAGAACTTCTCCTTATGCGCCAAGAGGTAACAGCCGCAGAGAGGGGCATTGATGTCGAGGCACTTTTTATCACGCTGGGGCTGAAGGATAGTGGCCCCTCCTGGCACCAATATGCGGGCCTTGAGCAGGAGGTCATCCTGCGCGGCGGCGCCCGCATCACCCCCGAAATGGTCGTGGGGCTCTGGGGTCCGCAGGATTACGAGGCCGGAACCCCCGTCGCGGGCGAGCGGATCGAAGTGTCTTACGAGGATATTCGTAAAGTCGACGCCTGCGTTGGACTGCACAATGGAGGCTGGCTGGTCACATCAGGCGATGAGACTTTCCATGTCATTTGGGACTACGGCGTGCTGAGTGGGCTGCCTTATGATCCTGAAGAAGAACCAAACCCCCAAGATATGCCTGAATTGTAAACTGGAGAACAAAATGAGCTATGAAATCCCCTATAAAGTCACGGTAAACGTACCAGGGCTTATCGATGCCGATGGCGTCGACCTGACGGCTGAGAAGGCGGCCGCGGCTCTGGAGGCTCTGGCCGCCCAGCTGCGCGCGGAACCGCAAACTTTGAAATCTGTGTTTGGTGATGCAGGTTTCAGCGAGGTTGAGGACCGCTGGGTGGTGCGCTCGGCCTACAAATCCAACTCGATCCGCAAGGCAGATGGCAGCTGGGTGACAGTCAAAAGCACTGACATCGATCCCGCTGATACGATGCGCTTGGCAGAAGCGGTAAATATCGGTGATCTGGGCGAGGGTGCGATCTGGTCGAAACCCGAAGACATCTTTGGCACACCGGTATTGGCGACCCTCAAGGACGATCTGGCCATGATCGTCGAGCAGGTCGATATCTCTGAATGGCTTGCCAAAGCTGATGTGGAAGATTTGGAGGCTCTCGTCGAAGACGATTGGGCCTATGGATATGGCGCCGATGCGATCTACCACGACCTGGATGAACATGGACATCCAAGCGCGGTGCGGCTTTCGAACTTCCTTGAATTGGATGCCGAAAGCTCGATGAGAGAGCAGGTTGGCATCTCTGTTCGTGTAGAGGATCCAGATGCGGCGAAAGCCTTTCTGAAAGAGGTGAACCCGTCAGTATACGAGCAGGTCTTTGCGGATGAAGAAAACGCCATCGGCGAGCCTTGAAATGTATTGGCGTTCTTGTTTTCGCAAGGACGCCATATGCTCCGATAAAGCAACCTCACACGGAGAATGATCATGGCTCGCAATTCCTGGAAAAACTACGCCAGCATCGGCGCGCTCGCTGTGGCCGGCGGGTTCAGCCTTTCTTCCTATATGAACGAGCAATCGGATGTCTCGACGTTTGATCTTCCACCGGAAGTCTCGGTGATGACCATTCAGGAATTCCGCGACGGCATGACCATGGCGCATTTCTCAAAGATCCGCGGGATCGCAGACATATTGCTGGAAAACGGCGCTACCTTCTCCCCGGCCACCGAGATGCGGGTCCGCTACGCCTCAAAGATCGCTGAGATGAAATATGCCCAGTATGAGGGCAACGAACATATGCAAATGTCTTTCGACATGGCCCGCTCTGAGGGCGAGATGGAAGCGCGCCAGGGCGAATGGTCAATCTCGGCGCTCGATGCCTATGCAAAGCAAGCCATGGAGCTGGATCAGCGTTTCGTTTCTGTCGCGGATGCAGCTGTGGCTTATCTTCAGGATGAAGGTATCTCCAGCACAGATGCCGAGGCCTATGTGCGTCGCTCAATCGGGCTCGCTTACCATGACTACCTCAAGCAGGATGAAGTCTCGGTCGCGGGATATGATCCGCGCATGGAAATCACCGAGGTGAAACACGCCGGTGTGGTTTTCGACCTGCACGAAAAGATGCATGCATTTTTCCAGCACCGGCTGGGTCAGCTTGACGTGGCCGATGATGCCTTCCTCTATATGGAAGATCAGACAGCCTTCATCGAGGCCGCGGTGTCGGATGATGAAACCACCCCTGAAATGGAGATGTGATCATGAGCGTAAAAGGCTTCATGCTGTTCAAGGCAGAATTCGCGGAAAACGAATTCCACCCTGACAACGCGCCGCAGGAAGAGCTTCCCGCTTTCAACGCGGAAGGGTTTGCAGAGTCCTATTGCCTATATTCCACCCTCGAAGAGGCAAATGCCGCGGCAGATGAGGACCATGCGATGGTGATTGATGCCGTGGCAAGCGGCGACATGGAAGATGCTGAAGAGAAAGCCTATGCCTTGCCGGTCAGCGTGGACGCCGATGGCACCGTGACTGTTTACAGCGCGGAGGGCATGCATCAGGTCCGTCAGCTCAGCATGGAAGAGATGTATCAGGGTTTCTTTGGCATGGAGCCCCCCAAACTGGCGGAGCCAGATCCAGAGCCCTAAAGGTGCCGCGTGCCTTAATGGACGCAATCATAGGTATTTTCACCACCCCTGCATAGCTTGCTGCCATACCGAGTGACACATCGAGGAAGTTTGAATGTCAAAGATCAGAGAATACGACTTCACCACCACAGGGGGCATCGTTGCAACCTTTTCCCATGAAGCCGAGACCGCCCGGCTCAAGGTCGTGATCAAAGAAGTCGATGGCACGAGCAATACAATCCACTTCAACAACATCGGAGAGGGTGCGGAGCCGATCGAGTTCTTCGACGCGTTGGACTGGGATTACATCAAGGGCAAGATCTTCGGTGATGGCGGCAGGACACCTGATTTCCTGAAGACGGTGGCATCCATCTATGCACAGATGCATGACTATGCGAATTACGGCATGGAAGATGAAGTCGTAGCGGACCTCACTGATATCGTGAAGCGTACCATGGTGCTCTATGACGGCGATGATGATGTTGCCTGCTCAATGCTGGTATCTGCCATGCGACATTCAATGCAGCTCGACGATTGTCATCACATGATCCGATTCAGCCCCACGAAACGCGTGATCGACTATCGCGATAATGTCTGGGGGCCTCTGCGAGAGGAATTGAGCGGCTTCGTAGGGTTCTCGCCCTTTGAAGCCGAGGATGAGGAGGAAATCGATCTCGATGGCGAGACCCTCGAGATGGAAATGTGAAAGAGGCAGCTGTGAATAACCAACTTATCAAGAATCATGAAACGGGACGCGAATTTCGTATCCGTCTTGTTAATCAAGGTGACGCCTATGGGCTCGGCATGAAGCTGACCCATGATAAGCCTGATCCATTGGTGGAGTTCTATGACGCAACCTATGACTTCGATACGTCGCCTGAAGGAGAGGTATTGGGCCAATTTGTGGGTCGGTACTATCTGTCCACACTCTGCGGCGAAGATGGTTTAAGTAAGAGCATCTTCGATGGGAAGAGCGGTTTGAACCTCGACGGCGGCGTTGATGTCTGGAGTATCGATGCACAGGGCATTGAAGAGGCGCGCCGGGCTCTCGTCGAGATGGGCGCCCTTGAACCAAGCGCGTCGCTTGATGATGCTTCATCTACGGCTGACAGCGATGGCCCATCCTAATGGCACCCACAGTGAAAAATGGAGTTGCGCGCGAAGCCTGGGGCATGATCTTGGATCAGATGGCCGCTTTGCAGGAGCGTATGAAGGGCTTTGGCTTCCAGAATGCGAAAGCCTCCTACAGCAGTGCCGATGGGTTTGGTCTTTCCAGGGTGGGCTTCTTGAATGGAACCGGCTCCATGCTCTCAGGCGATGTCCTGTCCATCGGTCCCGTACCCGCATCCATCTCGATCGACATGGATGATGCGCAGCAGCCTTCTTTGCGTGTTCATGGTTATGGGGCTGATGATGACAGTCTGCAGGCCGCCGCAACCAAGATCATGGAGAATATCGTGGCCTTCATCTATGCCACGACAGATGATGTGGTCATCGACCTCGATTTGAAAATCGAAACCAGCTATGGCCTGACTGTTGAGATGAATGGCCCGGGTGGGAAGATTTGGGATCAGCCCGTGCGCACGAAAACCCCCGCGGAGCTGCGCGCCTGGCTCTACCGCGAGGTGGAGCGCATTCAGGATGAGCTTTCAGATCGCTTCACCTCGCTCTCGCAGCAATGGGTCAATGAGATCGAGGCGCGTTGGCCTGGGTCCAATCCAGAATTCATTGCCGGCAATGGAGACCTCTTCCTGCATCTGGATCATCCGGTGGCCGGTAGGATCAGGTTCGATAACTGGATCTATGAAGACCTCGAAGAAATTTGGCCGGGCCTATCGGATCATGTCGAGGCGCATGAGGATGTCTACGCTGAGCTACAGCTTGGCATTGGCCTGCCCAGTACAGATCGCCTCCGTGCCGAGGTCGAACCCCAGGCAGAGGATGAGGCCCTGCCTGAGCTATGAGTTGAGTTCAAGCAGCCTTGCGCCGCTCAAAACCCGACCCGGCTTGTCTGGCGCCCAGTTTGGTCTGCTGATAGGGGAAGGGCAGGGCGCCATAGACGATGCCGATGCTTTTGGCGTCGTCATAGATGTCCGGCTTGCGGGTGTGAACGATCGCATCCGATACCTTTGACGATGACATGATGAATTCATGCACCCGAACAAGCAGCTCCTCTTGGGTCTCAATCGATGAGCCGCTGAGGTCGCGGATGAAGTCCACGAGATCGTCATAGTCGTAGAAGCCCCGGTCCTCATAGCTGTCGATCTGGGTCACGATAGTTGCGGAGACCAATACGCGCTGAGCGGTGGCCTTCTCATGGGCATGGATGCCGAGATGCATGTCAATCGCCAGATTGTCGAGCTGGACCACATGGGGCGCGCGGCCGTGGGAAATCGGTGCCTGACCATATACCAGGCCAACACCCTCCGCATCAGGATAAACATCCGGCTTGCGGCTGTGAACGATGGCAGAGACGACCTTATCCGAGGACATGATGAACCCATGGATCCGCTCAACAAGCTCTTCCTGGGTTTCGATATGCTCGCCGTTAAAGTCCCGCACGAAACGCGCCAGATCGTCGTAGTCATAGAACCCGTGGTCGTTGTAACTATCAATCTGGGTTTCGATTGTTGCAGAGATGATCACACGTTGTGCCGTCTGCTTTTCAAAGTCATGGACACCAAGATACATGGTGAGTTCCAGGTCATCCATCTGCAGGGTGAAGTTCGGCATGTGATATCTCTCCTTTTGACTAGGGTTTCATAAACCTTTGGTCATGGATGACCAGAGCTTTTGTTTAGAAATGACAGCTGTCGGCGAGATGCCGCATCCGCTCTCTAAAGATAATGGTTTGCGAAAAACAACAAGACAACCTTATAATTTACTTAGAATGGCATATCTTAGATGAGAACAACAAATCGTGGGAGACCACGACATTTCTGGGAGATACTTTATGGCTGGACCTTTACTACCGCTCGTTGCCGCAGGCATTGGCGCAAAACTGCTGCTTTGGAATAAGCGCGGCGCCATTCTCAACCATATGCTGCGCAAACAGGCGCTTTCAGTCATTGGGGAGCTGGAAGTGGACCGGCTGCGGCTCTACCGCAGTCACCGCAAAGACATCACCTCCGATCCTTTGGCCGATGTTTACCGCATCACCTGCAATGGCGAGGACAAATTCGCTCCACGTTTCGGAATTGATATGCATCTCTTCGCTGTCGCACCAGAAGGCGCAACGGTCTATATTGTTGCCATCCCCGCGACCCTGGCATCTGAGACAAGCTTCGTGAAGCTGCACCCGGCCGACATCGTTGATGTGGACTTCATGGCTTTGATGAAAGCGGTACGCCAAGAAATCAGCAAAATGGAAGCGGAGCCAGAGGAGAGCGCCACAGTTGGGGCTCCCGCGGCATCAAAGCCAACAGTCGAGGAAACCCCGGTCAAACCCAAAAAGACCGACAAGCCTGACAAAGCGGAAAAGGTTGCGAAAGTTGAGACACCTGTCGGTGGTGAGATCCCCACGGACGGCCAGGCCAATGTCCTTAAGGCTGCAGCCGCCAACCCGGGCACGGTACTGCAGGGCGTTTCGCCGCAGTCTATTGGCGCCTGTAAGCGTCGCGGTTGGATTGCCCCCATTGGCAAGAAATCGGGTAGCCTCAAAGAGATGAAGTGGCAAATTACCGAGACCGGTATTGCTGCTCTGGCAGCGTCCGAGGCATGAGCCGTCCTGCGGTTCTCAATGCGCGCAAGGTCGGAAAGAACCGGGCGGGGGCGGTCTATATTGGCCGCCCGTCGCCTTGGGGGAATCCGTTTTCGATTGGCAAAGATGGGACGCGCGAAGAGGTGATTGCCAAATACATCGCATGGCTCCACGACAACCCGGAATTCGTTGACCGGATCCGTCGGGAGTTGGCGGGGAAAGATCTGATTTGCTGGTGCGCGCCAGACGCCTGTCATGGGCATATTCAGCGTGACATTGCAGCAGGTGACCCCGTTCCGCCGATCCCTCAGAAGGATCAGCTTGAGCTGATCTGAGATTCACAATCCGGGCGAAGCTGCCCATAGGAGAAAATATGGAAACCCTCTGGTTTGTTCTGCTTACTGTCATCGCCACTGTGCCCACAGCTGATGGCGTAGATCCCTCCTACGTGCCGGGTGATGTGCTGCAATCGGGCCTCGTTGGTGGAGCCGAGACGGAAGCCAAATGCGAAAAGGGCGCCGCAATCCTTTCAAAGCCGATTGAGCAGGCCGCTGGTGGCAAGGCCATTGTTAAATGGAGCTGCGTCGAGATGGCCGCCTCCGTGGGCGTTGCACAGGGGTTCGAGACTATTCCCCGGTCAAGAGAGTAGGCCGGCGCTGCGCCTCAAGCTTCAAAGCAGGTTGGGTGGGCCTTACCATCAAGTGGTTTCCGACTTTCACGGGCATCGCCTATCTTTGCGAAAAGCAATGAGGTAATGCAAATGAAGACTCGCGACTTGGTCACCCCGAAGATTGGCATGACACTCTTTTCAGAAGCCGCGGGGCTGATGGTCAACGTCAAAAGCGTCAATGAGAAGGGCTTCGACTTCTTTGTCATGAATGGCCTCTGGTATGGTGGAGTCCGTGACGGTCAGATTCTGATGTACGACGTCCCGACGGGTGAGCGCTCGCGCACGCCAGAGATGCCATACCGCGGTGGGTTCGAGGCCGACTTCGTTCAGGTTCTCGAGGTGACCGAGGAAGAATACGACCACTGGTACATGGTACACAGCCAATACCGCATGCGCGTGCGCGACGCTGAAAATGAGCATATTGAACTTGAAATGGACGACCCGGCGGGTCGCATTCTGCGCGCCCAGATCGAGAAGGGCCTGAGCACTGAGGCGCTCGAGGCCGAGTCTCGGGTTTTCATCGAAAAGAAGGGGCTATCGAACGAATACGCCGACCACCTCGAGGCCCTTACCTACGACGAAGATCTCGACGATGAGGAGATGGAGCCGTGAGCGCGAAATACGTTCTCCGCTCTTATGCTTTCTCTCAGCCCCAAACCATCAATGGAGCCGGTGCAGATGCCGAAGAAGTCTTTGCGCGCTCCATCAAGCGCCTGGGGATCACGGCTGAAGAGGTCTACTCCTTCTGGCGCGTAGGGGAGAGCATCCAGCAGGTCAGCAAGATTAACGAGTATCAAAGCGTGACTATGTGGGACCGCGGACCTGGCGATGAGCTGATCTTCGAGCTCCGTGGCCTGCCAGTTCTAGGAAATGATGCGCGTGCAATTCTCGCAGGCCGCTTCATGTCACCCAAAACGACGCTGGTCCTGAATAACCAGGAAAAAGGCCTTACCGAGCGCAGCCGCGTGGCATTCGATGAGCTGATCGCGGCAGGGCTCTTGTCAGAAGAGCCCGCGGATAATGGGTATGCAGAGGCCCGGCGCTACGCGCTTACTGAGGCCGGGAGGCTCTATCCGCGCGCTGCCTCCTTCGAATTCATGGCCAGGCACGGCAACTTCAAAATCGTTGAGCCGATCTCCGATCGGGAGATCGAGAGCGAAACGAGCTTTGAACCATGAAGGCATTTCACGCCTGGCACGGATCGAAAGATCCGATCTTGACATATGACGCGCCCGACAAGCCTGATGTCTTGCATCTGGGGTCCATTGAGCAGGCGGCCATGCGCTGTGGTCACGGGTATTTTCATCTGATGGAAGTTCAGCCTGACAAGATGCGGCGCATCAAAGATAAAGGGTCGGACAAACGCGCGACTATTACCCGCGCGCGCCGCAGCGGGATGGACGCGCTCGTATATCTCAACCGCTACGAGGGCATCACTACGGAGAGCCTGGAGGCAGCACTCGAGCGCTATACCAACGATCAGATCGATTCCTTCACGGATGCCAAGTTCCGCCGGGTCTTTCCTGAAGCGCGCGACAGTTATATCTTACTGAACCTCCCCAAGGAGAGCGGGAAATGTGCTGATGGCAGCCCGCCGGTCTTTACCGAGCTTGGTTGCTATAAGGGGCGGCGGAACGCAGAGGCTGGCTATACCGAGAAGGTCAAGCTTGCGGGAAAGGACCGGCGCCCCGCGGCGGAGCTACCCTTCAATAAGTGGATCGGCCACAGCGATCCATATGTCCTGCGGGAGGAGTATTTTGGCGCTTCTGAGCGTCGGTGGATCGAGGATTGCGAAGACGCCTTGGTCATCGCAAATATGCGATTGGACTTTGACGCCCCCGACATTCCGGGCCTGGCCTGCGCGCACCTCTATGAGGAAAACGGGTTGAAGTTTATCTCTGCGCCCAATGCACTTTTGGTGCGCGATGCTGGAACTGAAGACCTGCTGGGCGGAATCGCACGGGGCGTGGTGACGGTTTTCCCGGAGTATCGCGGCCGCGGTATCGCACAGGCACTTCATATCTGCGCTGAGGAGACGCGCTGCATCAACCTCAAGCCAACCCATTTTTCGGAAGGCGGCTTTGCCAGTCGGAAGTCGGCGCACCGCGCGCTATGTGAGCGCGCATTCGAGCGTGGGGAGCCGGTCGCGAAGGTGAATCGAGATGCTTACCAGTTACAAAGATCGAATTCTGAGATCGAACCTCAGTTTTGAACAACTGAACCGATCTGGGCATAGCCCTTTGCGTTCACCCAGGCCCCTTTGACAAAGGTAAATCTGCCTGGCGCATATTCACGACTGTGAGCCTTGCGGTAATGGGTTTTCCGGACTGAACGCTCTTTGAGCGCCTTTGCCAAAAGACGGTCGCGGTTTTCCATGTTGGCATTGTCGAAGCCCATATTTCGCAGCTGGGCGATCCCGTTCCGGCCGCCAGGGATCATATTCAAACCGAGAGGGGCGAGAGTGACCTTTTCGACCAGCTTCTCTTCCATCTTGTAGATACCGTCTTCCGTCTCGGAGTAGCCAGAGATTTGTGCGATCACCCGGTGGGGGATCTCTCGCCGACGGAGATCACGCCAGACGCTATGAAGGAGATGCCCCTTTCCATCGCGCATATCTTTATAATGCTCTACCATACGCTTTACGAAGGGACGGGCGGTAACCCCGATGTAGCCGTGCCCGAGTGTGTCAAAGAAGCTTTGATCAATTATCTCTTTTCGACGCGCCTCTTCGGCATTGAAGCGGATTTGATAAAGCCAATTGTTCCCAAAAGGACGCTTGGGGATTTCGGAGGCGCAAAGGAAGTTGAGCGGGAGGCGAATTTCGCTTGTCGTCTCATCAAATAGGTATGCGAGGTCCTGCAACTTGTCAGCAGAAGCAGGTGTCCTGACATTCCCATCATCGAAATAGCCCATAATAGCCACATGGCTACTTTGATCCGGCTTTCCTTGTTGAGCACCAGCGACCACGGCTTGTGATACATTCCCATTTTTGCCCACGACATGCAAAATCCGTATCCGAATGCGCAATCCATTTTCTGGGATAACATCCGTACCAAGGACCTGCCTTAAGGTCTGCTCAATGTTGTCGCGTACCATGTCGGCGATAGACGGGTCCCAAAAATACGGAAGAAGTGCGTCCCGGGTGAGGTAGTGACCGTCACCACCGGATGAACGTTTTTCCTTCAAGGCCTTCCAGGCCACCTCTGTAAGCTTTGCCTTGTTGCGCGCTTGGGCGCGTCTTGCCTGTCTCGTCATATGCTCCCCCATCTCAGATATATGCGATTTGCTCACTCTTTTCGCAAGTCCGTCATATCCTTAGAGCATCAAAGGAGACCGGCATGACGGATGAGATCAAACTGGCCGCGGGCCGCGACGCTGAACGGGTTCGGGATGCACTCGCGCGCTGCAACAGCTTCGAGGAGGTCCGAGCACGGGGCTTCCTGTTTCATGGCACCTGCGAGCAGATCACTGGCGACATCCAGGGCGGCGGCTATGACGGCGTATTCTGGACCGCGGACCGTCCCAGCATCGCCCAAGCCTATATCCCGCGCTCAGGCAGCACCACCTGGCTGCATGAGCCCTATGAGAGTGATCGTGATAGTTACCTGAAGCCCTCTAAACACATCGGCTTCGTTATGCGCTGGGCGCTTGATTGCGCTGGCGTCACGCTGGACGATCTCGATGTGGAGTGGAACGGAATGCAAGCCTGGAGCTGGACCATTCCCAAGGGCTGGCCCACCGAAGGTGATTTTGACGATATGATCCGCAGCATGGGATATGTAGCCGATGACCGCGGCTGCTATACAGTGTCGACGCGCTACACGGATGAGGGTGAAACCCTCATGCCCGCCGACTGGACATTGCCAGGTCAGCTTCTGATCGCCCTTCCAGATGAGGATTTCAGCTTCTCCGAAGCCCGGTGGTCGGAAGATGGCCTGGGCTATGCAAGCCACAACAGGGTGGCCGACTTTGACAGCTTCGCACAAAGCGGTCAGCACGGCTTCAGCATGGAGGACTGTTTGCAGTCAGACATTCAAGGCAACGTGGGACATGAGGCTTTCGGGATCCTGCCGGAAGGGATCAAGCATCTCTCTTGGATGGCCATCCCCGCGGTGCGCCATGATGGCGCCGATTTGGATGTCTTCAGCAAACCAGAAACCCCCGCATTCGTGGCCTTCATGAAAGAGATCAATCCGAACTACAAAACTGAAAATGAGATTGCCGTGACTGAAGAAAAAGAAAACCGTCTCTATGCCATCATGACCGACAGCCACCAGCCCTACGACAAGACCATTCTGGCACGCATGTCCCCCACGCGGTCCAAAGTATCCGGCT
This sequence comes from Sulfitobacter sp. 1A13353, assembly GCF_043557255.1. Taxonomy (NCBI): domain Bacteria; kingdom Pseudomonadati; phylum Pseudomonadota; class Alphaproteobacteria; order Rhodobacterales; family Roseobacteraceae; genus Sulfitobacter; species Sulfitobacter sp. 1A13353. The sequence goes on along the minus strand of NZ_JBIFFS010000004.1, from coordinate 307,165 downwards.
TCTGGACTGATCGTGATCCAGAAGGCGTTTGGCTGATGAAGCGCGAAGAAGCCGAGGACGTCCTCTCGAAACTGCATTGGAATAATCCGCGCCTGGTGCGGGCGGAAAAGGCCATCGGCATCATCGAAGCGCAGCGCGATGCCCTTCTGGAGGTGAAAGTCGATCAACCCTTTGGGCAGCGCGACCCCGAAGTGGAGGCGCCAGAAGTTGGTCTGTAACCGTCCAACTCCATATTGGGAATGCTTGCGTACTTTGAGTTTTCGCACTGCGTTCCTATTCTCATGAAAACCAGAATCCCCTTGGAGACCCCCTCATGAATGACATCCCCGTACAAGCGCCGCTCTATGAGGTCGTGACCGAGATCGAAACCCTCAATGATGATCACAAGAACCGCATCATCAATATGGTCTATGGCAATAAGAACATCGACCATGAGGGGCGCTACACCGACCCGCAAGGCGACAGCCACAAGCTCGCGAAGATCCACTTCACCCATAAGGTCTTCGAAGATGTGCCGGGAGCGGACACGACAATTGATGGTGTTGACGCCATCAGGTTCGATGCCCCCATCAACATCTATCTCGAAGACGATGCCGGCATCATGACCGGGATGAAGGCTGCCAAGGGAGAGATCGAGTCCCATTGGTATATCGGTATTATTCTCAAGGATGAGACGGGTCAGGGATGGTTCTGCGGCTATGACGAAGTACCAACGAATGATCACACGACCACCGCGCCTGATGCTCCGGTGCTGCGCAAGCTTTCGCTTGAGGTGCCTGATATTGTTGCGCGCTCCTATGGTGATCTCAGTGAAGGTCTGCCGGTCGAGGGTGAATTCCATATTGCCGCGGGCGACGATGGTGTCGTGACCGGCATTCCTTGGATGTCGACATATGCCGACACGACGCCCGATGAGAGCGTCACCCCTGAGCAGCAAAAGTACCGCGAAAGCGAGCGCGAGGTGGTTGATCAGATCCTCGAGCGGATTGCGGCTCTTGAAGCTGAGGCGACGGTCGATGCGGGCATCTGAACGCCCGTCCTTCTGATCGAACCACACCCAGATATATAAGCGAGACAATAGATGGCAGTTTTCAAGCGCGGCGCTCTTCCAGATGCTCCGAAAATCACACTCTCGGATGCCCTCGCAGCGCATGCAGCAGCAAATGGGCTTGGAGAGGATGTCTACCGCAAGGCTGCGCTTGCAAGGATGTGGCACCATCAAGAGGACGGCGGACGCCCCCAACAGGCTTTCGATGTCTTCAATCGGTTCTCGCATGCAGCCGAACGCCGGATGAAGAAGCTCTCGGAAATCCAAATCGGAACACCGTGGGATGAAAATGACCCCCAGGCAGCTGCAGATTTTCATTACGGCCACGACATGCTCGCCTCCGTGAAATTCGTAGATGAAGAGGGTGTCTCTTACGATATGGCGGAGTGCCGGCCAATCAGCGGCCCGGATATGCATCTGGGTGTCGTATTCCAGGATGACGCGGGGCAGGTCTGGTTCCACGGCGTTGAAGGTCGCGATAATGCTGAATACCCCAGCGGGGAGGTCACACTTAAACGCCTGTCCTCCGACACACCTGCGGGGCTTAAAGCCGCTCTTGGTGGGGGTGATGTGACCGAATTGATGCCCTTCGTGGGTGAGATCGGCATCGCTGCCAGTGATGTCATCTCGCAGTATACTGAAGCCGAGATGGCATTCATCCGCGACGATGATCCCTCAAGTCACAGCTGGAAGCCGCAACTCGCTGCTGCTCAAACTGCGGCAGCGGCCCAGCTTGCCCGTGAGAAGAATATCGGCGAAATCTTTGACAGGTTTGTCGATATCAGCAAACTTCAGTTCCTCAAGGAAGGGCTTGAATACCCGATTTCCAAGGACGAACTGAGCAATCACCGGCGCAAGACTGTCTACAACACGCGCAGTCCCATCAATGACATGTCCGAAGCGCTCATGGAAGCCTACCGCGACGCCGGCTATATCAAGAAATGCCCCAACAACGGGCCACGCGCCATCCGTGAGATGTCAAAATGGAATGCCTGGCTCTCCGGTAAAGAGTTGGACGTCTACGACAAAATGACACTGGGCCGCGCGCCGGGTTTTGACACGTTAGAGAAGTGCTTTACCGCAGCGAGCGTCGAGATCGAAATGGACAAGGAAAAGGCGCTGAGCCCGAACGGAAAGATCAGCTATGATGATCGCGTGAAGTTTGACCTCGACGAAGAGGAGGTAGATCAGGAGATCGCCCTGACCGTCGAGAAGGCGCGCGCTGCTTTCGTTTCCGAGACACTGGACCCATTGATGTCCCGAGACACCTCCACCTGCCAGGTGACGGGTAAACACCTGCGTGTTGGCGGCACCCTCTTTGCACCTGTTTTGACGCAATTCACCAAAGATTACAAAGAGGAAGTCGCCCCCGTGGTGGAAACACCCAAGGCCGCTCTCCACTTTGAACTCCCGATGCCCACCGGTGAGCTGGTCATGACGGATTGGCTGCGCATGAAAGGCTTCAAAGAAGGCCTGCTGGCACGCGTCGGTGGTGATGACTTTTACGACATCAATGGGGCCGTCGGTCTCGATGAGCGCATGCAGGACTATTTCACGAAAGGCGGTCTTGCGATCGTTCAGGTCGGCAACAGTTCTCCATTTGCCTATGACGACACTGCGGGTGTCTGGCGCATGGGCCGCGTGGACGAAGACTATTTCTATGACGATGATGGGAATCGTACCGGTGAGGTGATGCCAGGAGAGGCTTGGACCACCTGCACGGATCTCTGGGCGAATATCTTCGCGGACCGCGCCGTGATCGTCGATATTCTGATGGCCTCGGGCGAATATGAGAGCCGCGAGTCTGCAGATGCCGCTTTGCTTGAATATGTCGATGAGAGCTATGGCGCCTCAATCACCAAGCTCGATGTGGATCACTTGCATGTCTATGCGCCCACCGGTCACGGGCTGCACACCGGCAGTTTCAAAAAGAAGTTCCGGGCGGATGAACTCGACTACCCGAAGTGGCGCAAAGATCAGTATGTGCTTTCCGTGGAACCTCTGACCGTCGACCCTGATGTCGTTCTGGAGACCGGCTGGGAAGCCCCAGCACATGAGGTCTCTGAAACACCGGAGCCTTGCTGAGATGAAGGCGGCCTGGGAGGCTATGGCCACGATGTGGCTGATGCAAAATGAGGTTTTCCGCGGACAATGGTGCGGGGGTGGCGCGCTGCGCAGCGAGCTGCCCACCATGACCTTCGGCACGCGACAGGCCGCAGAGCTCTATGCGGGCGCACCTAACAACCACATCCTGGCCAAAGGGCAGGAGATCCGTGGCGAGATCTTTATGGCGCGGCTTGCGGCGCGGAAGGTCTACTGTCGCACGGCGCTGGCAGACTGCGATCCGTTCTTCGATCTTGATGTGATCGGCAATGACTTTGGCCGCGATGTGCTGGAGGCAGTGGTCGCAGAATGGGGAAGCTCTGCCACAAACAGCAATGCCTTTGAAGAACTGCACGAAGAGACAGGGTTAAGCCTTCATGAGATGGTGGCTTCCTGGCCGGATGAGCTCCCCCAGCTCCCGCCAGTAGATGCCCATCTCGCATTGCGCGTACCGGCCTTGGTCGAGGCAATCCAATCGGCGGGCTATGACGCCGTTGCTATCGGTGGATCGGGTGCCACCCATGGGCAGATGGAATGGCATATCTTCGATCCGAGCTTGGCCAGGGATCCCGAGACCGGTGAGCCATTGCCCGTATTTTCAGAAGACCATGATTTGGAGATCATCCCATGAGCTTGCCCGACTTTAGCCTGCCCGTCTTTTTTGCCAATGAGAATGCCACACTCCTTCAGGAGGCCATCGCAAAGGTGGAAGCCCCTGAAGGGGTAAGCATTCGGGTCGTTGAATTCGAGACGGACCTAAAAGCGATTACGGATCTGCCGATGAATAGGTTCGTTGATACGATACATCCAGCCTATGGCATGACTTCGAGCGATTGCTCAGACGAGCTGACATTGATCGCGACACGGAATGAGGCGCCCATCGGGCATATCAGTGCGTCATTTGAACTCATAGGAAAGTCTCAGACGAACCTAGACCTCTTTGTTTCCAGTGTCTTTGTGGCTTCAGGAGAGCGCAAGAAGGGTATTGCGACTGCGCTGGGCAAAGCAATGATGCACACGGCAGAAGCCTGGCGCCAACAGGTCGCCCAATCTCGCGGGATGAATTTGATGGGTGATATCGATGTCTCCGGAGATACAGAGCCCGACTCCGGTGGGGAAGTCATCGTGACCGATATGGAAGGTCTTGCAATGGAGCTTTCGGATGAAGCCTTTGACAGCTGCCAGACCCACAATCCAGATACGCCCGCGCCCTAACACCGCGGTTATCCACATATCTTTGCGCATGTAACTCTGCATTCCCTAAGGGTGAGGCATAGGCTTGTGTAGATTGATACTCAAACTCCCCAAGGACAGCGCTCATGGACTTCAAAGGTAAATTCATCACATTCGAAGGCGGTGACGGCTGCGGCAAGAGCACCCAGGCCAAACTGCTGGTCGAGGCCCTGCGCGAAAAGGGCTATGATGTCGTTCATACCCGTGAGCCCGGCGGCAGTTCTGGCGCCGAGGAGATCCGGAGCCTTATTCTGACCGGTGATGCAGACCGTTGGTCGCCCGAGACGGAACTTTTGCTCTTCAACGCTGCGCGCCGCGATCACCTTGAGCGCACCATCAAGCCTGCGCTCGAGGCAGGTAAGGTCGTTATCTGCGATCGTTTTGTGGATTCCTCCCGGGTTTATCAGGGCCTCACGCGTGGAGACTTGCGTAAACTGGTAGATGATCTGCATGCTTTGATGATTGGCGTCGAGGCGGACTTGACCGTCTTGATGGACATTGACCCTGAAGAGGGGCTGCGGCGCGGTTTGTCTCGCATTGACGCTGAAGAGCGGTTCGAGAGCTTTGGATTGAGCTTCCAGAAAAAGGTTCACGACGGCTTTCGTGCTCTGGAACATGACTATCCCGAGCGCGTTCGGCGCGTGGATGGCAGCGGCACACCTGAAGAAGTGCTGCCACGTGTCATCTCCTGCCTGGAGAACTTCTTTGCGAAGCAGGCTGAGAATGAGCCCGTGATTTGAGAAGCTTATAAAATTCTGAATTTCCTGACCAAGAAAAGGACGTGCTGTTTCGTCTTATGGATGAACGGTACAAGTGATGAATGATGCGAGATGCAAGATCTGCTGAGGACAATGCTCAAAAGGGGGAGGGGTTCTGCACGAGCCCTGAAACCTTTGAGAAGTTCCTATCCGAGCATTACGACAGGATCTTTGCCTACGCCTGGCGGGTGCTTGGCAATCATGCGGATGCCGAAGACCTCACACAGGAGGTCTGTCTCGCGCTGCCACGAAAGCTTGCGGGATACCGCGGCGATTGCGCACCTACCACCTGGCTATACCGGATCGTCTCCAATGCGGCGATCGACATGCTGAGGCGGAATGCCGCTGCGGGACGCTCCAAGGGCGCCTGGGCGGACAGTCTGGCTCTGGCGGCCGCTGATGGGCAAAAGCGCACAAGAGACAGCCAATGGCTCTCTCAGGCGATGTCAGCCCTACCTGAAGACCTCAGGGTCACTGCGGCCCTGCTTGTTGACCGAGAGATGTCACAGGCCGAGGCGGCCCAGGCATTGGATGTGGCGCCGGGCACGATTGCTTGGCGGATGAGCGAAATCAAAAAGCGGCTGAAGGCCGTCGCGAAAGAGGAATGTCATGACTGATCAGGGCGAAGACATCTTCGAGATGCTTTCCGAGGCTCTTGTCGAGACAACACCAAAACCCGATCCGGCGCGCCGGACGGCAAATATTGCGCAGGCAACAGCAGTTTTTTCGCAATCCCACCAAGAAACGGGGGAGGCAGTGCGTCCTATGGATAAGAAAGCCGGACGAACCCGCTCGGCTGTATCTGAAAGGATCGCTTTTATGACGCGCAAAGCCAAATATCTTCTTGCTGGATCGACAGCTCTCGTCACCAGCTTCGCCGCCCTGGTTCTTGTTGTGAACCAGTCCGATCTTATGACCCAGTCTGCTGGGGAGACGGTATTCACATCTCCTGAGGTCTCCGCCCCAAGCACCGTTGACGCGCTATCTGATGCACAGTCTCCCGCAGCAGAGATTGCCGCACAGCCGGCACCTTTGACTGCCAAGCGCGAAGCTGTAGCGCCCCAATCTAAGATTGCTGCGCCTCCAGCTGTAATGTCGGACGTCTCAGGCGCTTCCGGTGTAGTGGCACCCCAGGCTCTTGAGACATTCATGGCATCGGCACCGGACGCCATCGCGCCGCAGGTCCAAAACAACGACCGTTTCGATGGCAAGGATCTCAACAGCGTGAAGTCGGTTTCCGAAGAGCCGGTCTCGACCTTCTCGATTGATGTGGACACCGCCTCCTGGAGCTTCGCCCGCCGGATGATTCAAAGCGGGCAAAAGCCGTCCCCTGAGATGGTCCGCATCGAAGAGATGGTGAACTACTTCGACTATGGCTACATCGCCCCGGCCGATGACGCCGCTGATCCTTTCGCGACCCATGTGTCGGTCTTCGATGCGCCTTGGCATGACGGCAAGCAGCTGGTCCGGATCGGCATCCAGGGGCAGGAACCAGCGGTCGAGGACCGCCCGCCGCTCGACCTGGCCTTCTTGATCGACACCTCTGGCTCGATGAACAGCCCCGACAAGCTGGGACTTTTGAAGCAATCCTTCATGCTGATGCTCGATCAACTGCGCCCCGAAGACCGTGTGGGCATCGTGACCTATGCAGGCTCCGCCGGTGTTGTGCTGGAGATGACAGGGGCCTCTGACGCAGATGACATCGAAGATGCCTTGCAGCGCCTCGCAGCGGGCGGCTCCACCGCAGGTGCGGCAGGTCTGCGCGCGGCCTATGATCTTATTGGCGATGCCAAGGAAGAGGGCCGTATTGGCCGGGTCATCCTGGCAACAGACGGGGACTTCAATGTCGGCATCAGCTCGACAGAAGAATTGAAGACCTTCATCGAAGGCAAACGAGACGAAGGGGCATACCTGTCAGTGATGGGCTTCGGCCGCGGCAACTACAATGACGCGCTGATGCAGACCCTTGCACAGAATGGCAACGGGCAGGCGGCCTATATCGACACGCTCTCCGAAGCCCGCAAAGTGCTGGTCGAGCAGCTCTCTGGTGCGCTCTTCCCGATCGCCAATGATGTGAAGATCCAGGTTGAGTTTAACCCGGACACAGTCGCCGAATACCGTCTGATCGGCTATGAGACCCGCGCGCTGAAGCGTGAGGATTTCAACAACGACAAGATCGACGCTGGTGAGATCGGGGCTGGGCACCAGGTAACAGCTCTCTATGAGATCACACCGGTGGGTTCGGATGCACGGGAGATCAATCCGCTGCGTTACGGCGAAGAGGCGAGTGAGAGTGCCGATGCAACGCGGGGCATGACCAGCGAGCTGGGCTATGTGAACCTGCGCTACAAGGAGCCAGGCGAGAGCAAGAGCAAGCTCATCGGCACTCCGATCACCGCAGGCTCTGGCACCGCAGACACAGATGCCTCCTTCGCGGCGGCAATCGCGGGCTTTGGTCAGCTTCTGAAGGATGACCGCTACCTCGGCGACTGGAGCTATGATGATGCGGCGGCTCTTGCGTCCACGTCGATGGGGAATGACCCCTTTGGTTACCGTCATGAAGCAGTCCAACTGATTCACCTGATGGGGTCTTTGGATCGGTAAGATCGCCGTCCTGATGGTCACATCATAGGGTCAGATTTGTGAAAAATGACCCCGTCCGCTTTTTCGCAGCGGGTGGGGTTTTTCTTGTCCAAAAACCATCGTTTTCTGCATTTTCGCCTTGCGAATTTTCTCCTCGTGAACCTTTTTAGAGGTAGGCAAGGACGAGCAGGGGCAAATTATCATGGTACAGGATCTTATTATCGCGTCGCGGAGAATGGCGTCTCTCTACCGGTACAAGTACATACGCCCCGCGCATCTTCTGCACGCCATGACCGCAGTTGAAACCGGTCGTGATGTGATCTCGAAATGTGGCTTTGACACCTGTATTTTACGTGCCGCCATGATCCGCGAATTCAAGGCATATTCTGCCACGGTGCGCGATACGCATGGGACACCCGAGCCCTCCGATCTCTTCGATCGGTGCTCTTCTGCATACCTCGTCCATGATGAGATGGAAGATTATGAAAGCGGACTGCATTCGATCTTCAAGACCATTCAAGCCTATGAAAACGAGGATGAGATCGTAAAGAAGGCGCTCGATGAATCGGACATGAAACGCGAATACTCTGATCCAATGCCAGAAGAGGAAGAGTTTCTCCCAGATCTGGACGATCTTCTCGATGACGCGGCCTCGGACGGCGAGCTCACGCCTGATCGGATGTACCGCAAACCTGAAGGTGACGGGGCGTCGAGCGGGATTGCGCACGGCATGCGGAGCGCTTTTCGTGACCCAGAGAAGTCGACACGCAGCGAGCCGAAACAAGAGGGCCGCGCAAAGCAAAAGCTGACCAAAGAAATGGAAGAGTCGCAGGCTGCCGTTCGTGCCGCCCAACGCGACCTATCCGAACTTGCCCGCAATGGGCAGCTTGGCGCCGTGGTTGGACGCGACAAGGAGATCGATCATGTGATCGAGGTTCTGATGCGGCGGCGCAAGCCAAACGTCATTCTCGTGGCCGAGCCTGGCGTCGGCAAATCGGCTCTTATTGAGGGTTTGGCCGCGCGGTTGGTGTCAGATCAATGTCCAGATGAAGATCTGGCAAAACGCGCTGTGCGCGAGGTTTCCTTGACCTCCATGGTCGCAGGGTCGCGCTTCCGAGGTGATTTCGAATCCCGCATGGGGATGTTGATCAGTGAGTCTGAAAAGGACCGCGCCATCCTGTTCATTGACGAAATCCATATGCTTATGGGCTCTGGCGCTGTGTCCCGGGGTGGCATGGATGGGGCGAACATCCTCAAGCCTGCGCTTGCGCGCGACGGGTTATCCCTCATCGGGGCGACGACACCGGATGAAGCCATGCTGTTGCGGGAAGATCGCGCGCTGATGCGGCGGTTCGAAATCATCTATCTTGATGAACCCGGGCGCGGTCAGATGGCGAAGATCTTGGAGGGTGCCGCGGAGGCATTCCTGAAAGAGCATAAAGTGCGGATTACGCCGCGGGTTCGCGAGCGTCTGCTGGACTTTGGCGAGCGGTATCTTTCCCACCGCCGCAATCCTGACCGATCGTTCGACCTTCTTGATCTTGCGGCGGTCGCCGCGCGACTGGATGGATCAGACCGTATTAACGAGGCAAATCTGCGCCATGCTGTGGTGCGCCTTGGAGGTGACCTCCAGATTGCGCCGGCTGATTTCTCGGAAACTGTGCAAACCAATCTTCAAACGCACCTTCTGTTGCAGGTGAAGGGGCAAGACGCGGCAATGTGTCAGCTTTCTGAAGTGATCGGCGACATGCGCCGCAACCCGGGCAGCCGAAAAGTCATCCGCCTGACGGGGCCTTCAAGTCTCGGCAAGACCTATGCAGTTGATCAGATTGCCGCATATTACGAGAAGCGCGCACATCACATGCGCTTTGAAAATATGTACCCAGACTCCTTTGAGATGCTGTGGAAACGCGTTGCAATGACGCTGGATGCTGATGGTGATGCCATCATTGCCATCCAGGGGGCGGGCGTTGATGTCGCCAAGAAGCTCACTGCAGCTTTATCGAGCGCCTCATCTGCTATCGTCATCCGATCTGCGATGATTTTCTGCATCGATAGCAGCGCATCTGCCGATGGTCACAGCATTGGATTTCGGACGTTAAGTGAAGCGATGGACCCGGAGGATGAAAATGTCTTGTTTATCCCGCCAAGCGGCGATATGCGGCAAGAATTGATCCAAAAGGTCATGTTCGACATTGCTCAACGGGAAAAAGATTCTGGCATAAAGGTTAGTGCGCGGAACAGAGCACATGCACTGGATGTTCTCTCATCAGGAGAGGGTGGTCACACATACATTCAGCTAAAAAATAAGGCTCTTGATGCGATGAAGCAGGCGGGAGCATAGAGCAACGACGGCTCATTTATCTCGAGGCTTGCCCTCATTCACATTGCGTCACTGAGTTTTCAGGAGGGATATTCTTTGTTTCACGCCTTCAGACATCACCGAGTCGTTGTCGAGCGCATCGCCGAGTTGAATGAGATGGAATATGATCACCTGCGTGACATAGAGCCCGTCTCCGCGCGCGCGCGGGACAAGGCTATGCATTTTCTGAGCCGTCGCCCTGATCTGACCAATGGTATGTCTGTCGCGGCAACGCCCGATGGCGGGATTGTCATGGATTTCATTCGAAACGGCCGCGAGTATCTCGTGAAGATTGAGTCAAAGGGGAACATCTCGATCATCGCGGGCACCGATGGCGAGAACAGGACGCCAGTTTCGATCATGTCACGCGGAATTGACCGGGATTTTCTGCAGGAACTTGCTGAAGAGATACCGGATCCTCTTAGCCCTGAAGTCCAAAGGGGAGAAGGGGCGTATCAATCACCTGTGCCTGGCTTCATCAGCGGTGGTAATTTGTCAAAAGACAAGATTTTCGAGATCACCACGGATGGGGGTCAGCTTATTGGTGTGAAGAATAAACACACAAAGTATGGCTTTGATCTCACCTGTTTCTCTGCGCCTGAAGGTGCTGCAATCACCGTCGATACGATTGATGACGTCGCCAGGGAGATGGCGTCCCAGGGACATAAGGTTCTTATGGCGCGTCGTTTCAACGGCACCCGTATTGTCTCGCTACATGACATCTCTGTATTCCCTACAAGCATCATCAAGAAAGCCAAATTGCCGTCAGGTTGCCGATTAAGTGAACTGCAAGAGGTTGCGGCCCGGCGCGCGTTGCGCTCCTAAGTCGGACGACAGCAGCGCACAATCCACAGTGTATATGCAGGTTGCTCTGATTTTCGGCTTTCCGACGTAGACAAAATCAAATGAAAGAGCCATTTGTTATATGTCTGCGAAAAGACATCTCATGATATTTTTATAGCCCCTGTTTCCGGCCCACGAGCCTTAGAAAGTTCCCCACGATGCGTATTTGGTTCAACCACACCCTGTCTTCCCTGTTTGATACGATCACCTTGATCAAGGATGGGATGGAGCCGGGGGAGTTTGAGTTCTATGTGACCCATGAGCGTGAGAACTCTCTGATCAGCACGGTCGCAGATCATTTTGGACCGGAGGTCTTTGCGCGCAAGTCCAATATGCCGGAAGGCTACGTCGACTGGGCGTTGGAGTATTGCGAAAATCATAAAATCAACGCCTTTGTACCTTTCTTGCATCGCATCGCACTCTCTGCGCATCGGGATCGGTTTGCGGCCGCCGGTGTCAAATTGCTGACCGCGGGCGATCATGAGATCATGCAAATGATCGAGAACAAGCCAGCTTTTCTGAGCAAGATCGCCGAGCTTGGCTTGAAGGGCACAAAATACTTGCCGTTCCGGGATCTTGAGGAGTTCGATATTGCTTGGGGTATCCTGCGGCAACAACACGACAAGCTTTGCATCAAACCCGCGAAAGGCATCTACGGAGCCGGTTTCCGTGTAATCCACGAGGATCTGGATGATTACCGGTCTATGGTATCCGGTGCGGCGTCCAGCATCAGTATCAACCTCCTGCGGTATACATTGTCGCGCTCTGATGATCGTGTGAATATGATGCTCATGCCTCTGCTGGAAGGGATCGAGCGCAGCACGGATTTTGTCTGTGATCAGGGCCGACTGATCGATTGCGTAACAAGATCGAAACATGCCGATGGATCCCGCAAGGTCGCACCAGATGCTCTGCATGAAGACTTTGCCCGCAAAATCGCGGCAGGGCTGGGTCTCTCGGGTCTTTTGAATTTCCAGACCATGGAGGATGCCGCTGGGGTCCCCCATATTCTTGAGGTGAACTCGCGCACCTCTGGCGGCATCGGTCAGACCATTCATGCCGGGGTTAACCTGCCACTGCTCTTCGCGCGGTCGCTCACCGGCCGCGCCTATGACCGGCCTGTACAGCAGGAGAGCTGCAGTGTGGCCGAGAACATCCGCTGGGCGAGGGTTGGGTAGATATCAGGGAGAAGGATCATTTGTAATCCGGATCCCCGCTTCCGCGATGAGCGCGGCCTCAAATTCTGAAAGCCGCGCAGGAAGAATGCCGCCGCGGGGGCAACTCAACGCCCCCGGATCATAGGTCTCATCCCACCAGAGCCCCGCAAGGCGCGGCTCGGCCGGCGCCAGAACATCGCGCGCATAGAGGATGATCATCCCATCCTGTGCGTCACTGGCCTCCTGCCAGCGTTCTAACTCGCGCATGCCGCGCTCGGTAAGCCGGTACCCTTCCTCAAGATCGATGCGGGATCCATCAGGGCAGGGACCTTCATCCTCAGGGTTGTCAATCTCACGCTCAGCGGCCTCCAGGCTGTCACAGCGCATGAAGGACCAATTGCCTTCTTCATCCGAGAACCAGGCGCGCCAATGTGTGCTCGGTTCAACATATCCAGCTTGCTCCGCCCAACTTTCGATTTCGGCACGGCTGTGAGGTTCCAACGCCAGAACATCCAACCAAAGGCTGCCGGGGCGCGACATGGACCACAGAGGACTTCCGCCGAGCCTTGCGATAGACGACCAGTCCTCCGGGTGCAAAGAGACCGAAAGACAGAAGGCTTCCAAAGACCCCTTTGCCTGCATGCCGCGATCCTCGGTCTCGATCGTTCCGATATGGTAGACCTCGTCGATCTGAATGTAGGGTAGGCTCATGGGCTGAACTCATCATCTTCCGGTGCAGACTCCGACTGAAGGGTCTCAAGGTGATTTGAGATCTCGTCCATTGCTTCGAGTTTGCGCGGGGCGGTGCCCATCGGATGAAGATGCAGGTCCTGAAGTTCACTGGCGACAAACCAAATTCGCTCGTCGTTGTTCTTGAGTTCGATCTTGCCCTTCTTGAGGACGTCCTCAAGGCCCTTGCGGCCGGTCTCGGACCAGATCATTTTCAGCAGAGCCTCGGACTTGGTCCGCGCATGAATGCCCTCAAAATGCACATGAGAAATACCCATGAGATCATGGGCGGTCGACCAGGCTTGGATAGGCTGATTAGAGGGCGGTGTCATTCTTTGCAAAAGACGCATATCGGCGGCAATCTGATTGAGTCCGAAGAGGCTTTCAGTGCCATAATCCAACCAACGCGTCTCAACGATCCCCTTCCGTTTGTGGAAAAGACCTTCCAGCGTGATGTTGCAGACCCCGATCTTATCAACCACGAGCTTGTCCCTCGCATTGATCTGAAAGGTCAGTGACAGCGGCCAAGCATTAGAGGGACAATGAGCCCGAATGACATCTTTTACATCGTTTAAGAGCGGTTTTAGCGCGTTAGTGACGGCATTTTGCCCGTTAATGGCCTCGGACATAGAGCCGATGATGATCTGCACAGGAGCCCGATCTTGACGCTCGAGGGCTCCATGGCTGTTCAGATTTTTTTGCGCCGCCTTGAGCCAGGACTTCAGATGCCCATCCAGATCTTCATATTCCATATCAGCTATCCTGACTTCAGCTTGGGCAGGGGTCATCGACTGGCTCCAGGCCGAGATCGATATAACGGTTGCGATGTTTGAGCATGTTGTGGTCCGAGTGGTGCAGTAGAGCACCGTATTCTCGTGCTTTCTCTTCCGTCAGATACGCCTCTGTGGCCAGTTTTTCACCATGGTGAACACAGCGGAACTGATTGTGCGCGGTTTCCTCCACGGGCCAGTGATTGGCGCGTTCCACACGGTCTTTTACACCAAATACGGCAAAATTGTCTTGCTCGATCTTGAGGTATTTTCCAAGCATCTCGCTAAACGAGGCGGTGATCGCCAAGGCCATTTGGCTGATCGGCAATTTTCCGGTGAATTTGCCAGTGATGGGTCCGCCAAAATCCAGGTTCGAGATCGTCGTTCTGACTGAGATTTCCCCGGCGCGCGTCTGGATCTCTATAGTTGCCTTTGGAAGGGCCTCTTCAATCATTTGCAAAGCCATTTGAGCATTGGTCGTCATTGATGCGGATGACTGACCCTCGGCGCGGCATTGATCGAAGGTCTCTTCATCGTAATAGGTGAGGGGGTAGTCGCAGGCGTAGGTTCGTGACCAGAAAAGGCGATCAAGATCTTCGCTGCCGGCCTCAGCCTCGCGCAGGATTTCTGAAATCTCGCCATAGCTCTTCATTTTAGGCATGTTCTGTCCTTCACCCTGCTGTGATTTCAGCAAGTATTCCCTAGAGCCAAGAAAGAGGTGACGATTTTATCAATCGCCACCTCCCTATAGCCCGCAACTTATATTATTCGCACGCTTGCGAAGTGACCTAGATGGCTTCGGCCTGCAGATCTTCAGGCTGCGGGTCGATATGGGCGGCCTCTTCACAGAAAGTGCGGAAGTTTTCTGCCGAGCCAATCTTCTCACTGAGCGCGTATGCGGTCCCGTCGACATGCTCAAGATAGAAGCAGGGTTCGCAGCACATGCCTTCCGCGACTTCGCTCCGGCTTTCGATCACATCATCGAGGATCTCAGCAGTCGGGGTCGATACCATCAGAGTGTCGCTATGGCTGTCCTGAACCAGGATAAGGCGACGTGCGCCAAAGATTTCGACAGAGAAAAGCGTAGGCCCATCATGCTCGGAAAGAACGGTTTCCGGGACCACGTCTTCCGCTGGAAGCTGTGCATGGAGCGCCTCGCGTCCGGCTGAGGTAAGAGCAAAGCTCTGCGCATTGTCGATACGCGGACCATTTTCCATAAAGCCGATCATCTGGAGCCGCTTCAGGGCGCTCAACGCCCATTCGCGGGCACCACTGGGCTGCGGGGCAAGGAAGGCCAGATCGGCAGATGTCACGGGGCGGTTCATGCCATGCATGTTCGCCATGAGCAGCAGAGCTTTCCGGGACAGTTTTTCAGGTTTCACGTATTCTTCTCCATTTAGATCACCTTGATCAGATATTTCAGTTGCTCCCAATCTAATCGCTGTTTAACTCGATGCAATGTTTTTCGCAAATAGGGGCTAGGGTGCGATCATGAAAGATATTCTCAACCATCATGCCAAGACCGCTGAACTTGGGCCCGACGATAAACGTATTCTGAACCGCTTGCTCTCAAGGGCGCATGCGCGAGAGGACATGATCCCCCAGACAGTCCATGCGAGCCGTGGCTTCATGCGCATTGAACGTGTGGCACAAGCAAAACCTGTTTCATTGTTCGGACAGTCTGTCGGATCCTTTGCGCACAACCGTATCGTTGTTCACTTCGGCACCGAGGGAGACGATGGTACGACGGCTCCCGGGGCACCCTTGATGACGGCACTGATCTCCGAAGAGAGCCTTGCCCAGCTGATGATGTCTCCCAATCGATCAAATGCCCATGTGGCTCTGACCGCGGAATCTTGGCTGGGGGAAACCATGCCAAATTGGGAGGGGAAAAAGATCAGACCTGATGATTTGCTGGATGCAGCGATGGAGAAGACCCTTCGCAGTCGCCGCCGCGCCGCTGATGCGCTCAAGAAGATGGCCGCAGACATGAAGTCCGGCATTTCAAAGGCAAAACAGCAGGATATGAAGATCTTGTTGGATCAAGTTCTGGCAAAAGGGGATGCAGCGTTCCGCCTTGAGCGCCATAAGGACAACCTTCAACGCACCTTGGTTCAGAACCGTGTAGAGGCCTCAACAGCTGCTTTGAACCTGCCGGGGATCGCACGCGCGGCCCAAGAGGATCCTCTGTCGCTGGAGGGGGGATCGGACATCACAGACCCGGAGCTTGCCAGAGATCGAAACGGGCTGCTCGATGCGGCAATGGAGCGCTACAGATTGCCGGAGGCAGAGCTCGCCTATGAGGCGACGATTTCCTACATGCGGCATATTCTTGCGCAGGATCACCCCGATTGCACCTATGTGCCGGGTCCAGATGATCCACATGGGCAAAAACTTCGAAATGCATTGCGGGATGAAGATCGCGCAGCAGTCAAAAAGCTGGAAGGCCTCGCCAGCCTGGCGGCAAGTCTAAGCAACCCTCACACCAATGAGCGCCGCGCCGCGGCCGATGGTTTTGCTCTCACGGCCTCCACCGCCTTTATCGGGGGCGGTGAGGCTGATTTGCACTCCAGCTTTCCCGCGACCGATGGGGGGTATTTCACGCTGCGCATTGAGACGGCCCATGTAGAGAACAGCTTTGGCAATGAGAAAATCCGGGATGGATCAAGAGTCGTCGAACTGGGTCTGAGCCCTGAGGACATGATGACGGCACTGCGCGGCCATCCCACAGGCGCAGACATCCCATGCAGCATCGACAATGTCGGGGGCATCTCACTGCCGCGGCACAAGCTGGAAAGCGAAATTGAAGCTGTCATCCAATCAGATCCTGCCAGAGGCGATGTTGCAGAAGCGCGAAGGTCCCTGGAGACGCTGATCAGTCAGGCGAATGCGATCATCCAGGACGGCGCCAAACGTGCTGCGGACCGAAAAGAGCTCACAGATCTTATCGAACGCATCGATCTCACCATGGAGACGTTCAGCGAAGTGGAGCTGCGCGATGTGCAGGGCCGGGCCGGGGCGATGAACCATCTCGTGCAGGAGATGAACCAAGGCGCCCTCAAGGCTATCAATGAATATGTCCTCGAGCACCACGGGACGGAGTTGCCGATGATGATTGCGCGGGATCGAGAAGACCCCGACTTCAGCTACTAAGGCCCTCAATGCGTTATTATCACGGCTCATCTTTCCTTACAGCTTCTGGCACAGTTCTGCAGGGCAGGGGGCACGCCTATGAAGAGGAATGGGGCGGCACGGATTTCTATGCCGTGCTGGAGGCCTATCGACCGGCTGCCTGCATCCCGCATAAAGAAGCGGTCTTCATGTGTGCCGATGAGGACATCGACAGCTGCGGCGGGTCGCTGGATATCATCTACGAGCTTGAACCTCTGGGCAATGTCACAAGACACGACATGAACTGGTCCAGCGAAATTTCCTGTCTTTTGGGGGGTGGAGCTACGGCATCTGATCCTCGTGTTGTTGCCGCAGCGCAGGCTTATTGGAATGGGGTACCGCATCACAACGAACAGGTCTGGGAGTACCTGACCCGTTCTGCGCGCGTCCTGCGCATCTGCGAAGACAATCGCGATCCAGTGCCGCTAAAGACCGGCGCGATCGACAGCGGACCTGAAATCTGAGCGAAATCGAGCCAAGTATTACATAAAACATTTGGCAAAGCAGAGCTAAAGGCGCAGAATCCCCACGATTTCAGGGGAGGTCACCATGCGTCTCGAATGTATAAATCCAGATCGCAACATGTTCAGGTTCTACGAAATTCGCGTCGAGCCAACGCTGTTTGATGAGCATGCCTTGTTTATTTGCTGGGGTCGGATTGGGAAGCGAGCACGGCAACGTATCGCCTGCACCGGTCCATATCAGGAGATCGAGGCTCTAGCCTTAAAGCTGGAAAAAACGAAGCTTAAGAGGGGTTACATACCAATCTAAGCAATTCTGCTTGGATTGTGCGAAATAAGGCAACAATGTGTTTTTTGCGCTATTGACCTTGTGCGATCTTGATCGGCCGATTAATATAAATTTTGCGAAAAACAGAGTGTACCAAAAAACTCTTAACAGCGCAAACAACTTTTCTCAACGGAGACCATATCTATGAAGTCTTACATTTACGGCGCGGCCATTATCGCAACTTCGGCCTTCCCCGCTGTGGCCCAGGACGCGGCCCTTGCCGTTGAAATGTCCGTCTTCGAGGTCGTGACATCGATTGATGATGACGGCAAAGAGATCAAACAGCGTGTGGCATCTGACAATCTTGTCCCACAGGATGTCGTTGTTATCAGTGCAAATCTGAACAACATGACCGATGAAGCGTTGAGCGACATCACCTTCAAGTTGGATGTCGACCCCTCTTTGAGCCTCGTTGCAGATAGCATTACGGAATATGATGCGATCGGCTACACCTTTTCAACCCGTCAGAAACCGGCCCATTTTGCGGCTCTCGATGATCTGACGGTCCCTTCTGAAGATGGGGCTGAACGCGCCGCGACTGCGGACGACATCGGTGCCATTCAGGTCAATCTTGCTGAGATTGGCGCTGCGAAAAACGCAGTATTCGAGTATTCAGCAACGATCCGTTAACACGGCCCCCTCCAAACCCCAGGAAATCAGGAGAATTCCATGAACAACTTCTACAAAGGGATGGCCACACTTGGCGCCATCCTTCTCACCAGTGCCGCACCGGCCGCTTTTGCGGCGGGCACCGAGGCTGGTACATCGGTGTCCAACAGCATTGACGTGTCCTATAGCTCTGGCGGCGAAACGATCCTCATCGAAGACGCGGACACCGCAACCTTCGTGGTTGACCGTCGCGTCGACCTTTCGCTCGAAGGCCAGGACGGCGGCAAGACCGTCACAGCAGCGGCTGGTGCCAATGATCAGGTGCTTTCGTTCCTGCTGACCAACGAAGGCAACGATGCGTCGGGCTATGATGTCGATATCGCCAGGACCGGTGATCTGGGGCTGACCTATGACCCCACCGGTGCAGGCACCGACGGGAGCTTCTACACGGTTCTCTCTGCGGACAATTCTTTCGATGCCGGCGATACCGTGGTTGATCTGACCGGGGACAACAATACTCTGGATTTGGCAGCCGATGGTCAGTCCTACATTCTTGTTGTGGCAAACGTTGCAGCGTCGACGGCGGACGGACTTGAAGATGAGTTCACCGTGACTGCGACTGCGCTCAATGCGGGTACCAATACAGTTTCCCAGCAGACGCCTGATGCCAGCATGACATTGGCAGCCGAAGACACCGTATTTGCGGACACGGACAATGATGGTGTTGAAAGCGACCTCGAGACATTGGTCGTGACAGCGCCGCAGCTGACCTACAGCAAGACCGTTGCGATCGTGGACGAGAACCTCGACGGGGCTTTGTCGGCCGCTGCATGTGGTACTGCTGCAATCGATGCAACAGCAACTGCCGCCGTTCCGGGCGCTTGCCTCGAGTACACGATCTCGATCAGCAATGGCGGGTCTGCGACTTCGCCAGCGTCAACCATCGTTATCAGCGATACGATCCCTGGTGAGGAAACCTTTGCCGGTACGGCCACGGGCGATTTCGATGACGTGACTTATGATGCTGGTACCGGTCCGAAGGGTACAGTGACCGGCACATTGTCGACCCTCGCCGCAGGTGACAGCGCCAGCTTCACCTTGCGCGTTCTGGTTGACTGATCTTCACCCGAAGATTTGCGAAAAAAGCGCGGGGAGCGATCCCCGCGCAGCATGAAAAGCTCATAAAAATAAAAACACTACCCTCTTTTCTCCCGATTTACTTCATCGAGAGGATAATTCCGATGATCCCGCACGACCGGAAGGCAACTTTCAAATATATCCGTACTGCATGCATTGCGGCGGTGGCACTTGCCGCCGGCCAGTTGCTTGCCGGCCCATATGACAATACCACCACGGCACCCGGCACCCGGATCGTTAACCGCGCCACTTTGGACTATAAAGTTCAGGGGATAGCGCAGGATCAGATCACCGCTGAGGCGGCAATCACCGTACAGGCTTTCCCTTCAGTGGGAACGCTTCGAGCGGTTCGCTATACACCTGCGGGTGCAAGCGCCGAGAGTGTCACCTTCCCCGCGGCTGAATTTGCATTTGACGTGAACGGTCGAAGCGGTTTTGCACCGGTCGCAAAACCACGGGACGTCTCTCGCCTCCAGGGGGGTGTTGTGCCAATTCCAGGGCAGATACCCGTGACCGATGCGGATCGCATTTATCCCGGCATGCCGATCTTCTACATTTTGGATGATGAGGGCCTCAACTATGACAATAGCGCCATTGATACGGTGGACGTTGCTTTGTCAGATGTCGTGACTGGGGATCGAGAAGTCATCAGGTTCTACGAGACCGAACCAGACTCAGGTCGCTTCACAGCATGGGTCAATACAAGCGCCAACCCTGCCACGCAGGGTGACGGCGTCATCCAAACCCGGCCACTTTCTCGCATCGAGGCTGTCTACACCGACCCGTTTTCAATTGAGCGGCGACTTGAGGATGATGTCATTGTTGGGCCTGTAGATCCTTACGGCTTCATCTTCGACAGCGCCACCGGCGCGCCGATCGACGGCATTGCTGTCACCATCATCGACGAAAGCACCGGTCAACCGGCACGCGTCTACGGGAATGACCTGAGTTCTGTTTATCCCGCCACAGTGGTGACGGGTTCAACTGTCACAGACAGCGCCGGTGAGACCTATGCGCTGGCGCCAGGTGAATATCGCTTTCCTTTTGTCGACATCGGCACTTACCGCTTTGAGATTTCGGAGCCAGGCGCCTACGCCTTCCCGACAGAGGTTGATGAAGCAACCCTGCAAGGGCTTCCCGGCGGGCCCTTTATTCTGGAGCCCGGCTCACAGCTGATGCCCTTTGATGTCGTTCCAGGTCCGCCGATCCAGATTGATATCGCTGGGGACCGTCGCGGGCTGATTGATGTTCAGCGTTTCGGTAGTGCTTCGGTAATCGAGGCAGGCGAATTCATCGAATATACCGCAGAAATCACCGTAACCGAAAGCGGGCTGATCGACATTCGTGACAGCCTGCCGTTTGGCGTAGACATCGAAGATGCCTCGCTTCGCATCAACGGGATGCCTGTCGATGCCTATTTGCAGGAGAATGGCCGCAGCTTTCGGATTGATGATTTCCCAGCGACTGCCGGGCGGAAAATCACGCTCACCTATGTGGCGCAGAGCAGTATCGGCGCGGTGCCTGGGGATAGGATCACCACCCGTACCGATGTGTCCTCAGAGCGCCTGCTTAGTGCGTATGACACCCATGATCTTGAAATCGAAGCGCCCTTTGACCTCGATGATATGGCTATTGTCGGTGATGTGACTGTCGGCGCCTGTGGCAAAGAGCCTGAAACAATGAACCTATCCGGTATCCGCATTTTCCTCGAAACGGGCGATTATGCCATCACCGATGCAGATGGCCGGTTCTCTTTTCGGGATATCAGCTACCGCGATCATGTCGTGCAGATTGATGAGCTAACCCTGCCCTTGGGCGCGCGCGCTGTGCTCTGCGAGAGCAATGTGCGCAATGCAGGCAACCCCATCAGCCAGTTCATAGATGTGGCTCCCGGCATGCTTGGCCGCGCCGAGTTCAGGATCGTATTTGATGATCCTGTTCTGCAGGAACAGGCCGAAGAACAGCGCGGTCTGCCCTCGTTGTCCGAGGTTACAGGACACCCCGCAAAGGACGGCATCGTCAAAGCCAGGGTCGATGATGATTTCATGCCGATCGCGGCGCGCGTCCCGGACTTTGATCAAGCATGGCTTGAACTGCAACCTGCTTCCTCGCCTCAGGGTCTTTTGTCCCCGCGGGACGGTGAACTCCCAGAGCGTTCGTCCATTGAGATCCGTGTTCTGCGCAAAGATGCGCATCGCGTGGCTTTGCGGGTAAATGGTGAGCTCGTGCCTTCCGTACACCGCGAGAAGTCGCTCTCCAGCAGCACGACTGCACTGAACGTAGATCGGTGGAAGGGTGTCGGCATCAATGAAGGCCGCAACTCGGTAGAGTTGGAGATCACGGCGCCCGATGGGACAGTAGTCCGCCAGACCCGTGAAGTGCTTTATGCGACCTCCTTCGATGAGGTCAGCATAGTGGCAGAAAGCTCACGCCTTGAAACCGATGGCCGCTCCACTCCCATGGTGAAGGTTCAGATGACAGGACATGACGGGATCCCTCTGCGGCCTGGTACGAAGGTCAGCGTTTCTGTAAACGATCCCTTCACGTTCGAACCTGAAGGCGGGCGCCGGCGCTCTATGGACGGCACTGAAAAGGCGCCGTCGCGCACCACATCCGTGACAGTGGGCCAGGACGGTATCGCCACACTGGTTCTGTCACCGGTGCTCTATCCCGACACGGCAGTGCTGACCTTCCCACGTCGCTCGAGCGAAGACCCCGCGGTCGTTGAGGCACGGATCACCGCGGCTGAGCGGCCCTGGGTTCTCGTGGGGATCGCAGAGGGCAGCTATGCGCAGGGACAGATTGCGAAACACATGCGTCGCCCTGGCGATCTGGGGACACTTGATGACAATCTGCGTGGGCGTGCGGCCTTCTTTGCCGAAGGGATCATCAAAGGCGAGTGGCTCTTGACGCTCCGCTACGACAGCGCGGCCGGCGGCACCGATGAATTCTTCGGGATCGACCCCGACAAGGACTACATCGTTTATGGCGACCGAAGCACGCAAGGGAATGCAGCAGAAAGCCGTTTCCCGCTCTATCTTCGCCTGAAGCGCGAAGATGCAGAACTGCTGATCGGTGATTTTCAGGCGCGCATCAACACGCGGCTGCTGGACGTGGACCGGCGCGTGTCGGGCATGCGTGTCGAATATGAAGGCGAGAATTTCCGTGTGATGGCTTTTGGGGCCGAGGTTGAGCAACAATTCGTAGTTGACCGCATTGCGCTGAACGGGACCTCCGGGCCCTTCAAGCTGACATCGGGCGGGATTGTTAAGAATTCCGAGACCGTGCGCGTGCTTACCGTGGACCGCAACGATGCCACAGAGGAGCTCAACGAGGAGGCGCTGTCTGCCGGTGTCGACTATGTGCTGGATCAAAACAGCGGCAAGATCTTTCTGCGCAGGCCGGTGCCGGCTTTCACAGCAGAGTTCGATCGGAATGTGCTTGTTGTGGAATACGAGACCGACCGGGACGTCGAAAAGGGGCTCTTGCTCGGTGCGCGTGCCGAAGTCGATGTGGTCGAAGATCTCACCATTGGCGCAAGCCTGCTGCGGGCAGAAAGCCTCGACGGCAACAATGTGGATGCCAATGTTGTCCAAGCCGACATCACATATCGGGCAACTGAAAATCTCACGCTGAGCGCCGAGGCCATGCAGGTGGAGAAGTCTTCTCCAATGGGTCGCTCCACCGGGCGCGCGGGCGAATTGCGTCTTACCTATGAAGTCGAGGGTACATCCTTTGAGGCCTATGTGAAAACCCGGCGTGGAGCGACAGCTCTCGATGCCGCGCTCACGGGTGATAATGTGGACATTACTGCGGCAACGCTCAGCCACCGTATCGGGGATGTCGATATCGAGGGAGAAGCCACGGATGATGGTCTCTACATCGAAAGCGAGGTCGCTCTCGAGCGCAACCACACGCTTGATGAAGACCGGCAGCGGGCCAATCTCTTGATGACGCGCAAACGCAATGGTCTGAGCTATGGTGCTGGCTTTGAATACAATGCCTTCGATGGCACCGACAAGATGGGACGCGCGCTGAATGGACTGGTCAAGCTGGGCTGGACCTCCGAGAACGGCAAGACCGAGATCGAAGCCTCGCTTTCCAAAAGCCTCAAGGTTGAGGGTGAAGGGGTGCTGACCGACGCGCTGCTGATCGATGCGTCCCATGAAGTGAATGACACGCTTTCCCTCTTTGCTTCTTTTGGCGTTGCCAGCGAAGCGGGAGAGAGTGATCAAAGCACCGCGGCAAGCTTGGGCTTTACCCTGGCCCCTTGGGAGGGCGGAGAGATCACCGCAGGGCTCGTACGGGCGCAGTCAGAGGGCCGCTCGGGATCAGCCGCATTTCTGGGTGCCCGTCAGCAGTTCACGGTCTCTGAGGGCACGGTTCTGACATTTGGAATGGATGCCCAGCAAGACCTCGGCTCTGGCGAACTTCCTTTGGGCGCTGCTGTCGGCAACCCGTTTATTCAGGAGGCATTCACCAGCGCATCTGTGGGCTTGCGAAAAACAGCGGACACATGGTCTGCGGGCGCAGAGCTCGCTTATTCAGTGAGCGAGACCAGCAGGGGAGGATCGCTGCGCGTTTCGGCAGACGGTGAGCTGACTGAAGAATGGTCAATCGGGGGCGAAGCTCTTTTGGGCTTCACCGAGGAAGATGGTGTCGAGGAGCAAGATCTGCGGATCCGTGTCGGTGCTGCGCACCGCGGCGAAGACCGGGCGCCGATCACCATTCTGCAAATTGAGACAGATTTTGACAAAGATGGAGATCGCAAGGTCTATGGGTCGGTAAACCACCATCGCTACATCGGTGATGATGCCAGTCTGAACCTGCGCGCGGCCGCAAAATGGCAGCGCCAGAACTTTTCGGGATTTGCGTTTGAGGACACGACAACCTTCCTCGGCGCAGAGTACCGCCGGGATCTGAACGAGAAATTCGACTTCGGCGTTCATGGATCTTTGATGAACTCCGCCAGAAAGGGGCAAACCACCTCCAGCTACGGCGTTTCTGTCGGGGCGACGCCCTTCAAGAATGGCAGGATCAATGTCGGGTATAACTTTGCGGGTTTCAGGGATCCTGACTTCTCCAGCAATGGATATACTGACAAAGGCGCATATATCGAATTCAAGATCAAAGTCGATCAGAACAGTTTCCGGGAGCTCTTCCGTTGAGTATTGCGAAAATTAAAGCATGGGCCGTATGTGCGGCCCTCCTTTGCGCCGTGGCTTCGCCAGGGGTGGCTCAGCAGGCCTGCAATGCGTCCACCGAAGGCTACTACATGGATTGGAACCAGCAGAGCTATGCCCGTGGGTCCCGCAGCTTTTCTACCTCAGTACGTCGTGACGGAACCTCTTCTGGAGATCCGGATGCAGAGCCTGTTGGCGTGAGCCTGTCTATGTCGGGGGCAACGAATAGGATCGTGCCAAACTATCCCGTCAATTCGAACTTCCTTCAGGGCGGCTACGGATCGGGAGCTAATTCACTTTCTCTGGTCGTAGACCTGAACGCCATGAATGAGAATCTGCGCACAACGGTGAACTTCGACCGGGCCGTAGAAGATCTTCAGTTTGAGGTGTTCGATATCGACTATCTTGCGACTAGGAATGGCACCGGGGGCTTCCGCGACTCCGTGATCGTAACGGGCTATGCGGCCGACGGCAGCACCGTATTGCCTGCCCTTACGACGCCATATAATTCCGGTTCACAGGGTCAGGTTGTGCCGTCGACAGTCTATGTCGGAAATCCGATTGCATCGAACAGGGGTGTCGGGAATCCCAGTAATGGCAACGGCGCCTCCAACAATGACCAGAACCTTGGCAATATGATCGTGCGTTTCTCCGATCCGGTGGTGCGTGTAACAATCGATTATTCAACGCGTAGCGATTATTTCAACTCTACCAATCCGCAGATGCAGGGCATCGCTCTCTATGATTTGGACTTCTGTATCCCGAGGAAAAATCCCAACCTCACCTTTGATAAGTCGGTGAAGATTCACTCTTCCTTGCCAACTGGATGTGGGACCATTCCCGGCACAAGCGAACCGGAAGCGCGCGCCGCCGTACCAGGCACATGCTTTCAGTATGACATCGACATCGCAAATACAGGCGACGGCACCTCAAACAATACCACGATATCCGATGTGCTGAGTTCTGATATGATCTTCGCGGGCGCCACTGTGTCTGGTTTTACCCAGACAGATCCAAACTATGCATTCGTGACCCCCGCAGCCCTAACGGACTGCGGAGCGGCGACCTGCACCGTCAGGCTCGAAAATGGCATCCTTCCTGCCGGGGCGTCCGGCAAGATCACGGTGCGGACCATCCTCAAATAGAGGTTCAGCTTCGCCTTGCGAAAATACAAAGTATTACCTAAATATAGTGCAAGCTTTCCTGATGGGGCAAAAAGATTATCGGCCCCCGGGGCCGCAAAAAGGCAAATTGAGCAATGATTGAAAAGAAAACGAGATCCCCCAAAAAGCGCCTTATGACGCTACGCGCTCTAAGGGCAGGGTGGATGAACGGGGAAGGAGAGGAGCTCACTGAGCGATCTTTGGCGGTTGCGGAGCGGCTGCTGAATCTGTCCCCCGATCTCAGAACCGTGGTTGGCATTTTCCCAACCCTGGAAGGTGGCGTCCAGCTGGAGGATGACGCATTCGAAGTCCTGGTTCACCCGGACGGATCGGTGCATGTGACGGATGACCTTCTCGAAGGAAGCGAACAGCACTTTGCCTACGAGGCATTCACAGGTGCGATCCAAGATATTCTGCAGGTAATCTACCCGCTGGCCGCGCGCAGCGTGAACCTGCGCAAACCGCCTGAAAGCTCCGAGCGCGAGGATCGGCTTGAAAGCATCCTGCGGCGCATCCTCCCGATCTCCAACACCATCGCGTTCAACCCCACACTGCGCGCTGATCTAGCCCGCGAGTTCACGAGCATGCGCGGGAGCTGCGGACGCCGTCCAACAACGCAGTTCAGCATTACCGAGACCTTGATGAAATACGACGGTCCCTTGCTGGCTTTGGCAGATGCCGAAGGCCGCAAAGCTGTATTGATGCGCCTCGATGAGCAAGATGCAGGGCACTACTTCTCCCTTGCAGTGCCAGCGCCTCAGGTCATGGATCAGCTGATTGCGGGGGACATCTGCATGCGGCAGGCCTGCCTGCATGAGCTGACCGACACTTATGTCTGCGATGAGATTTCAGATGGATCTACAGCGACGATCTTGGAAGGCCCCATCCGTGAGCATCACCTGCCTCTGATGGAGCTTTCTGTCAAAGAGCTCATTGACGAAGCCCGCGCGGAAATGGAGCACAGCTGATGGCAAATTGGTATATGGCCGACCCGCATTTCGGGCACAGCAAAATCATCGAATATTCCAAGCGGCCGTTCAACTCCGCGCGCCATATGGATGAAACGATCCTGGGCAATATCAACGCGGCGGTGAAGCCCGACGATGATCTCTGGATTGTCGGGGACTTCGGTTTCGGCGGGGTAGGGGGTGACGACACCTATCTGGAAGACATCCATGCGCGCATCAATTGCCGCACCCATCTTGTCAAAGGCAATCACGATGAGGAGCGCGTGCTGGCGCTGCCCTGGGATTCAATCCACCCCTTGGCAGAGATCAAGGACGGGACACGCCATGTGACCCTGTGCCATTATCAGATGGTTACATGGTACCGGTCGCGCAAAGGGTCGATCATGCTATTCGGGCATGTACACGAGAAGCATCTGGGCAATCTCAATTGCATCAATGTCGGTGTGGATGTCTGGGGGTTTCGGCCGATCAAACTGCGCGAAGCGATGAAGCGCGGCAACAAGTTGCCCATCAATCCCCTTTGGTCAATCTCGGAGCATGACTCTGAAGGTCCCGGTGAAGCCTGATCAACTGATCGGGTCGAGATCGATGGCTTGCACATAGAGGATTTCGCAGGCGCCAGCGCCAGTGTCGCCGCGCTCAAGGGACGTCTTGAGGTAGGTCTCACCGTCTGAGATATCGACGAGGAACCCCGTCAGCCTGACCAGATTACCTTCCTTTACCTCGGACATCTGACGTTTCACTTCGTCATTGGCTGGAATGATATGGATGTTCGCTGAGTTCGGAATGATCATGTATTTATTCACCGAGGCCCCGGCACCATATCGGTAATGCATGAACCTGTTGCGTTGCCAGAATGAAACTTCAGACAGGTTTGCTGGATCTGACATCTCATTCCAGCCGATACCGATGTCCCAGGGTGCCATGTGATACGCCCCCCAAGGGAGATACCTCTTCTTGCCCAGCACCACACCGGTTACGTCGAAGAGGGCCTGAGGGATTAGCTGTGCTCCATCTGCCTCGAAGGTAAAGAGGGCGGTCTCAATCTCCTTCTGAAGGGGTTCTTGGTAAACCAGAGCGCCCTTCGTGTCGGCCATGATGTCAATGTCGCTAGGCTCGAAGTAATCGACGGCTTTGATGACCCCAAAAACGGAAAGAGCCATCCCGGCAAGTAGCCCCAGTTCTTTAAAGGGAAATTTCATGTTGATCACGCTCGATTAAGGTTTGCCCATTTTTGTTGAAAGCATAGCATAGGAAAGATGTGCGAAAAGCGTAGAAGATAGAGATAATCGGTATTTATGTGGAGTTCAGTCGAATGACCGTGAGCCAGGACAACGCCCCGTCAACGGAAGCGCTGCGCGCCCAGCTGTGCGAACAGAACGAAAAAGCGATTGCTGCGCGAGAGCCTTATAGTCGGGGTGTCCACCCGCGGGTCTTGGCACTTCGCGCCGCCGGGAGGTCTGAATGACCGTACCTGACATCAGAATTGCCAGGTTTATCGACCGGCTTCGTGTCTTCTTGAATGACCCTGAAGCTGGTGCGCTGAACGCCGCTAACCTCGAGAAAGCTCGAGAGCTGTTTGCCGAGTTGCTCGCACTGCGCTTTGAGGGCAGCGGTAGAGCCAGCGATATTCTGGCTGAGGTCTACGATTGCCGCCGTGAGCGCCTCAAGATCATTCGAACTCCACATCCTCATATGATCCGGGATCCCCACGGGCCCGATGGTGCCAGCCTAAGTGACGCCATGGAGAGCATTGAATTGTTGATGCAGGTGACCTCAGAGGCCGTCCGGGGGGTTGCGGCTGAGGTATCCCACCAAGAGACCGAAAGGCAGTCCCGTGCGCGGCATGTGGCACGCTGTGAGCCTGTGCGTCGGTGGGGTGAAAGCATCAGCATGGATCATCCCCGTCTGTCGCGCATTCTAATTAACTTTGCCACTGAGGTCAGCGCGCCAACAATGTTGACCGAAGAGGAATCCAATTGTCTTGGATTTGGTCATGAGCTGGCCACGCGCTTGCTCGCGCCGGAACGGTTCGATGATCTGACAGAGCATCTGATCGAGATGGCGAAGGTGAAGCTTGAAGTCTGCCAAAGGTAGATAACGTTCTAAAACAGCGCGACAGGAAGTCTTGCGAAAAATGAGCTATGCCGACAGCGCAGATCCGTGTTGCGATCTGTGCGCTACCAAGTTTCGCACTCGAATCCTATATTCGCTGCACTGCAGAAACGTGCCCGCCGTTGTATTGATAGGTGGGAAACCAAAGGAACCCACAATGTCAGTAACTACAATCAACGTCCCGTCCGAGGGCGGTCGCTTCAGCCACATCTTCTCGAAAATGCGTCGCGCTTTCGAAGCGCGCAAAATTGAGCGCACCACCTACCTCGATCTTGCACGCTTGTCTGATCATGAGCTGAATGACATCGGTATCTACCGCGGCGACATCGCGCGCATCGCGCGTGAAGCAGGCAAGATGCGCGGCTAACGCCGACCCACGCACGCGCGGAAGCTGCAAGACTTCTGACTTGCCGCCCTTTTCAAGGAAGCTGCATCTCAACCGGCCCGGTTTGTTCTGGGTCGGTTTTTTGCTGTTGCGGTTCAGATCGAGCCTTCTGCCAATCCCGGGTTAGTGACATTTCATCACCCATTGCCTTGAGCATGTCGCGATCAGATGTTTCCGCCACCAGATTGGTGAAGAGGGTGGCATAGCGCTCGTCATGCCAGTCGTTGACGCAATGCACGACCTCATGCGCGGCGAGTATCCCAAGACGTTTCAGAGATGCGGGATCTGAGAGCTTGTAGGCCTGTCGTCCATCCCGATCGACGGGAGACATCAGAATGCCGTGACGGACCCCATCGAAAGCCTTATGCAGTCCCCGCAGGTTCTCGTCGAAAATGAAACCAGTGACCCATTTCTCCTCCCCATATGCCCCGAAGGTAGGATCGAGCTCGGAAAGCTTTTCCAGCATGTAGCGGCAAGCGCCAGTCCAGGCTGCATGGAGCAGCTCGGCATTGCGGCCGGTGCCGCCGGGCTCTGACCATGTATCCGGTCTATACCTGGCGATGGTGGCACGCTGTGCGGAGGAAGGGTTATCGATATAAAGCGCGACCGGCAAGCGCAGGCGCTCTTCGGGACGTTGCTCCCGTGCTTGCGCTGAGGTGCTGGGCGCCACCTCCCTGCGCTGCATACGGGCAGTTCGGTCGAGCTGATTACCCGGCAGCGTTTCGGCCACATCCGTAGGCGTTTCGCGGCTTTTACGTTTTGGGATCGCAAAACCAGCACCGATGCCGGCCACACCAAGCAGATGCGTCTCCGGGGTCTTGGACTTCTCGCGGAAAACCGTTTCATGATCCGCGGCCGCTTGCGAGAAGAATTTCATGAGCTCTGTGCGGAACTCACCTCGAATGGAATCCCGTGAAGCTGTCAGCACTTCGCGCGACCGGTCTGGCACAAGATCAACGGTGACCTGCACGGGGGCCGAGATATGCTCGTCATACATGGCGATCCCGTCGACCCGGACCACGGCCCGGCTTTTCACCGCCGTAGCGCCCCGGGAGACATGAAGATGGGCCCAAGGACCCTTATCGTCAGCAAGATCGGCGAAATGTTTGCCTTTGCGGGACCATCCTGTGAAGCGGAAGGCGCCGCTGTCACGCGCTTGGATCTCGTCATCCTGAAAAGGGTTAAGAGGCGCGCCAGAAGGATCAGATCCAATAAGGTCCATTACGATGGGTAGGCGGATCGAGGACTGTTTAAGCACATTGCGCAGACCGCGCATAAGGCCGTAGCTGTGCTTGGCCTCAAGGTCGACGCTGACAGCGGTGCCGCGCACATGGGTCTGGGTCTCCCGGATTGTATAATCCGCCCCTTCGCCTTCCACCACGATATTGCAGCTGCGGATTTTGTAGCGTTCATGCGAAAAGCACGTCAGGAGACGCGCCCGGCCAAAACCGCCGACACTGTCGGTCCCGGCTTTGGTTGAGCTGCCCAGGCGCATATAGACGTTCTCGATGAGATCCCGGTCCATCCCGCAACCATCATCGGCAAAATCGACGCGCAGGTCTCCATTATCGGCGTAGCGGGTGCGGATCTTGATCGACTTGGCGCCTGCGTCCACCGAGTTCGAAATGAACTCCCGCCAGAAGGCGCTGCGCCAGTCGGCATAGACGGTATCGCGCTCTGAGCGGAAGAATTCCTTCGGCACCGATATCTGTGGCATGGATGTCTCCTTTATTGTGGATAATCATCGCCTTTCTTCACGAAAAACCGAACGGACTATTCTTGAGCGCCTAGATGAGGAGGGAACGAAGAACAAAAAATGCGGAGACATAAAATGGCAGCACAGAATGTAACCTACTTCCAGGGCGTAACATCAGAAGATCGCGTGACGATCTTTGTTCCACCTGGTGAATTCGACGCCCATATCACACGTAGTGTGTACGAGGCTGAGCTCTTCACAACGGATATGGCGCTGATCATTCGGATCAAAGGGCCGGTTCCCAAAATGCTCGCCACCGAATTGAGGTTCAGGGATGCCATTGTCGAGGGCAAGAAAGAGATCTGGATCTCCCATCTTCACCCGGAGTTCGGCTATATCCTCGATCAGGCGCGTCTTGATTTCACCACCATCGCTTAGCGACACATGACGGTTTGCGAAAAATATTGCCCCGACCTATAATCGCGTATCGCCGCCCCGCGGCCCACACATGGGAGATCAAGATGAAGACCATTCGAAGCCTGATTATGGCGATGACTGTCACAGGACTGGCCACTTCGGCATTTGGCGCCGAGGGCGATCCCGAGTTCGTAGAGGTAAATGACAGCATCCTTGCCGTCATCGCCGGGCTTGAAAAAGAGAAGCTGGTCGACTGGGTGCATTATGGCGATCTGGATGGGGATGGTACGGCTGAAGCTGTCGTGAAAACCATGATGGGCCCCGATGCGAACGACCCGGAATTCCGTGAGTGGCGCGTCATCGACATGCAAGACGGCATGGGGGTGCAATTGGGGACCTGGTATGGGACCGACATCGAGGTGGTTCGCACCCGGACGCAGCTTACCGGTGATCAGGATATCAGCGCGGTCATGTCTGATGGCAGCCTTTGGTTTATCTACAAAGGGAAGATGCGGCCCTTTGGTGATATGGTGGCCGCGCGCGTTGATACCATCCACCCCGGCTCGGCTCTTGATACCCCATTGTTTGATGGTTCCGGCGTGGGTGAGGTCTACCTCGAAGACATGGCGCGCCTGACTATGAACATCTCGCAGCATCCTGGGGATGAGGTTCTTATCTCTTTGATGGGGGAGCACTACTGGCGGGGGGATGACGGTGCGACGCCATATGTGCTTACGACGGCCTCTGGTGAGATTATTCACAGCGGTTGGTCCTTCACCCATCCCTCTGTCTATAAACTCCCAGATGGGGGGTTCCAGCTCATCGAGACCGCAGGGGAAGGCTATCGGGCCATTTTCTTCCCGGAAGATCCGGTTCAGTAAACCTGGAACAGACTTAGAAGAATGGGGCTGTCGATTGGCGGCCCCATTTATTTTGCATGGCTGCCCTGCCGTGAGAACAGTTGAGAACAAAAGCAGAACATGCTACCTCGGACCGACATTACTTAGATGAGGGGAGCTTTTTAATTGGTAACGATTCTCGAGGAAGTCAGTAACTTTGCCCAGTACCCTGATGGGCGTCTGCGCGTTGGTCCTTTTTTAACTGGACCTGAGGAAATCGCACGCCTTCTGGCCCGCTATGGACTTCACTTAGGCGCCTCGAATGAGCGCGGAGTTTGCTCGACAACAATGCTTGGGGTGATGATTTCTTGCGCCGGGGAGGGCGTTAAGGGGTATTTCCTTGATGAGGAGGGTCTGGAGGCCCCCTCTAGCGATGTTGAAGATTTTCTGATTGAGGCCGTGGGACCGGGCACGAACTTCATCATCGAAGGGCACCACTGCCCGGATCAGCAGAGCATGGTGCGCTCCAGCATGAACGCCTGGCAATCAGAGGGTGACCTTGTTGTCTCTACACAGCGCGCCTTGTTCACGCGTGACGGAGAACGGGTGACCATGCTCAATCAGGCCCCTGTCTCTATCACCAGCCCGAGCATCATTGCAGGCAATACCCCACCACTTTGTCTGGTGGGGTAGAGGTTACTTCAGCGAGGTGAACGGGCTTGATCGATCGTCTGTCCAGGCGTGCGCTGGATCAACTTTGATCTCTTCCCATCTTGTATCAGGATCCTGCAAGAAGTCTGGCATCTGACCGTTGCGTACAACCACCAAAGCCAGGATGGCGACCTCATGCGCGGCCGCACCCATTGCAGGCTCATCGTAGATATAGAAAGCGCGATGCCCCAGATGGGCGGCGGCGGCGCCGAGCGGCTTACGCAGATCGAAATATCGGTTCGAAATATGGTAGGCTAGGACTCCATCCTCTGACACATCCTCCATGAAGACCTCCATCGCCTCTACGGTCGACAGATGCATCGGCACGGCATCCGAGCTGTAGGCATCGATCAGAAGGACACCATAGTCGGATTTGCGCTTCTCAAGCTGGATACGCCCGTCTCCGACAAAGATGCGCGCATCTTCACCATAGCTGGACATGAAGTTGAACAGCTTGGGATCTTTCGCGATCTGCACCACACCCGGATCGATCTCAAAAACATCGATTTTCTGGTCTGGCGCGCGATAAGCCAGCATGGCACCGACGCCGAGACCCATGATGCCGACCTGATCTGCATCCTTCCAGGAAGCGGAAGAGGCGATCTCGCCCAGAGCGCCATCCCGACGGTAGTAATAGATCGGCTCGGGATCAATCGTATCGCCAGAGATCTGCCCACCGTGGATTGTGGTGCCGTTCATATAAACGCGAAGCTCACCATTATCCGCGACCCGGTGCAGACCGAAGAAATTGCGTTCCTCATAAATGGAAACACCTCTGCCATCGAGCGCCACTGTGGCAACAGTTACAGCGCTGAGCAGGAGCACTCCGACAGTCCGGTATTTTACCAGGGCCAAGAGGATGCAAGAGATCAAAGTCACCACCGTAAGGTTGTAGGGTGTGGCGACCATCTGCAGATATTGCCCATCAACCGCCAGGATGAAGATGATCGCTGTCACCAATGCGGCCGAGATAAACGGGCTGGCGCTGCGCAGCTCACCATCAAGGCGCAGAAGCAATACGGCCGCGGCGGCCAGGACGGTCAGCGCAAACTCATACATGCCGCCCATCAGGCCGGGCGCCATGATCGCATTGAAAAAACCACCAGCTGCGCCACCGATCGAGATCGTAAGATAGAAGACGGTCAATCGAGATGGATCCGGGCGCAGCTTGTAGAGGCGACGATGGAGATGCAGGCTGACCACCGTGAAGGCCAGAGCCATGACCACAGCCACTTCCAGCGTCAGCAGATTGGCGAAGGATGCGATGCCCGTGACACCAAGAACGGCGATCGCACAGGGGTAGAGCCAGACCATGGTCTTGTCTGAAAGCAGGGCCTTGCTTTGGAAGCCGGCCACATATGTCATGAGATAGAGCGCAAGCGGGATGACCCAAAGCAAAGGGAAAGAGCCAAAATCCGTGGTGACCTTTGTGGTCAGCGCCAGCATCAGGGAGGAGGGCACGAAGGCGATCGCCGCCCAACGCATCATGATACGCATATCAGACTTCTTGTCGCTGATCCTCAGGACTGTCTTGGCATCTGGGTGATCATGTGTCGTCCAGAAGGCGGAGATGAACAGCAGCGCCCCAAGAAGGATGAACCCCATGCTCCAACCCATGGAGATGGCCGAGATGCCAAAGAAGGGCTCAGCAACCAGCGGAAAGCCGATCAAGGCAATGAGGGCACCGACATTGGAGGCGCCATATAAGAAGTAGGGGTCATGTGAGGACTGACCGCGGGTCCGCCCATACCAGGTCTGGATCAAGGGTGCGTTGGCCGAGAGGAAGAAGAACGGGGCTCCGACAGTGATCCCATAGAGGATCAGAGTCTGCGTCTGGATCGCAGTTCCGGTCTGCAACGCCCAGTCGGCCGCGACCTCCATTGGCAGGAATGTCGTTGCGACCAGCCACAACAGAAGATGGATGCCGATTTGGTGTCTGATCCTCGGCAGGCGGGTCAGAAGATGCGCATAGAGGTATCCGCCGATCATGACGCATTGGAAGAAGAGGGTGGCCGTTGTCCAAACTCCAGCTGCGCCCCCAATCTTCGGCGTGACCAGTCGAGTCAGCAAAGGCTGCACAAAAAACAAAAGCCCTGCAGAGAGCAAGATGGAGAGGGTAAAGAGGACAGGCGTTACATATTTCGCATGCAAAGACCCCTTGTCATGAAGGGTGCCACCGGTGGCCGGAGTGGCTGCTGTTTTCTGAAATTCCATAGTCACGATAACGCATACCTGGTTGGTGATAAGATTTCCTTACACTAGGGTTTTTCGCAAACGGTTTCTATCCTGTGAGCTTGAATGATCGTTCTGGAACGAAGTTTCCCACAGGAATATTGCCATGCCCAAAGATAACGCCGCTCAGAGCGAGACACTTCAGGTCACCGTCACGGCGGTGATGCATTACAACGAAGAAGACGGCTTCGCAATTATGCGCGCTGAATCGATCATTGGGGAAGAGGTGAAGATCCTCGGCAATTATCATGAGAACCCCAAAGGACAAGATGTCATCGTGCATGGGGTCTATGAGCATAATGAGACCCATGGCGAGCAGTTCAGGGCGGCTTATATCGAGCCGGATCGCCCGACACATCCACATCGGATCGCATCCTACCTGGGAGCCTTGGGCATTCCGGGGATCGGACCAGCGATCGCACGGCATATCACCGACCGCTTTGGTCCAACCACGCTGGGTGTCATTGATCGCACCCCAGAGAGACTGCGTGAAGTGCCACGGGTCAAAGAGGAGACGATCGATTATCTGAAGGAGAATTGGAAGGGCATTGGCGCCCACCGCGAGCTTGTTCTCTTTTTGATCGACGCAGGCATCCAGGTCAAAAAAGTGCATGAAATCCGCGAAGCGCTCGGGTTTGCTGCGGAAGCAAGGATCCGAAAGGACCCCTATGTGTTGTGCCGGGCTGTGAGTGGCTTTGGTTTTGATCGCGCAGATGCAATCGCGCGGCGCTTTGGGATCGACCCGCAGAGCGACGTGCGAAAAAGAGCGCTGGTAGACCTGATCCTGTCCAATGCCCTGTCTCAGGGTATTTGCGGGGTGCCGCGGGTCGAGCTTTTGGAAAAGTCGATCGATAAGCTGAAACTGCCGGCCCAAGAAGTTATCGGGTTCGTTGATGGTCTTATCGATCAAGGCCACTTCGTTTGCGAGGAAGTCGAAGACACAGCCGTCATCTACCTGCCACATGTGATCGCGACCGAGCGGCGCCTTGCGGAGCATATTTCTGATATCTCAAATGGCGCCCCGGCCTGGCGGCAAATCGATGCGGATGCCGAGATTGACGAGCAATCCGCAATGACTGGCTTCCGCTTGGGCGGAGAGCAGCGCGGGGCCGTCCGGACGATCCTTAACAGCCGTATGTCTGTCATGACTGGTGGGCCAGGCGTGGGCAAGACCACGACCCTCAAGACCGCGCTTGATATCCTCTCTAACTACGGCGTCAAAATCGCCCTCTGTGCGCCGACGAATATGGCCGCCAAGCGCATGTCGGAAATGACAGGCCGCAAAGCTACGACGATCCACAGCTTGCTGGAGGTCTCAGGGGAAACCGGAGGGTTCAGGCGCAACGCAAGCAACCCGATCGAGGCAGACCTCATTGTCGCCGATGAGTTCTCGATGACTGATATCAACTTGGCAGAGAGTCTGCTCAAGGCCGTCGACGATGGCACATCGGTGCTCTTCGTGGGGGACGTCGACCAGCTTCCATCTGTTGGGCCCGGCCGGGTATTGCATGACCTGATCATGTCCAACGCGATGCCCGTTTCACGGCTGACGGAAGTATTCCGGCAAGGCAAGGAATCGATGATCATCCAGGCGGCCCATGCGATGAACCGCGGCGAACTGCCGCCGCCGGCGCCGAGCGACATCCCAAAGGCAGAGCAGGACTATCTCTTCTTGAGAAAGTCGAACCCCCGGGCCACGCAGGAAGCCATCATTGAGATGGTCTGTGAAAGACTGCAACACCATCCTTTGCTGTCCGACGGGTTTGATCCAATCCGCGATGTGATGGTGATCTCCGCAATGAAAGAAGGTGAGGCGGGGGTGAATACACTGAACCTCAAGCTGCGGCAGAGACTTAACCCCCTCCCTGAGGTCGGTTCAAACAAGCGTCTCGATGTGCTGGATGGCTCCGGAAAACTCCGCGTGGCGTACGGTATTGGTGATAAAGTCATGAACACGGTCAATGATACCGATGCAGAAATCGTGAACGGCGATATCGGTCTGATCATTGATCTGGACCCCGATGGCAGATTGCTGGTGGACTTCGATGGGCATCACGTGGAAATGGAGGGAAAGCAGATCCGTGATCTCCAGCTGGCCTATGCGACAACGGTTCATAAGGCTCAAGGGGCTGAATCGAAGGTCTTGATCATGCCTGTCGTGGACCAATTCAATCACATGCTGCAGCGCAATCTAATCTATACGGGCCTGACGCGTGCGAAAAAGCTCGGGATCATGGTGGGCTCAATGGATGCTTTGGAGAAGTCCGTGCGCAATATCGACAACCAGAAGCGCTGGAGCTTCACGGCGGAGGCAATTCGACGTCAGATGGACGTTGTCCCAGAAGATGATCTCGCACTCACAATGTAATCAGACAGCTTCCAGAAGGGGCACCATCCGAATGAGGAGCCGGTCGCGGATCCACAGGGGGAGACTGTCATAGTTCTGGATCAGGCGACTGCAAATCTCTGTGGCGTCCCAATATGCGATCTGAAGCTGCAAATTAGAGAGCTCACGTGCCACAGGCCGTGTTACGCCAGACCAGGATACCAGAAGGCCTTTATCGGCCCCACGGGCCTGTATAACGCCTCTGAGACCCTGTAGCGTGGGTTCATCTACCACGATGTCCCCAGACTTGACCTGACCGGCAATTGTGGGGCCTTCAATACCGAGACCTCCACGGGCTGCCAGAAGATCACACCCCCCGTCTGGTCCGGGCGGGGCGACAGTAACCTTATAGCCTTCGATCTCCAGTAGTGCGCCCACCAGGCGTGCAAGATCATGGCCCGCGAAGGTTGAGCCCACTTGAGCACGCATACGTGCTTCCAGCATGGGCAAGATGCTGTCGGGATCCATGCTCTGCGCCGCGGCGCTGTCGCGCGTGCCCGCTGGACCGGGATCCTTGCCATCTGCAACCAGCGCCTCAACCCGGGCAAGAGCATTGTTGCGGGAGAGTTCGCAGATCTGGTTTCCGGCCGACATAGAATGGTGAAAGTCGGGATGCAGATCTGTCTTGCTAATTCCTTTGCGAAGCCATTCGACCTCTCGGCCGGGGCGTCCGTCATCATCAGCAACAGAACCTGACCTGAAAATGCCGATCGCAACGCATTTCCTTTGGTTGTGGGGATGCATCACCAGATCACCGGCCTGGATTTCGTTGAGCAGCAAATGCAGCTGTTTGCCGAGGTTCTCGATGCGGCCTGTCTTTTCACGTGGGTTGGCAGCGACGACCTCTTCAAGGATCATCTCATAATCAAGATGATCGGAAAGGTCTTCGCGCACACTGAACTCACCCGTGACCACACCGCTGTCGATCGCGCGCTCGTCGTAGTTTCCAACCTTGGGCGGTCTGATCAGCCAGACCCTACGTGATGTCATTCCATGCCCCTTTGCGAAAAACCGTAAATTTCATCTATGCGCCATATTTTGCGCTGTCCAGGTAAGTGTCATCCGCCAAAAGCCATCGTCAGCAGCTTGGCTGTGGCAAAAACCATGGCGACAACAAACGTCATGGACACCAAACCACCGATCAGGCCCGCGGCGACCCAGCGACCGTCTGTCTCAAGCCGGCCGAGAGTTATGATGCAGATAGACAGACTGGGTAGCATCGCGGTGAAGGGCAGGGGGATCATCATGCCGATGGCAAGAAGGATCACGAAACAGTCGAGGATCAGGTCGACCCCAGGCCGAGATTGCCAGGCACCACTGGGCTTGACCCACCTTTCCGCGGAGGCCAGCCATGACGAGAGGCGGCTGCGCACCGCATCATAGCGGCCACGAGATACTCTGGCACGCATGATGAAGCGCGGCAGCTTTAACGGCAGCCCGGAAGCTTTCTGGATGCAAACGATGATCAACGGAATGCCGATCAGGACGGTGAGGCCGGGAGGTGCCGGGATAAGGCCAAGCGCCGCCAGAAAGAAAATCGCAGCGCTATGGGCCAAATCATCCAGCGTTCGGGTAAGTTCTGCTACCGTCGCATGGCCATCGGCGCCGGGAAATGGCGCGTCCTTCAATGTCTGTGACAGTGAGCGGTGATTGCGATCTGAAAAGGCGATGTCAGTCGGCACCAGAGGAAAGGACCTTCACGCCTGTAAGGCCCGTCTCTTTGGTTGTCCCAGTGATGCCGAACTCTGAGACTGTGGTGCCAGTGGGAGTCTCACCCGCGACATCTTGCTCCTCCGCGAGCAGAGCGTCTTCCGCGGCCTCCAGCTCCAAGAACAGTTCATTCTCTTCTGCTGCCGTCAGATCGCCAATATTCTCCCCTTCATTCACAGATTGAGCATCATCACCTGCGGCACCCAAGGTCCGCTGAGTTGGTGCGGCGCTCGGGGCCTTTACTGTTTTAACGGCGGTTTTCTTGTCGACTTTCTGGTCAGACTTTTTTGTTTCCGTAATCCAAGGCTCGATCTCTGTCTTGTTGCCGTAGATGTAGGCGTTCAGATCCGCGGCATTCAAAGACGTAGCGTCTGAGCATGGGACCCAGCGACCGCAATCCTCAGCCTGGACAGGCAAAGTGTAGGACAAAATGAGCGCGGTGGCCGCGCCAAGAGCATGAAGCTTACGCATGAAGATCTCCGGGTGTCTGAATTCCTCATTAAGATAGACCTGATTTTGTTTGCGAAAAACAGATATGATGGTGTTAACCTCAGATAGCTGTGGATTGTCTAAAGGATCAGCGTGCAATCTGAGCCGAAGCGGTTCAATCCATGAGCCTCGCCATTGCAGAAGTCGAACGCAGACATAGGATTAAGGAAAATAAGAAACTGGAGGCACAGCATGTATCACGCGATCCCTACGCGCAAAGAAGTTCTTCGCCGGGCAACGGTTCATCTCGACAAGCTCAAATTGGGGAAGATGTTCCCCAGCTATG
The DNA here is from genome assembly GCF_043557255.1 of Sulfitobacter sp. 1A13353. Classification (NCBI taxonomy): domain Bacteria; kingdom Pseudomonadati; phylum Pseudomonadota; class Alphaproteobacteria; order Rhodobacterales; family Roseobacteraceae; genus Sulfitobacter; species Sulfitobacter sp. 1A13353. Next base: position 267,293 of record NZ_JBIFFS010000004.1, on the reverse strand, counting down.
AGGCGGGCTGGACAGGTAAGGAGGCTGCCGACCTTCTGGGATTGATCGACGACCTTTGTCTGATCCTGGATCACGTCGCACCAAAGTTGCTCGACCGCGCATGGTCCGATCGTGCCAGAGAGCTCGATGTAAACTACACGCCAGGCAGCATCTTAAGGGCGAGCCGGGAGCGCATCGCTGTGGATGGTGGCTTTTCAGATATGATGGAAGCCAATTGCCAGCTCCTCAAGCAAGCCGCCGCGGGACAGGGAACCTGTGCATGGAATATGAAGGGATGCAGTGCTCTGCACAACATCCTTGAGGAATTGATCTACAAGGTCACAAAGCTCACCCCGACCATCCTGAGCAATGTTGCAAAAGCATCTGAGGCAGAGATGCCGCGTTTTTTGGAGGCCGTTGCCTAACCCCAACGAACAGCTTCAGAGTGAAGGTGTCTCGACATCAAGCTGAGGAGATAACACCGCCAAGAGTGTATCTGCGCTTTCCGCACCGACATCAGGAATAAGGCCAAAATGGTTACTATTCGCCAATTCGTCCAACACGGATGCAGACATCTCAGCTGATAAGGGGACCTCAACATGCCCAGATGTGAGTGAGTTTGCCCTCGGGTATCCCATGTCCGAAGTATGTCTGAGCCATTTCTGAAGCCATACACGCGTTTCCTCGGTCGTGACTCCATGATCTCTCTGGTGCGTTCAGGGTCCTGGCATTCAGCTGCAGCAGCCAAGATCTAATTGGCATGAACCATGATATCATGGTCTTCTTTCATACCAGGCAGGGGAAACTTATCAGACATTGGGTCCTCCTTACTTATTGCTCAAGACTACCCTTCGGTCATGAAAGTTCTGCTTGGCTTTCTTTAGGTTTAAAGGAGATGCCTGTTGATGCTGCTCTTAGATCCCGGAGCAAGAACCGGGACAGTGCCTTCGGGATAAAAATGCGCCGGGAGGTGGGATGCAAAGCGCGTGCCTCCTGTTCGAGAACGACCTCAGAAGTCTCCGTCCAGTCGGTATCAGCCTCACTACCCACATAGTGGGTGCCGCGGGTCTGGGGTCCGGTTTCGCTGACAAGCGACAGCGCGAGATCGGAGAACTTATCCTCCAGATGGTCATAAGCCCGCACATAAAGCCGGCCCGCGGCATCGATGATTGCATGAGGCGAGACATCGCGCCAGCTCACACCATTTGAGGTAGCGATGGAGACGCGCAGAGGCCGCTTTCGCAGGATGGCTTCGCAAATGTCCCGCATGATCTCTTCAGGTGGCGTGATCTCGTTGAACTCATTCACCTTTACGAAGGGGATCGCAGCCGAAGTTTTAAGCCAGTCACGCAACTTCGGGATATCGAAAATCGGGGCAGACGGGAGAGGTCTCAGGATTGAGATTTTGCCCTTGATGATGCCGAGCACCGGAGATGGTTCCACAACACCGTTACGTTTTTCACGATGCGCACATTCATGGTTCATGGCCCGTACGAAACTGGCCTGATCAGCCGATATTTGTGGCGCATTGATATCAAACCAGTCGCCATAGGACACCTTCTCAAACCGGCCTGAGTATCGAAGGGAAGCTTCAATCCATGCGTACCGGGATTCTAGTCTTTTCTGCTTCGACATGACCGCTCATTCTTTTGTTATTGTTAGCCAAGGCATACTGCCTTGCTATCCTACACCTGATGTATGCTCTGAGCGTGTGGTCGTGCAGCGTTATCCACAACAATAAATTTAGATTGATGATAATTCGGCCCGCCTCAGTCATGAGACATGGATTGTATGCATGCATGCATCAGGAGAGCGGCCGTGGAACATTACTGTGATATTTTTCCTATAGTGGTGATTTCTCAAAATAGACACCCGGATAGGTAGAGACAGATAAGGGCGTTTTTGTTAGGGTTCCAAATTGTAACGAGTATCTTTTTTTCACCACTGGCATTGTTTGCCGAGAATCCAAATCTCAGGAGGAGATATGGAGTATTTCAATACCGATAAGGGAAGTTTGGCTTCCTTTCTCGCAAGGATCGAGGATCTGCGTTTGCTCCTCGATCTGGAAGCGCGCGCATTGGCTGGCCACCGTCTTGATGTCTCGCGCACCGTAACCCTTCAAAGTTTGAGGGAGTTCTACCCCGGTTCTGCGCGTCGCTTTCGTGACGAACTTCTAATGCAGGAACATGACGATGAAGCTTTGTTAATCTTCGCGTTGGAAAGCGAAGATCAAGAATGTAGCGATACAATCGGTCAGGTCGAAAAGGACTCTATCCCCGACAATGTGATGGATCTAAAGATTTCCAGTGGTGAACCTGACGACCCATCGGTTTGATCAGACCGTAGCTGAGAGACGATACATCTCATCCTTGACTGCCAGCTTCTTGCGCTTCAACTCCCGCAGTTCTGCGTCGTCGGCGCCAGGGTGTCGTTCCAGATTGAGAATTTCGGTGTCCATTTCGGCGTGCTTCGCTTTCAAAGCCTCGATCCGGTTCGCTGACATAGCATACTCCTTTGCTGGATAACTATCTTCAAGGGTGGACCGGTTTCCAAGTCTTTTCAAGAACTTTGCGAATTCAGTCCGACCCTCGGAGGATTAACGCCGAGATCTGTGGTTCGTTCCTCATGCCATGGCCAATTCCGGCGCCTCCCCCTTCAGCTCAGCCTGACGGTCTGCGAGAATGATCGCGCTCATATCGCGGATTTCCTCCATGAGAGCGAGACCCCCATCAGATACTGGCTCCCCCCAAAGGGTGATCAACTCCGGCACGCTGCCTGTCGAACCGTGCAGGTTTGGCCATTCGTCGATCATCCGGGCGCTCATCATGCTGGCGGCCCCAGCCAAAAGGTGACCAAGGCCTTCGCCGCGGAACTCCGCATCGGTGAAGATCATATGGATACCAATATCCAATGTTGTGCCTTGGACATCGTAACCTACGGTTATTGTGGCTAAAATACGTTTCGGATTATCCGCCCCGGCGAGACCGATCGTGTAGCTCTCCGGGCTTGCAGAGAGGCAATATCTGCCACTTGGGTTCGCCCTGTCATCGAGGTCTGTCGCCATATCCTCAACAGCATCCCCGAAGGTGCCGCCAAAGCGCGGATCGCTGAATCTGAAGACGATCTCATCGGGGTCCACTTCGGTGCGATCAGAAAGCTCGACGACCTCATAGGTGTCCAGATCCTCAAAAAGGCGCCTGTCCAGCTGTTCGGCCGTATTGCGATCGGCCCATGATAGGTCTTGCATTGTTTCATCCTAGAATCTCGTGTCCAGGACAACTTCGGCGATGCTTGCGAAAATCGGGACGGAAATTTTAATCGGAATAGAAATTTCGCATTATCCAGGCAGCCCTTTGAATTGAGACATCCCACGGCTTCGGAGGGCGAGAGAGGGGCGCGACCGAAGAAAGTTTTGTTTGAAATCAGAGAGCGCATCTTAGCGCGCTTTGTCTTTTCTCGGCATGGATGCCTCATGGTAAGGCAACACCAACAAAGGATTTCAATATGACCGTCGTGAGCTTCAAAACCCCTGCTTTTTCCCGCCGCAATCAGGATATGATCTGCTGGAGGGTCTCTGCGATCTACCGCTGCTGCCTGAGGCTGGGAAAGTCCAAAGCCTGGGCGCTTGAGAAGCTCCGTGAGATCAGCCCTGATGGGAAGCGCGATCATATGGCGGACATCTGGTTTGCCAACATCAATGACGTACGCCGGTACTACTTTTCCAAGGTCGACACAGGCAATGAAGCTCAAAAATTTGCGCAGGCTGCCTAATGCCTTTCGCGCCGGCCTCTTGAATGAGGGCGGCGCGCGCAACGTCCGATCTGCTGGATAATCAGTGAAGGGTCGGCGTCTCGGAAGGGTCGGGTTGCGGTTCGTCCCTATTATCCGCCACAGCTCTGCGCCGCAGCCTGTTGGCTTCTTCAGGATCCGTCAGCTCATCGATTTTCGCGTTCAAAGCAAAGACGACCCGGTGAATCTGGGCCATTTGATCCTCCACGCGTTGCGTCTTGCTGTTGAGCGCTTCGATCAGCTGATCTTTCCGAGAGATCTGGTCGGTGATTTCAGAAACGATGGAGTGTGCCACATCGTCTTCGACCCCGGCCAATCGCAGTCTTTCAAGCAGACTGATCTCCACGGAACGCGTTGGAGCTTCTGGCTCGGAGGATGGGAACGGTGGGGTGACCTGATCCGGAACTCTGCGTCCCAGAGCGGCATCAATACCCTTTTTAACGCCAGACCGCATCTTCGTGAAGAGATCGACCGCAAGGGTCTTCGAACTGGAAGCCAAACGATTTGCCTGGCTGACGGTCTCAGCCATCGCATCTAGCGTCTTCCCGGCCACGCCAATCACGGTTTTTGCAGCGATGACAGTCATAATGGTCGCGGATGCCACACCAATCGCAGCCTTGCTGATGGGGGATCGACCGATGAAAGTCTCTGCATTGGGATCCGTCGTCAGAGCCCAGTCCCAAGCGGATACAAGGGCATTCCCCGCTTTTAGACCGAAGAGCTCCTGCTCAGCGATCGCGTCTTTATGGACTTCAATGAAAGTGCCATTCTTGTAATGCTCGGTCTTCTCTTCGATCCAAGAAGCGACTGTATCCAACGCCCCCATGACATCTGCAGATAGATTATCGAGCGAAGTCAGCAGATTTTCAGCGTAGATTGCGCGCGCTGGACCAGAAAAGCGTGACAGATCGGCCTCTGTAATCTGTGCGACCGCATCTTCAAAGCCTGGATAAATGTAATTTCCCACGACAAGCCCACTCAATCCGCACGAGATCAGGCCATATCTCGCCACGGACCCGAGGAGGCCCCGTCGCTTCATGTCTTTCGTCGTGCTGCTGATGTCAGCCTGCAAATGTTTGAATTCGGTCATGCTTAATCCTGCGATTGTTCAATCACAGGGTATGCGAAGCTTCTGAAATTTCGGACAAAGTAAATTTTCACCTCGATGAGCGCGATGGAGCCATCTGTCCTGCTGGCTTACATAAACAGATCATCCTGACCTGATCTGCTCAGGTGTTCGATCTCCTCAGCCCAGTCCTCAGGGGTCGGGATGTCGAAATACCGAAAGGCCAGCTGCAACCTCTGAGCGTCTATTTCATCCCATTCCAGATCATCGGGATCAGGATGCCAGACATCGTTCTTGATGCAATCCGCCAGCGCGAAAGCAGGATCAAGCCATGGCACCGGCCCAGAGGATGCAATCCAATTGCGAGCCTCCCGGATCCAGGGCAGGGGCCTTGTGGTGATCAGCGCGTCATCTACCGCGGGAAAGCTGCGCCGTTTGGGAATGATGATTTCGGTTTGCCGTGGAAACTGTGTTGTCCATCCGGCCGCATGGACAGCACTGACGCCGCCGATCATCGCCCCGGGGAACAGGTACCCAATGGCCTCCATACGCTTGTCTTGGTCGGCCTGCGGATTTTTCAGAAGATTGAAGTGGATGCCAGTTCGAGGACCCAAGGATTTAACCAAGCCGCTGTCTTTCCAGCGCGCGATATAGGTGGACGCATTGCCTGTATCGCAGTCCAGCATCGCGGCAACGGTATTTAATGTGAAGACCTCAGGAAGCTCCTGTAGGCGCTCTACGGCGGACTTATGGCTCCGGGGCATAGCAGTCCGCCTCCTCTACAGGGGTATGCTCGCGATCTTCTAGAATATGCACCACATCAAGAATGGCAGATCTGACATGGGCGACGATTTCATCAACACCCTGACCGGATAGACTGTCCCATAGCGACTTCGGGAGCCATTTTTTGAGGTCCGGATCTGCTTCACTGGCGATGTCTTCGGGGCTCCGCTCGAGGAATTTCCGCAAGGCCTGTGCCGGAGGAAGCCCGTCGTAGGTATCAAAGGCTTGCACGTGATGCAGGAAACGATCGGCCATTTCATCTGGTCTGACGTCGATCTGCTGGTCGATCCACCAGAGATCAAAGACATCTCGCCATTTTAGGTGGCGACGGGTGGCAAAGGCCGTCAATTTGTCGGCATAGGCCGCCTCCAGCGTCGCGGCCGGCACCGGTTGCGATACAGAGCTGACTACATCTCCATTTTTGAGGGGATAAGCGAAGCGGGTGTCGTAGGATTTCAGATAGGCACTTTCCACCTGCCAGAACTCGGCCTTCACCTTCACCACGCCGATTATTTTGGCCGAAGAAACCGTGACCCGGTAATTCAAAAGGTTTGACCCTTTGCGTGTCTTATCCGTGATATGAACATCAAGATCTGGATCCTGGGCTTTCAGGATTTGGCGCATGCGATCTTCCACTTTGCGCATCAGCTTCCCCATTTTGGGCTGCAGCTTTCTGCTCAGAAGAAAGTCGAGATCTTCGGAAAATCTAGGTGATTTCCAAGAGAGGTGGAGGCTTGTGCCGCCATGAAAGGCGACTTGCTCTGCCTGAAGCGGCATTGCTTGGGTCAGTGCCTGAATAAAGCCGATGTGACCGAGGTCCGACATGTGCCGCGCAGCTGCTGGATCGATCGGTTTCCGCTTAGGCTCAGACATCAGGTACCCCTTCTTATATGTCATTCAAACATACAAATTTGTGTGTCTAAATGTAATATGGTTTGCTTGTATTATTCTGCTCATCCTCATTTTTTATAAGGGAACACTGAAAGTAAGAAGATCAACTTGACGAAGGTTGGCACATTTAAGCACACAACCGAGCTGTGCCACTCTTAGGCCCACTCGGAAGCTGAAGGTGCAGGCAGACCTATGTCAGTTCCGGTGGCAGAGGCGCTTGGCTGGCCTGCCGCCAGGGGCAATCGCCATGATCTCTTCGGCCAGGTCGGCACGCCCCCATTTCTCAAGCACAGCTACACGCTCATCCCGGAGCCAATACACCCCTTTTGCGGCGGCTTGGCTGCCGGTGATTTCTGAATCGCAGACCAGATTCTCAATCATCTGACGTTTCAACACCACGCCATTGTGTCTGGTGCCCAGAGGCTGCGCACCGGCGAGTTGCTCGATCTTACCCTCGAGCCAGTTTTCGTATTTCGGATGTCGGTTGTGATGGGCCGCTTCCATCAATGAATTCGATGTATCCTGATGCCAGATCGCCCCCGCGCGGCCAGTATACCAAATACGCCCGCAGAGAGCTGCTTCGCCCCACAAAGCATGGTCATGTCCATTGCGCAGCTTTTCATCGAAGCCACCAATCTGCAGAAAGTGTTTCTTCCGGCAGGCAGTGGCAGAGGTCGCCGCATAACAATCGCCCCAAGCCATGGATAGAAAATGGTTCTGAACAACGCCAGGATTGACATCAAACAAGCGGATCAAACGCCGCTTTCCATCTGTGTATTTTCGCCAGGAGTTTACCACCATTGAAATGGAAGGATCGACGTTGAAGCCTTCGACCAGATTGCACGCATGATTGGGCTGCCATTCATCATCTGCATCGAGAAAGGCGAGGATTTGGCTTTTTGCCAATGCGCATGCGCGATTGCGCGCCGCGGCCGCGCCCATATTGTCTTGAGACAGATATGTGATCCAGGAATACCGTGCCGCCAGTGCTTCAGCGAGCACGTCTGACCCATCTGTCGATCCATCATCCACGATGATAGCCTCAACCGGAACATCCCTACCTGCGCGTTCTACGGATTTCACAGCCCGGTGAAGCGTCTGCTTCTTATTGAGAAGGGGAATGATGGCTGAGACCAGCGGGGGTTTGGTCCCTTGGGTTGAAATAAACATGATGCCTCGTGGTTTTGGTTCCCCACAAGCATATGAAACGACATTGAAACTGGGCTCTGGCTACTTGGGATTTATGTGGACGCAGACTGTAGACTTGGAATTTTGCAGGCCATCTTGATTGACCTTTGCCCAATTCTACTTAATGGGGGCATCAAGACAGGTGGATGCGTAAACATTATTCGCATCAATCTGCCGGAATAGAATGGAGTGTAACGTTTTGAATACCACTGAGACACCGACACGACCGACGATGGCTGAACTTAGGGATATGCCCAAGACCGAGCTTTCACGCTATCTCAAGAAAGTTCAAAAGGCGCATGATGAATTTCCGGACAGGAAAAGTGCCGAAGTATTTTCGGATGTCAAAAAGCTTCTTGACGCCAGCGGCGTGACCCTTGAGGAGTTTGTTGCCTACCTAAAAAAGGAAGGTAAGATTGGCACCGAAGCGAAGAAGGTAAGGGCCAAGGGTAAGCGCAAAGCGAAGGCACCGAAAAAACCGTCAGCGCCAAAGTACCGCTCCCCAGAGGATCCTAATGTAACATGGACCGGCAAGGGGCGTCGCCCGGACTGGTTCAAAGAACATGTCGCCAATGGCGGCGCGCCCGAAGCACTGAAGGTCGCTTGACCTGTCCAGGAGGCAGCAGGTTTCTGCTGCCTCTTCCCTCCGCACCCTTTCATTGCGAAAAATAACGCCATATCTTGTTTGTCAGACCTCATTCCTCTTACTAAAGGCAGACAACATGAAGAAACTCCTTCTCGGCACGATCCTGGCCAGCACAGCGGTGCCGGTCTTCGCGGGCCCGATCCTCGATAGCATGACCCCGAAAGGGATGACCTGGACTGCGGAGGGGGAAGACGTCTCCGGCGCCGGTGAAACCTATACGGGGCTTGTCTTTACCCGTGGCAACTGGACAGCCGAAGTTGCGGAGATGACCATCAGCGAGAAGGCAAACCTGACCTCGCTCATGATGGCTGACGGCAAGATGGCAAAGTCCAATGGCGACATGACGTCCTTCGAAGGCATCAACCTGACATTCGATCGTGCCGTCTTCAATGATCTTTTCGAGACTCTTCAAGCTGGGCCCACAATCATCACCCCTGAAGTCTGCGCCAAGTTCGACGCACCTTTCGATATGTCCGCCGAGGCGCTTTCGATTGATGCGGCCGGTTCCACCCTGTCGATCGAGAGCCTGAGTGGCCGCTATGATGTCGTGGCCCCTGATGAGAATTGCATCGTCGACATGGAACTTGCAATTTCAGGGTTCTCTGGTGTTGAGAAAAACGGTGCCTCAACTAAATTCGCGTCTATCAAGCTGAGCGCTTTCAGCCCTATGCGGGCCGACCATCCGGTGACCGACCTCTCGCGTGACTTTGAAGCAGACCTGGCCATCACCGATCTTGTCTTCGGCTATGGCGGCGCGGAGCAGGCACGTATCGACAGCATTACCTCCTCGTCCTTCGTCGATGTGAAGTCCATGGCTGCCCTCGCAGGTTCTGGATACCATGAACTCGCAGGTGATCTCATCCGGGCAGAGGGGGATGTAAATAACATCAACTTCAGCAAGTTTTCACTTCCGAAAATCTGGAACGCGTTGCGTGAAACGAAAGCGGAAGGTGCTTTCAAAATTGCTGGTGCAGAGATCACCGGACAAATGGCTCAGATGGTCACGGGCTCTGAACTTCTTGCGCAAGGGCGCGATCTGAACTTCCTGACGGTCTATCAGAAAGCCAGCGAAAACATTCACTTCGGGCTAGATATCGAGAGCTCTGACCTGCTCCATTCGGAGCTGGAACTGCATTTAGTCATGGATGGAATGGACGAAGGCCTGGCCAGCTCAGGTCCATCCGCATTGATGATGACTATGCCGATCTCCATCGCCGCGGCGAAATTGACGCTCGATGATCAGGGCATTGGCGCCTATGCCCGGAGCGAGTTCGGATTGGACCATTATAGCTTAATCGGACCTATGGTTTCCAGCAATCTCGGCCCAACCAAAGGCGAGATGGTGGCAAGCTGGTTCGAAGCCGTTCGCAACGGCGGCGCCTCCGTCAGCATTGCACCAGAGGCACCGCTCTCACTGGGAATGGTCTTTGCAGGTTTCATGGGGGACTGGGCCGCATTTGGCGAAATGATGAATGTCACAGTCAAGCCGGAGATGTAAGAAAACAGTTGCATTGCTGAAATTCGCAATCTACCAATTGAGTAGGGGCTTGTCCCAGGATACTTGCCTACCTTAGCCCCTTGCCTCAATAACTCGCCCCGTGATCTTCAGATTGCGGGGCTTTTTTCATCGCAATGACCGCTCAATCGACCGCCGGACAGGACCAGAGATCCCGCGCAGGGAAATACGTAAGACCAAAAGCTGTGCGCCTGTGAGTTTATCGATGGCCTTGTCTACTTCTTGGTCGAGCTTGTCTTGAGGCACAGCCATCAGCGCCCGCAGCAGGCGATCCTCATAGTTGTCCCCGAGCTCCATGCGGTAGCGCGGCACCTTACGGATGAGCAGCATTGGATGACCTTTACGGGAGATATTGCAAAGGTCGACGCGCATCGATCGCTCGTCAGATTCAAATCCCATACGACGTTTGGCGAGATGGGGCATACCGAATTCATATGCCATCTGCTCGCAGCTGGGCTTTAGGTGCCACCCGAGCTCACGCGCCATTGCATTGGCGATGAACTCAGGCAAAAGGTTTGGCGCGCGTTCTCTCAAATGCCCTTTGACGTAGAGGTCTTCATCGATCTCATACAGTCGCCCATCACTGACAGCCTGCTGCAGATCATCGCGAGTCTTATCAGGGTCGGGGGATTTGGAGATGTCTGCACTGCTGATCAGCAGGCGCGGGTTCTCGATCAAGATCTCCGCGGGCGAGAACTTGGCAGTGTCGGTGACGCCCAGGACCTCCAAGAGCTTGGGCTGCCCCAACCAAAGGTTGCGTTTCGCCGCCTGATAGGAGGGCCTGTGTCCGACACGCCAGCTTTCCATGTCTTTGAAATTCCGAGCTTCATCACAGACCTTCTCAAAACTCCAAAGACGGTCGCTGGCCAGCTTATTGGGTACACATGCCTCGACATCGGGATGGCTAAGCCATCCGTTGGCCCAGGCCGCCCAGAAGTTTACAGGAGATCTATCACGCCAGCTTCTTTGGCTGGTGTAGAACCGAAGGTCGTTGAGTACATCGTCAAATGTCACTCTGGCCCGGAGTTCGAGGTCCATATGACGGGAAATCTCCGGTCGCTCAATGATGTTATGCTCTGCCGCGGTATAGTAGCTCGCAGGGTGCTCCATACGCCAGGTCGCCATATCCGGGTAGCACCGCGCCTTGTTGATCAGCTTTTTGAAATCGATCTGATTTCCAGACATAGGGCAGGGTTCTTTTATGAGGATCTTGAAGCGCCGCTTTCTTAACCCAGACAAACCCCGCTGTCATCTCAAGGATTACACAGTCGGAAGTGAAGCAACTTTCACGGCGCAAGGCTATCCTAAACAAAGATAATAAGGGCACAGGATATGAGAGAGATCGTACTTGATACGGAAACCACCGGGGGCAGTGCCAAGAATGGCGATCGCATCTGCGAGATTGGCATGATCGAATTGGTCGACGGCGCGGCCACGGGGCGCATCTTCCATTCCTATTTCGATCCATGTTGCGACGTTCACTGGGCTGCCAAACGGGTTCATGGTCTATCACGAAAGATGCTAACTGGTCAGCCTCTGTTTGCAGACCACGCGCAGGGCATTCTCGATTTCATTGGCGCAGATCCCGTGTTGGCGCATAACTCGGTCTTCGATCAGCGCTTTGTCAGAGCCGAAATGGAGCGCCTTGGCCTTGTGCCGCCGGGCAACAACCAGTGGCGTGATACGATCCGCTTGGCGGAGCGCAGGTTCCCCCGTGGGCCCGCAAAACTAGACCTTCTGGTTGAGAAGCTGGAAATCGAGACCCCGGATCGGAAAATCCACGGCGCTCTGCTCGATGCCGCGATCCTTGCGGCGGTTGTGGCGCGTCTACGCGGGCAGCCTGACATCGATATTGTGCCTCTGATGTCCCAAGCCCAGCCGCGGCCGTCTGCAGCTCGAAAGCCGGGTGGGGAGGCGGACCTGCGCCCTCAGGCAGCAACGCCCTTCAAGACCCCTGACAAGACCCCCCAGGATCTGCAGCGCAACAGGGACCAACAGAGGCATGATCAAGCCTGCCTTGCCCTGCGCGACAAGGTCCAGGAAGCGTTCGACCAGGCTCAGTCCTTCCCGGATTTCATGGCGCGCGTCGAGACTTCCGGACTGCGTGTACGCCCCAATTTGAGCAAGACCACCGGCGAGCTTGGCGGGCTGCGCTTCAGGTCAGACGATGTATACCTTCTGTCGAGCGCACTTGGGCTCGGACGCAAGACATTCGAGCAGGGCGTCCTGAAATATGATCCGTCAACGATGCTGGAGGAAACCCAGGCCTATAACGCGCGCTATACCGCAGACTTTGGTCAATGCGCACATGAGACCCTCCCCAAAGGCCGACCTAGCTGGCATTGCCCTTCGCTGAAGCTGAACCGGCCTGAGATCGCCGTGGCCGCCAGTGCTGAAGAGGTGGACGCTGAGGTGGGGGCCAAGACAGTGACGGAGGGCCTGCGAAAGGAAATCGAGCAGGTTAATGGCTGGGCGCCCCGGTTGGACAGTGCGATGTATGAGATGCTGAAAAGCGGTCAGGATGATTGGTCTCGGGTCGCGCCGAAACATCTTGTTGCCCATACGCAGGCAGCACACGGGGATGAAAGCGAGCCACTGCGTGCCATCATGTATATGCCGGACACGGATCGGAACACCGCCTTGCGGTGGGTCTGCCGAGGTCTCGATCCCGCCCATGCGCTGTGCAAGACCACGGCGCCGCGGATGAAATTTGGATACCCCTTGCCGGAGATTGTCGTGCAGGCCGCGCGAAACATTCACCGCACCAGCATGCGCGCGCATGAGTGCAGGGACATGGATGAGACCGTCGAGCCGTAAAGGAGATGTTATCCACATAAAGCCGTCCTGTGAGACCTTAGAATTTTATGGGCAACGAATAGTCTTCGTGGAAATCATTTTCACAAGGAACACACACCCATGAAAACCGATGTTGATAAGGGCGACCTGATCGCGGGGGCATATCTGGCCCTCTCTGTCGTATTGATGGTGGGCGGCCTGTCGCTTTTCCTTCGGTCTGATACCGACAGCACTGCCGGCGCGCTGAGCGCCACTGACCAAGATCTCATCAAAACCGCCGAGGAGCTGAATGCAACGACGCCGATCAAAAGCGGATCAGGTCTGATCATGGAGACCGCCTATGATGTGGAAGACAATGTCTTCACCTTCGATCTCCGCGCGAACCCGGAGCTTTTCAAAGAAGTCCCTGAGGAGCTGTTCTTCATCGCCTCTGAAGATGCGTTGACCTGCGCCAAACAGACGCCTTTGTTGATCGAAATGAACAAGGAGACGGCCGTGGCCTACCGCCTATTCGACAAGGAAGGCAGTCTGAAAAACCGTATCCTGCTCGAGAAAGGCGCTTGTTCGGTTCTGCCGGTCATCACGCCCAAGCAGGTTGAGCAGGTCGGCCAGTTCTAATCATGCTGATCAAGCCGAGACGGTGCCGCCATCGGCGGCGCCGGCTTTGGAGGCTTTCCGGATCCGGGTGAATTCACGGAACAGCAAAGCCAGAAGATTGAGCAGATTGGCGATGATCGCCGGGATCGACTCCATCATTACGGCCGCGGCGATCCATGCGATCATGCCCGCCATGATCGTGTAGGTCATAGCATTGCCACGGCATTTCGATACGCCTGTGTTGATGAAGAACCCGCCGAGGACAGGCAGAATTGCCGGCCAGGCCGCGCCGCCGCTGAGGATCATCATTGCCGTGACGGGAATGATGAGGATGTTCAGCATCCAGACCATATTGGTCAAAGCCTTCATGCCCGCGATCGAGCTGCCGACCATGGCGGAAGCCATTACAAGCATGATAAAGGCAGACCATTGCTCCATAGCCCCAAAATGGACAGCCCAGAGCAGGCATCCGACCAAGTTGAGCTTCTGCAATAGCTCATCCTTTGCGAGACTGAAGCTCACAAGGGTGATGAGAAGGCCCAGATAGCCGATGATGTCCGCGGTCATTTCCATAACGTGGAGTATAAGGTAGATGCGAAAAACGGCAATGGCATAAATTATCCGATGGTCTCAGGAGATCGCACCGAAAGGATTATCTACGCTGATAGGTTCAGCATATTTGTCCATGCCAGTGTCTTCCAGGATGTCGCCCAGGGTCGCCTGGTCGAGTGGAAGCCACCAGGAGTAGTTATCTGTGAGGATCACCGTGCCTGCATCATTCAAGCGAAGCTCGAGCGTCTCTTCGGCGACAAGGGAGATCCTCAGTCTGAGATGGCTCATGTGGTCCAGTCGTTCCACGAGAGAGAAATGTGCAGGGGCCAGCAAAGATGAGATCAAACGCCCCGCATCGTGCCAGACGCCGGGATACTGGTCATCCTCGAAAGACAGCACGCCCGCTTCTGATCGGCTTTCTGCCGAAAGAAGGATCTGGTCCTCAAGATGTATCTTGAGGCGCAGGGCAGGCGGGAGCGGCTCTGACCTGCCCTGATGCTGTGCGGAGGTATCCATCAAAACGGCATGGCCTCTATCATGTCGTGTTCATATTCATCGTAGATATCGCAAAGACTATCCGCACGCTCCTTTTGTTGGCTGCGCGCCGTCGACAGCCTGGCTTGGGCCACCAATTCCTGAGAGGTAAAGTTTCTCGCAACTTCTTCAAGACCAGCCTTCCGGAGCGATCGTGGGAGGTATTCATGCATCTCATCCCAAGCGGACTGAAGGTATCCAGGTCTGGTAAAGCCGACGCCGCAGTGAAGCTCGGTGGGTGTGAAATCCTGAAAAACCTTATGTCGGCTTTGCTCGACTTCCCGAATGCGCTTTCGATATGTCTCCAGCCGTTCCGGGCTCATCTTCTCGAGATCTTTGACGAGCTCTGCTGCTACTTTTTCGGCATCGACATGCGGTGGTGCATTGGATGCGCCCATGTTCTGATGAACCGCAAAACTGGCTTTGCTGTCGTTGTCGATCGTCACCTTGATCTCGATCGTTGACAGCGATGCTTGCGCGCCATCAACCGCATAGATGAGTGAGAAGGCGTTCTTGGATCCAGCCGCCCTGATCATGGGGCCATAGCCTCCCACGCAGTGGTTTTCGGTGCGGCCGCGCCGGGTCAACTCATGGTCGGATGTGATTTCATGGACATCATATCCTTCAATCTGTCTATCAGTCAGGAGGGCCCTCCAGGATGTTTCGATCCCACCCCACTTCGCGCTGCCCAGGTTATCTTCGATCCTGGCAAGGTTTCTATGCCATCTCGACGAGGCAGCCTGAATGTCTTTGAAAGATGATCTCAGGAGCATCTCCTTTTCCAGAGTGATGCTGATCTGGGTCTGAGGTGAGCTATCACCCTCAGGGAGGTTCAAGGACACAGCCGGGATGATAAGCTTTGTCGCAACACTCCTGATCATGTCCTTGTAATGCCGAGACGCCACTTCGGGAAAATCCTCCTCGAAGGTCTGGTGGCGCGGCAAATAGGTGCGCCGCGCATTTTCGCGCTTTGCGCGCAGCGCATGTCTGTCTTCGTCCGTCAGATTGAAGCTGTGGGATATCAGGGAGAATACCTCATCAACTGCATCCGACGTTCGCCAGAGCTTCTGCCAATCCGATCCGCGGCGCGGGAGCGATGTCTCATCGACGTATTGGAGACCGCGCAGCGCAGCAGCAGCCTGGTTATGCACCAGCTCAATTTGCGGCCGCCCTGATTGGAGGGGTTTGCCGATCGCCTGAGCCCCTTTGCCGTGGAGCAATTTCAGCTTCGCTTCGGGAAGTTCCGTAATGGCGCTCAAAGCTTGCAGGAGGGGCTCTTGCTCATCAATCACCTCGGTGATCTTCGCCAGGCGCAGGATGGGAAGAAGCGAGGGGTAGGCCTTGAAAGCCTGCAAGCGGCATTTTTGCCGCGACCGGAGCACATCCGGATCTGTCGTATCGATAATCCCTTCATGGCTTGTGCCCGAAAACCAGGTGAGATGTGCCAGATCCGTGGCCCGAGCGCCCCAGGCAGCCTTGACGATATCGGGGTCCAAAGCGTCTTTGATGGCTTTTCGAATGCCACCCCCGTTTCTGCCGGCGCGCGAAACGATCGTTCCTTTCATCTCCGCGTAAAAGCCATTCTGCACGTCTGATCCCCAGTCGCCCTCGCGCAGGCTTTGCAACCGGGTGTCGACCAAGACCCCGCGCAACCATTGAGCTTCTCTCGTATAGTGATTGATATCGAATGAGAGCCAATGCGACGTCCCCGTCTTCCAATAGGGCGCCCCCTCGATAAGTCCTTGGACGAGTTCACCAAAGGGGATATCTCTTAACCCCTCCAAGGCGCATTCTGACAGAATGAGACCGCCACCTTCTGTCACCGCATAGGCCAGCGTTTTATGCTCTCCGATGCCCGCCAGAGCCAGCCTGCGGTACCCTTCGATCTGCCCCGGTTCGGAGAGCCAGATACGTGTATCGGCAAGTCCGCGACTGTATCCGCGCTGCTTGGCTTCGATCTCCTCATCAGAGAGACCATGCTTCTTGCCGACCGTCCGGATGAAGGTCAGCTGTTCGGGGGCATAGAGGCTGACTGGCTCCATGAGCTCATCTGGAATTCCGTATTTCTGAGGCATGTTGCACTATCCATTTTCGCGTTGCTGCTATGTTATGTCAGTGATGCGAAAAAACGGCGTGTGGATAACTGCTTACGCTGCCTTGCCCCGCTGCCCGGCGGCTCTCATATAGGAACAAAGGAGAACGGACTTGGGCATACAGCAGATCAGATTATTCGAATGGCGCGGAACAGAGGTTTTCCTGCATCCGACGTTCATTCTTTTACCGCTTCTCATTGCGGGGCCGGAGCTGCTGTCGGGGCAATTCTCTGCTGCCAGCATGGCGCTGAGCTACATGGCTGTGATCTTCTTCTGCATCGTCCTGCATGAATTTGGCCATATTGCCATGGCAAAAAGGCTGGGCTTTCAAACAGGTGATGTGGTGCTGACGCCTCTGGGTGGGCTTGCTCAAATAAATGCCACTGATGAAACCGCGCGAGATGAAATCTTGATTGCGGCTGCAGGGCCGGCGGTGAACCTGGTGATTATCGCGCTCAGCATGGGGTTGATGACCCTTGTGCCGATGTTCCTTGGTGCCTCAGCTGCGCCAATACTGACCGGTCTCTATGCCATCGTGCTGGTCAATACGATGCTGGCTGTGTTCAATCTCATCCCGCTCTTTCCTATGGACGGGGGCCGGATCTGGCGCGGCATCCTCAGGTTCTGGATGGCCCCTGCAAAGGCCACGCGGATTGCGGTCTATACGGGCTGGGCCATCGCGGCCGTGATCACGGTTCTGGCTTTGATGATCGGCAACCTCATCATTCCTATGATTGCCGCTTTCATGTGTTTTATCGGGTACCAGGAATTGGATAGGGTAAAGCGTGGGTAAAGCCCGCTCTTGCCAGCAACGAGCAGTAAAAGAAGAAAAGGACCCGCCATGACTGAGAAACCCGCAACCCGTATCGTTTTGAAGCAGATAGATGATGGATACTTCATGCGAAAGGAGGCTGATTTTCCCGCGCGTGATGGAAGCTTGGCGTTCGATCTCCGAAAGAAAGAAGATAGCTGGACCGTCAATCAAACGGTTGCGGTAGACTGCGGGATCAGCAGCATTATGCAGTTTAGTGTCGATGGCATTGAAAGACCTGCAAGCATAGCGCGTGACAGGGTCCTTTCTTTTATATCGCCATTTATGGCGGATATCGAAGACACGGATCCTGAAGTCGCTTTTAAGAAAATGTTGGAAGCCGCAGCCGGACACCCTTTAATCCGGGGGCTCCACATTGAGGTCGATGGCAAAGTGGAGACGCTTTGCGAAGCCTTCAGCGACAGTGAAATCGAAGACAAAGCCTCAGAAATCCTAGATATCAGAGATGAGCAGCGTCTTCTCAAGGGCTTGGAAATTCTAGGTTACAATAACGACAAACAGACATGCTTCCTGATTGTTGAGACGGCAGCCGATAAGGCCGA
The DNA here is from genome assembly GCF_043557255.1 of Sulfitobacter sp. 1A13353. Classification (NCBI taxonomy): domain Bacteria; kingdom Pseudomonadati; phylum Pseudomonadota; class Alphaproteobacteria; order Rhodobacterales; family Roseobacteraceae; genus Sulfitobacter; species Sulfitobacter sp. 1A13353. The sequence continues at coordinate 249,489 of NZ_JBIFFS010000004.1, read as the reverse complement.
ATTCGTTCGGCGCTATCAGCTCTCACTCAAAGAGGAGATGGATCTTATTGTTGAGGCTCAGGTAGATAGAGCGACCGACTTCAGTCAGATCAAGTTCCTGGACCCCGTTGGGGTTTTCCAGTTGTCCAAAAATCCGCGGTTTGATTATGACACCCGTACCCTAACCGGAGTCACAGAGTACCACGGACTTGAAGGCGGGTTCAGAAATCACGATGACATTTGGACCTCCAAAGCAATCATGCGGCGCCTCCCGGATGAGGACATCACCCAAGAAGATGTCCGCTTTAGCATCGGCTGTGCCTTGGACAAGCTTTGCGATGAGACACCTGAGCCCAGCTGATCGCTTTGCTCTTTCATGATCTCAGACGATCCTGATCTTCAGGATCGTAAGGTGGAGGCCATGATGACGCGTGATTTTAAACAGAAGATGAAAGAGACAGCGGTGCGTGGGGAAACCGGCGCATTGCAGCTCACCCATCACGCTACCTTGGCAAGCTGCGATGTGAGCGAGATTGCCCCTTTCACCCATTTTGGAACCAGGACCGCGGCGCGCACGCGTATGTCCGACAAGGACGCGAGGGTAATCTCGGCCTACCTCGATATCAAAAACCCGCTAAGGGTCCTTGATGTGGACGATGATCATTCCCCGGAGCACATCGCCGACATCATCGAGCAATCTCACCCTGGTTTGATCGGGGATCAGATGGAGGAGATGCGCGATCTCGAGCCCGGTACGCAGGAGCAGTATCTCATCGAGATACTGCAGGAGGCCGGATACGACGGTTTGAGCTATGTGAACCGGCATGAGGATCCCGGCTCAATCTCCTGGATGATCCTGTCACCTGATCAAATCTGTCTACATCGCGACCAACAGACGATGACGGTCGATCCCTGGGACATGGACCTCGACAGATACATCGGCCCCGCCATGGTGATGGAGGTCTTCTCGATCGATGGCGAAGATGAGAACTATGAGCACCTCGTGGAGTCGCTGGTAGAGGAGGGCGGTGACCTCCCGGTAGTCGCACGCGACGAAGAGGGATGGGAGGCCCGCTGGCTCGATGATTGGGAACCTCCGGCCACCGTGGGTCTCTTCGACCCCTCAGGGGCATACAAGGGCTTCTATATGTCCGGTCAACTCTGGGTGGAGCCAGACGCACGAGGCGCTGCACGTTCAGCCCTGATGATCAACGCCGCGGCCGATATCCTGGGGGATTGTCCCACTCAGAACTGGGAGGGAATGGGGTTCTCGGAGGCTGGCTACGCCGCCCACCGCAAGGCCTATGAAATTTCGCTGACGCTCAAAAAAGGGCTCAAAGATAAGGATCCAGGCTGTGAGACGGCAGGCATGAATCCATAGAGATGGTGTGGTAATTGCGAAAAGAACGCATAACCTGAAAAGCATAATCAGAAAATGCATAACTGAAAGATAGTGAAGAATGACTGAACGAGAGATGAGAGAGAAGCTGGAAGCCTTCATCGACACTCTGTGTCCTGATGCCCACAAAATGCTTTCCCCGAAGTTCTTTTCGGACAAGACCGGGATCCATTATGGACCTGAGCTCAGCGAGATGCTTCATGAAATCTCAAAGGAAAATGATAAGCTTGAGAGATGGGCTGTCCTATTCGAGTTCGGCGATGAGTATGAAATCGAAGAAGAAGATCTCGCGCATTACGACGCCACCGGTGAGCTCGTTCACCCGCACACAGGCGAGATGGTAAAGGACGCAGTTGAGCACCTGTCCATCTTCTATGCCGCACGCGCGCCTGAGATCGAACAGCCGGCACTGTAACAAGAATGGCAAATATGCGACAGATGTGCATTAGGTAATTATTTTTCGCAAACCTATTGCACCAATGTTTTTCGCATACTATATCAATATCAAGCAAGGCAGCACCGCCACCACACAACATCTAGGAGTTCTTCATGTTTGGTTCCACCCGTCGCACCCTCACCGCAGTCGCCGTTCTCGCAGCCGTTCTGGTTTCGGGTTGCGCCGCACCCACGTCTCAGAGCGCTTCGGGTCCGTCCACCACCGCAACCGCGACGGACAACCCTTCGGTAACCCGTGTGGGCGGTAACAATGTCATCGACATGAACACCTGGACCTCGCACAAGAACTTGGGCACACCGGTTGGCGTTCTCGAAACCCGCGATGCCTACTTCGCAAGCAACCCGGGCTCGAACACCTTCAGCCTGACCAAGCGCGGTATCATGTCGTTCAACTTCAACCGTGATGGCTCCGCCGCGATGTACTACATGGGCAGCCGCAAGCCGATCACCGTGCCGGTCCAGATCGGCGCCACCAAGGGCAACACCCTGTGCTTCAAGAAGGTCGGCAAGTTCCACGGCAGCTGCCTGTCGCTGTTCAAGACCCCCGGCGGCTACATGGTCGACTCGGTCTTCGGCAACGGCCAGATGCGCACCTTCAAGGCCTATGGCCTGAACGGCTAAGCTAAACGCCACTGAATGATATCAAGGCCGCCCTGAGGGCGGCCTTTTTGCTCTTCACGGTTAGATAGAGAGCGTATCTTCCTCAGCATTCGGTTGCCGCTCATGCGATGCCATCGCATCACCCATAGCTTGGAGCAGAGACGCTGTGTTTTCAGAGTGGCTGCGGGTATCCAGCATCAAAGCCTTCTGCGCATCAGGATAAGCAGAAGGATTAAAGCCGTGGCCAATGTCGATCGATACAGATCCGATATTTAGGCCGTTGGATGCCTCTTGCTCCAAAACTTTGATGAGATGGTCTTTTAGGAGGTTCATATCGTTGTAAGCCAGGGTGGCGTCGTCAATGGGCACACCATCAGAGCAGACAATCAACTGACCCGGGGTCTCATGCGCGCGCATGCGCTCTGCCGCCCAGGTGATGGCCTCGCCGTCGATGTTCTCTTTGAGTAAGCCCGGGTGAAGCAGCCCATAGACATTGTCGCGCACGTCAGGCCAGTCTTCGTCGCGCTCTTTCACGGTGATGAGCAGTAACTCATTGAGGCGTCCGGGCAGGGGCGGGCGGCCCTGCTCCATCCATTCCTTGTGAGGACGGCCACCTTTCCAGGCCGAGGTGGTGTGGCCGAGGATCTCGAAGGGGGTGCCAGCAGCGTGCAAGGCGTCGCCCATCTCAACCATGCCTGTGACGGTGGCGGCGATTGTCTTGCCCCGCATCGATCCCGAACAGTCTAGCAGGAAGGTGCGTGGCACTTCGGGATCCATGATCTCGATCTCGGCGCCGCTCGCGAATTGCGCAAGTGTTTGCTTCATCTTATTCAAGTTCTCCGGATCACGGTCGAGGAGATCATCTTTGTAAAAGGACACTGAAACGACCCGGTCATGTTCGGCGGTGTAGATCTTGTAGTCTTGCATGGGTCATATCTCCTATTTCATGTTTAAGATCATCGCTAAGCGTGAAATTCGCAATGACAATGGCTTAGCAAACAAATATATGTTGATCTTGCGCTATGGTTTTTCGCAGTCCATATTGTATCAATAGAGAACCCCGGGGCGTTTAATCTATGCATGTCATGACAGAAGGACTGGTTCGTCTCTACCAAGAGGCGCCACGGCGCGAAAAGCGCCGTGCCCACATCCTTCAGTTGATCAACTTCCGACTTCGGCGCGGCATCGACTTTTCCGTGGATGATTTATTGGCAACACCCAAGATGAAAGTCTCCCGCAGGTATGTCGAAGACATTCTGAAGTCTGCCGTCAAGGCAGGTCTGATCGCCAAACAATCCAACAAGCGATATGGTCCGGCACCGCAGAACTATGAGGGCTGTCTGGCGATGGTGCGGGCCTATACGTTTCCCCTGGAGAGCTTCACCCGGAAGGATGTGCGTTTGGGGATCGCCGCTGCCTTATCAGAAAACATGATAGACAGGCTGCTTCGGGACCTTGTCGCCAGAGGCGATATCGAAAAGATCGAACGCGGGCGCTACGGTTGGGTCCAGGAAGTCCGCAAGGTCGCCTGAACCTCGCCATGTCTCACTGGCAGGGATAGGCCTCGGAAAGAGACACCATGACCAGAGAAGGGGCAGCGTAGTGCCGCTTGCTTGGGTTCCTCTGCAACCACTGTACGACAACGTCTCGGATTTGCCCCGCAAGGACTTCTTGCGGGGCGCAGAATGTGAAACCGTAGACGGTATTCCCCTCCTCAATCACAGGAAGCGCGGCATCAAAAACACCCACAATATAACCGCCGCAATAGCTGGGGTTTATACTGTCGCAGTTATCGAGGAGCTTGTTGCCAGTCATGAAGGACTGAGCTGTTGCCGGCGCCGCCATCATGGTGAGGAACGCGGCAGCGTGAAGGAAATATTTCATTCGAAAATGGCCTTGTGAATAATAGGGTGTCACCTTTCGGTAGCACCTCTTTTCACTGTCGTCGATCCTTACCGTTTCACCTGATTATGCGCGCCGGATCATCATCATGCCACAGCCAAAGGACTTCGCGCCGCCGAAGCCGGTCTTAATTGCGGCCAGGAAAAGCGCGGGCTCGGTGACTTCGATAATCCCTGAGATGTCGAGCACGCCGAAATGCGGCTGACCTTTGCGCTTGCCGCGCCCGGCCGGCACGGTGATCTGCGTATAGGCTTCGACGTGACAGTTTAGGTTTTCAAAGCCCAACCGGTGGCCTTGGCGGGAAAGCCAAGCGGCGCCTTCTTGTTGCACAAGCACGTCGCGCTCGGCCGCGCGGTCATTTGATCCGCGCAACGCATGCATGACAACATCATGTTTGCGGCGCCGCAGTTTGCCATTGGGCGCGATATCACCGGGTGTCTCAACGCTGCGCGTTGCATTGGCGCGCAAGGTAAAGCTGAGCCTGTCACCGCAGGAGAGCACCGGGGCGAATTCGCGGGTCTCGATGTCCTCAAAGAAGTCCGAGGGGGCAGGGGCCTGCTCGGAGAGTGCATAGAAGCATCCATCACTGTCCCGACGCCAAAGAAAGTCCCTCTTGCCGACACCCCTTTCATTGAAGGCCGACCAGACCAGACGGTGATGCGCATCCAGGGCTGCGCCTTGGTGGGCAGGATCCAAGAGGCTCGACAAGGCCTGCATGGAGGGCGTGCGCGAAAGCGTCATTCGGGACAGATACATGGGTCAGGTCTCCTGAGCGACATCGAGGACCGTTACGGTCCGGTTTCTGAACTCCCACCGATTGCGGCATGTGGGGTCATCGTTGCGGGTGATCTTGCGCCCCTGAAGGGCAGGGTGCGTATCTGTCGCGATGCTTTGCAGTGGCTCGTTCTTCCAATAGGGCAAAACGGCCGAGCGCAGCGCCGCGCCGGGATCGGCAGCCTCCACAATGCGGGGCGCGAGAGGCGCATTAAGGGGGCAGGACTTGCGGCCGAGATAGAGAACCGAGGCGGGCGTTTGTAACGCCACAAGGGCCGCCTCGATGTCGCCACCCCAAAGCGCCACGGAATAGAGCACATCTGTGCGGTAATCGCGCCGGCTCAAGGTGGTCTCAAGAGATCCTTTAGCGCGGGCCAATGCCAGGGCATCGCCACGTGTCGCCGGGCGTTTTACCGCGGCGCGCGGTACAGACTGAATTGTGTGAAAGTCGGTAAAGGATGCCCCGATATCATGGATGCCAATTGCCACATTATGCTTGCTGACCTTTTCATGACCTTCGGCGTCCAGACGATCAAAGCCGCGTGCGGCCGCCACCAGCCCAAGTATGGCACTGCGCCCAGGCCAGCTCAGTGTCCCGCGGAACTCGTTGCCCGCATTGCTGCCCATTGAGGCAATGCCGGCCGAGAGGGTGAAGACGAGGTAGGGGTCCATCAGAGGCTCTGCAGCGCCTTGATTGCCGCGGCTTTGATATCCGCCAGCGAGCCGGTTCCGGCATGAACATCCATGACGGAGGTCTCATCAGGTGACATGCCATAGGCGGCTTCATTTCGGCGCGCGTGATCTTCAAGCGCCTCGATCGAACTCTCCATCAAGGGCTGTTGGGAAATCGGCCGTGAGAAGGCCCCCGACAGATTAAACGGGGACTGGCTGCCGACTTCCAAGCGCATGTAGCCTGCGCGGGGATGATGGGCATAGGCCCCGGCCTTGCCGGAGGGCGATACCGTGGGTAGGGCATGGATCAGTGCTTCAATGCTCTTGATGGCCAGCTCCCGATCGCCAGAGAGGTTGCGCAGCAGCAGATCCAGATCAACACAGGCGTAAATGTAGAAGACGCCGGAGCCGAATTCTGCGTCATCGATGAAGGCCGCGCCTGCGCCTTCCGGATCATCAGGCTTTTGCAGATCGTCCATCGCCGAGAAGAAGTCATCTTCGCTTACTGCAGTATGGGTGGTGATCGGGTGGCTGATCTGCACCGCGGCTTCGCGATTGTATTCTGTGGCGCCAGCCAGCATGCGGCCAAACATAGCAATGTCCACCGCACCATCGGCGGTGCCCAGGACTTCGTTGCGCATTTCCTTTGCAAGATCGCGCAGCGCCTTGGCGTCCTTGCTTTTGTCGAGTTTGAAGAGATTTATTTCGCCGGAATGGATGCGATCCGCCACGTCAATGGCGCGCGCTTTTTCCTCAGGGGAGATGAAAACGATTTGCTTTGTCCGAACGCGGTCGGTCTCGGAGGTGTCGACGTCTTGCAGCTTGCCAAAGATAGATGAAATCTCTTTCGCGGTCTTTTTCGCATCTTCTTGGCTTGCGCCCTTGGACATCAGATGCGCCTCGATCACCTCGCCGATCTTGCGCGTCCGTTCACCGAGCGAGCCGCCCAGCATCTGCTGGAAGTTCGAACTTGTGCGGATAGCCCGTTTCAGCGCCTGGCTGGAGATCCGCAGCCGCGGGGTACCGCCAAACCGCGCTGTCTTCTGACGTCCCTCCTTATCCCGGTTCGGGTTGGATGGTGGGTAGGAGGTCAGCAAGTGGAATTGCAGAAAGGTGGTCATAGGGGGCATTCCTCGTCGATTTCTGTCTGTAGCGTGGCAGGCGCCGGCGCATTGTGATAATCAAAGCACCAACGGCAGCGCACTGGTTCGCCCCAGAACAGTACGTCCCGGGAAATCTGGGCAACATTGCAGCGGCCGCCAGCCAGATCGATCGCATTGCCGATGGCATAGGCCACATCGCCGAGCTCCATGGTCAGGAGACGGTTGAAGCGCTTCGGGCTGAGCTTGGGATCGGACCCGCCGAGCAAAGCCATCAGGGGTTTCTCATCATGCTGGGTGATCCGCCCCAATGTTTTAGCTAGGCGGTGGATCTGCAGAGGCTGACGCAGCCCCAAGCGCTGCGAAAGATCGTAGACAGCGCGCTCGGACAGAACCATGGAAGGTTGGGTTGCGCGCCGGAGGCGTGCCCGCAATGCTGTGGCGGAGGTGGTCCCAGCAGCGAGATTGGTGGCCCACCAGCTCATCGCAACCTTACCGTGGTTGATCTTCTCACTCATGATGAAAGCTCCTCATCCATCTCCAGCAAGGCCCGGAGCGGGGCGCTGGAACGGGCTTTGGTGTTGAACCGCATCTCGAGCCCCTGACGGCCTTTAACAATCTTTGGGATGACCTCGAGGTCTCTCTGGGTCATGCAGGGAAGGGTAATCTCATCAAAGATGGACAGGGCGCTGTGCTGCATTTCGAGCAGCCAGGCGGCGCCAATCTCCGGGCGAGCTTTGCCATGGGAGAGCTCAGCGCAAAGGCGGTTCATCGCCACTTCTGTGCGCATGTAGAACTCGGTCTGAATGCGCATGCCGTAAGGGATATCCATGGCATCCTTGATCGCGCGGTAGGTATGGCTCGAGACGATGTCAGCGGCTTTGATCATGCCACGGACCAAAACCTGATTGCGTCCCGAGAGACTGTGCAGGACCGGCTGGCTTGAGATGAAATTGGCCGCCGTAGCCTTGTTCATGTTCCATCCGGCGATTAGCACAGAGGCGCTTTGTCCGGGAAACCTCTCCTCAAAGCTGCGGAAGTTGGCTGCACGCTCTCGGCCGACACCCTGCTCTGCAGGGATAATCGTGCCGATCCAGTTCTCATAGCCCAGACGGGTCACATTCACCTTCACCGGGATGATGTCTTTGGTCTTGGGGTCAGTGTAATTTGGCGTCAAAGGGTGCAGGCAGCCAATATAGTTGGTCCCGTAAGTCTGCTCCCGGAAGGAGATCATTCTGTCCCCCTGAAAGGTCAGGCGCACACGCCGCGGCATGGAAAAGAATGTCTCGACCGGCATATCCATCCCGAGGGGGAGCGTCACAGTCGCACCGGCGGTTGATTTGCCTTTTGTCGTGGCCTGTCGAGAGGAAGAAATGGTCTCTCGCATCCAAGGGAAGTCCTCGAGCCGGGCCGGGCGTCCATAGGGCACATTCGCCCAGATCATCTCCCAAAAGTTCTCGCCCGGGACCACGAGGGTCACCATGGGGCCGCCGCCACGCAAGCCGACACGTTTGCCGACACCATTCGCCGCGGCATAGGTCTGGAAGGTGAAGAGGGCCATAGCCGCCTCGGGCAGTGTCAGCCCATCGTAGCGGTTGCGGCGCACCATGAGGTCTTTGTTGTCGCTGATGGTTTTCTCGCCAGCAGAATCGAGAAACAAGGCATCAGCTTGAAGCTCATTGCCTGTGCTCAGCATGGATTGATCCTGACAGAAGAGCGGGCCCTCACCAGTGAGATTGAATGCGGGTGCGAGGCGGGTAAAAGCTGCTTCCAGGTCATCAGGTTCGATCTCAAGCCCATCTTCCCAAGCTTCGAGGTCTTCCGGCGCCAGGGCGGCGAAGCTCAGACCTACGAGGAATTCCAGACAAGCGATATTGAGGTCTTCCCGGTGCCAATCCACGGCACGGATCTCCGCATCGATCATCTCATGGGGTCGGATCACGCGGCGACGACCGTCAGTCGTTACTACGGGGATCCAGGGGTCCATGATCAAATTCAGTGACACGTAAAATATCTCCTACACAGATGGAACTATGCGCCGTTTTTCGCATTGTCTATGTTGAGGGGTATTTTCTTCACTCGAAGAGCAGACCGTATTTACGGTCATAGCGCAGACCGGCGCAGATCCTGCCATCCTTCGGCACATGGAAAACACGGGTCCCCCGTTTCTTCCAATGGGTCCATTTCTCCGTATGCGCGGCGTAGACATCGTCTGGGATGCGCGGCAGGTTGTCGATCGCGAGCAACCTATGCAGCGGCACCTGCAACTCGGAATAGGCCGGAGTTACGCGCCGGGCCCAGGTGACCACTTCCGGCTCTGTTTTTCGCAAGAGATGGATTGTGATGGTCGGCCGGCCCAAGCGGGTCGGGTATTGCTCGCCATCCTCACCATCGCCTCCGGCACGGTACCCTTCCTCAACATCGATGATCCTATGCGCGGCGCGACCAGCCTCGACATCATCCAAGGCGTTGCGTCGTTCTTCTGCTTTGATGAGCTCCTCGGGGAGGGGGCAGGCGTCCGGGCCATGCACCGCTTCAATGAGACCGCGCAGATCATCGGGGGCGGTGATCTGACCGCGCTGTAGCAGAACATGGGCGGTGCGCCACTGATCATGCAGCGGGTAAACCCAACGCCCCTTTGGCATGACATTATCAAGCCACTTGCCGGTCACATCCGGGCGCGGCAGTGGGGACAGGAGATAAAGGACCGGCTCGGCGACAGGCCGATCCTCGCGGGGGCGCTTGTCCATATGGCGCCAGAGACGGCCAGCGCGCTGGATCAAAGCCGCCATGGGGGCGAGATCGCTGACCACCGCATCAAAGTCGATATCGAGCGAGCTTTCGACCACCTGGGTGGCAACGAGAACCTCGGCCGTGCCGTCTTTCTTGTGACGATAGTCCTGACCTTCCTTGCCGAAGATCTTCATGATGTCGCGCTCATGGGTCTTGCGGTCAAAGAGTGTAAAGCGCGCGTGCAAGAGGCGGGCCCGGATGCCGCGGGCGCGCAGGGCATGTACCGCGGCGATCGCGTCATCGACGGCATTGCGGACCCAGAGCGTACATGCTCCGTTTTTCGCAAGATGCACGACGCGGTCGATTGCTTCGGTCTGACTGCCGATCCTTTGGACCCGCACCGGACCCTTGGCGGAAGCTGTGCGCGGGAAGTTGGTGATCGTCTCACCACAAGAGAGGGTGAGCGCAGGGTAGCTCGGATCATCAAGATCTGGCGCTGTGGCAATCTCGGCGCCCTTGTTGAAGGCCTCGACGAGCCGGCGCCGCAGATCCAAGGGCAGCGTGGCCGTGGCAAGGATCGCCGAGCCGCCGCGCATTGCATGTAGACGCAGCAGCTCTTCAAGCTCGCGGGCCATGTAAGGGTTGCCCATCTCATGGACTTCATCGACGATCAGGATCTGACGAGACAGGCCGAAGAGGCGCAAGGTGGCAAATGCCGTTGGCATGACGGCTTGAAGCGCCTGGTCGATGGTCCCGACGCCCACATCAGCCATCAGAACCTTTCTGCGGTCATCCGCAAGCCAGCGTGTACAGGAGACATCGCTGTCACCGCGTGCCTCATTGCTGATCGTCGCTCTGAATTCGCGCGACAGATGCGCCCGTCCATGGGCCAAGGCCAGATTGGGTGTGCCTACGAACATCTTGCCGATGACCTGACGCATGCGCGAATACATCGCATCGGAGGTGGCCATTGTGGGCAGGGCAAAGAAAAGACCCAGCCCTTTTCCTGCCGCCAGCATGCGCTGTGACAGCAGCAGAGCGGCTTCCGTCTTCCCAGCACCGGTCTCGTCTTCGATGATAGCAAGGCAGGGGCCCTCGGGCAGGGGAATGTCTTGTGCGGCTTTCTGCATCGGCCGAAGCTCGAAGTCGAACAGCCGATCTGTAGAGACAGGCGTAGTCGCCATGCCTGCGGCCGAGACAGCGGCACGGGCTTTGACACGTGCTTCATCGAGGTAAGCGTCAAAGCTGAGATCCGCATGTTGTGCCGGAAACCACTCCTGGTTCGAACCGATCCAGTCCGCTGCGGAAGTCAGACCTGCCAGCCACCAGGAAAAACGCTTGGTTTCCTTGGTGCTCATCCCAGAGAGATCTGCATCAGGCCAGAGCGCCAGCGCCCGGTCGATGAGTGTTGCGGCGTCTTCCGCGGCCTGCACACCCGCCCGGTCCCGCATACGAATGTAATCGTCATTCATATCACGCCGCGAAGGGCGGCCGTGATGCCCTGAGGCCGCAGCAATCAGCTGGAAAAGAGCGCGCGGGCGAATGCCCAGATGGGCGGCGATACGGGCCTGGTGATCAAAGAGCCAAGTCTCGGACAATTCCCAGTGACGATAGATGTATCCGTCAACATTAACGCCGGTCACCATGTCGCGGAATTCATTTCCGATTTTTCCAAGGTCATGCAGAAAGATGAGTAGCACGAGCGCGTCTGCGGCGCCCTGCGGGATCTCGAAGGAGGTCAGCAGCTCCTCGGCCGAGGCAGCCACATCAAGCATGTGATAGGCCGCAGGGTGAAAGATGTCGCAGCCCTCGGCGGGGCTTTTGCCAGGCCAGTTCTCGGCCAGGTCCTTGTCTGTCGTCGGCATGAGGTGCTCCCGCGGATGTCTGCGCGCGACCGTTCATTGGGCGCGTTACGGGGCAGATATGTCGGGGAGAGGTTTCGCTGATAGGTCAGCGGGGCAGAGACATGTGGATAACCAGGGCGTTAGGCCGGGATTGGACGCATCTCCGGGTCGAGCATGCGGGGGGCTTCCGTGATGGAGAGCAAGGCCGCGCGCGCCGCCGTGATATAGGTGCCGCAGTGCGCTTTCATCCGTGAGGTGAAGCCGTGATCCACATAAGGATCGTATCCGAAGATACTGCCATTGTTGGAAAAATCAGGTATGCGTGGTGCAGCTTTATCAGCTTCCAGCTGGAGCTTCATCTCAGCTGCACGCTTGGTCGGTGCAAACCCAGATAGGCTGACAAGATCTCCGCGCAGGAATGCGTGGACGTTCTTCACCCGGGTGGCCCTGACTGTCGCTTGCCCGGCGGCCCGCACATGGCAAGTGACCGCAGTGAGGACCACCTGGTCTGCATGACCGATGACAATACCGCGCAGATCGCCTTCTTCAGCCCGTAGACTGAAGCAACGCTTGTGCAGGTTGAAATATACAGCTACCCGCATCGGTTAAGTGGTCCAAAATAGAACATAAAGATCAGCTATGCGAAAAATGCAGGATTGCAAATAACCGCAGTGTGCTTGGCAATGTCTTCACCCCGGCAGGATCGGGGAACTTTATGTCGGCGCCTACGGCTAAGGTAAATCCACCGGTTCACACCGAAGCTCGGTGATGCCTTTCAGTTTACCTTTTAAGCCGTGATCGGAAAGCGAAAAATCAGAAGTCCGGTCCGGCTTCTGCTTCCGGATAAGCCTCCTCGAGATCGATGTAAGACACATCTTCTTGGATCTTGTAGGCGGCCACCAAATGGTGGTGACCGTCGACCACACGGACGCCTTCCAGAACGACACAGCGGCGCGCATCAAAGGAATGCGCCTTCTCATTTATGAGCTCGATCTGTTCTGGAGTGGCGAGAGCGTCCATCGAGGTGATCAATTTCACCCCGCCGCCCCAAGGTTCGAGCAGGGCGATGTCCTCCCACGCGAGCAGTTTTGAGGTAAAGTCGAAGCCCTCAACTTCAGCACAAAGGCAGTGAAATAGTGCTTCGCTCTCATCCGTGAGCTCTGCATTGCTATAGAGATCTCCAAGTTTCATGAGAGATGACCTGGCTCAGAAATGTTAAACCAATTTGTGAAGAATGAAGCGCATTACATTGTTTTTACACAACAGTTATTTCGGCGCAGCCGCAGCTGCGCCGGTGCAATGTCAGAACGACAGTTCGTCTTCGATTTCCATCTCGTCACTCTCGAAAGCCAGGATCGGATCCGCGGTCGCGAAGGGTGAGGAGATGATGACGGTATCGGCCTGGCCGAACTCAGGCATTTCTTCTTCGACATTGTAGCCTGTAGCAATCACCCCAGCGGCCTCGGCGCGCAGATCTTCGAGGCTCGGCACAACATCGTTGATGGTCATGCGCATCATGGCGACAAACCCATCGGTGTGACCGCGGTCGGCGACGATCTCTGCATCTTCCACCACGCTGGCTGCGCGCTCATGAATGTCCTCGAGCATCGCGATTGTGATCTCATCGCTTTCGAGCGGGGGCTCGAAACGCTCGCTCTGGACCGCGAAGGCCTTGTAGGCTTCATACATGCCCAGCAGACGGGATGAGGTGCCGAGGAGGCCCTCAACATCTTTCATCATGGTTGGCGGCATCGCACCGGCAATATCTGCGCGGAAAGGGAGCTGTGCTGTGGTCATATCAACCTCTTATATTTCGTGTTGATACCACTGTGTCATGACATTGCGAAAAAACCGGGGAATATATATTGTACATGGAGCATATTTTGCAGGAGGCGATGTGATGAAACGCAATCACAGGCGAAAAAATAGGAAGCCGGGCTATGGCGAAGTCCGCAAGGACGTGATCTGCGTGGAGAAGGAGGAGGGTCTCCTCTATGACAGTTGGGACCGTCAGGATGACACCCACGCCTATCAAGATGTTCGCCGCTCTGAGATCCCGACGCATAATGGCGTGGTGCGCAACAAAAACTCCGAGCATCTTGATAAGGCGATGGAGGGCTTTAGAGCTCGGGCTGAATTGGCGGACCGCGATATCGGGGCGTCGATTGGGAATGATTTCTCGAACGGCAACCGCGGCATGGCCCGGGCGGTCAAAGGTGCTAAGAAATATGTCAGAAGCCGTCGGCGCTTCCATGAGAACAAGGCCACCCGGGCGATGATGCGGGACGCGGACCTCCTAACCGAAGATTGATCTTTACCAAAGCGGCCGGGCCTGGGCTCTTGTTTTGGCGGCTCCGACATAGATCCAGAGCAAGGCATAGGCGCAAGCGCCGAACAAGATCGCATCAAAGCTCACTGTGCCTGCTGAGGTTTTCATCACGAGGCTCGGTATGAGCGGCATGGCGGCCGCCGTAATCGAGAGCAGGTAAATTGGCCGACATGCCAATCCCCAGGCGAAGAGCAGCCAGACAAGCTGAAGAGACGCGAGCGCCGTCCAGATCAGATAAGAGGGCAGGGCGATCCATGCCATCAAAGGCAGCGATGCCACGAAAAGTGTGAATTGGTCGGATCTACCGGGTGGGTCGCGGCGCTCTATGATTGGGCTTCCCCAAGCGCAGATCGCAAGCCAGCAGATGGTGCCCGCGAAGAGCTTCCAGTTGCCCATTGCGCTGGCTGCAAGGATGCACGGTGTGATGGCTATGGTGGAGAGGGCGCAGATCTCGCGCTTGTTGACGCCAAAAGCGATCAGAACCTGAACCGTCAGAAGCATGGCTATGCCTGCGCCATAGAGCGCGGTGAGGGTGGTCTGAAACATGCGGCCTCCTTGAGGCTCTTTTTCGTTGTCATGAAAAAGCCCGCCGAAAGATCGGCGGGCCATATTTTCGCATGTAGCCCTTAGCTTACATTTCCGGCTCGGCAACCTTCTCGGGTGCTTCGAACTTCGCGAACTGCACCTTGTCGCCGACCTTGAAGTCGGTGTCCGGGAAGCGCGCCTTCAGAGTCTCAACAGAGTCAGCGTCCATTTCCCAGGCCTGACCCAGTTCTGTGATGGCAACTTCTTCACCATCGACGGTGACCGTGTCATTCTTGGTCTTGGAACCTTCGATGACCGGTACGCGGGTCTCATCACGCTTGGCAACGGAGGCGGCACGTGCTTCCGCTTTGGCGGCTTTCTCTTCTTCGGTCAGCTCCGGCTTCGGCATCGCCGACTTCGGTGCGTTCGCGTTATAGACATAGACCTGCTCTTTGCCCGCTTCGAGGCGGTCATCATGCGCCGAAGTGCCCTTGGGGGTGAAGGCATTGCCGATACCGACGATCGGCGCTTCGCCAACGGTGCCGCCGAAATCGAACTTGTCGCCGATGTTCAGCTTGGCTGCTGCATCTGCGGCAACCGGGGTGCGGTCCTTCATGGCCTGGGCCTGATCCTGAACGGTCAGGGTGTCGAGCTTGGCGATGATCGCGTCTTCCTGTCCTTCAGGCAGAAGGTAAGACCCCTGACCTTTGATCTCGGCGCCGGCTTCTTTCAGGGCTTCGCGCGAAGCGGCCATGTAACCGGAGATTTTGGCGAAGGTGCGACCGGCGAAGTTGCCATCGGCTTTGCCGGAGAATGTGGAGTATAGCTTATCACTCATTGGAGTATCCTTTCGATTGCTGTTGCCCTGATAGATATTTGACCTTTGTGAAAAAACAAAACGCCATGATTATTCATGCGGTCTTTTCGTGTGGATTTCCTAGACTCCTGGACAGAAAACCAGATCGGAGAACAGAATGCCTTGGACAAATATCGGTGACATGTCACCCAAAAGTGGTGCTCTTGTTGTGCGCGACGCCGCACTTGATGACGGGGACTTCAGGGTCGAGGCTGTCGAGACGATCAGCGAAACGAATGTAGGTGGGGATGAGAGCGTCATCCTGCTGCGCCAGGGCGAAATCTTCCTGCAGGAGCGCGACTTCGCGTCCGCGCTTGAAACGGTCGGCGCCACCCTCAAGGACGGGATGATCTCCCGCCCGGATCACAACGGTCAACTGGATACCTTTGCAGTGGACAGTGACGAGGGTCTGCGCGAGCTCACCCATGCGGCCCATGCCTACAGCGGCATTGCCGATCCTGAAGTAACCAGCCTGGTCCGGATCGGCTTTCCAACGCCCTATGATCAAGATCCGAAGTTTGATGGCGAGATGACTTTCTATCCCGGAGGCACCAGTCTCTGGGCCGTCATGCGTCTGGAACTTGAGGGCTTTGACTATGTGGCGCCTGATGAAGCCGATCCCGCAAAGGCCGTTCCCTATGAAACCAATTGGGGTCCATTCGCTGGCATGCCCCGCAGCCTCGAGACCCGCGCAGATCTCTGCCAGATCGGCGCGTTTAGGCAGCTGGAGCGGGATGATGCGGGTAATCCCATCGTCTACTCGGACGGCTTTTACGATACACCAATCGAGTGGATCGGACCGAAAGAGCCTGACCTGATCGCTCTATGGGAAAGCCTCGACGATAGAGAAGCACCTGAGCTTTCGAACACCGAAGAGCCGGGGTTCTAAACCATGCCATATATCACAGAGGATTGGCTGTCCGGGCTCTTGAAGCTCGAAACTGAGCAGGAACTCTTGGACACGCTGGAGGCAAGCACGCATATCGCTGAAAGCCTTCTCGTGGCGATGCAGACGGCCCGCAATGATGGCTCCTTGGGTAAAATCGAGGGGCTGGGGTATCTTCCTTTTGAACCCGGCCATTGCTGGAACGAGTTCTGTGAAGATCCTGACGCCATCGTTCCCCGGGAGCGGGATGATCTCGCCAAGATCATGGGGCCTAAAATTGAAGCCATGATCCGAGACGCTCATAGCGCCAATGGCAAGCCAGATGCTTACGAGCTGATTGTTAAGATCGCAGCCTTCGTGGATCATCCTGTAATCGAGCTTTCTGAAACCCAATACCTCCATCCCCTCGAGGATCAGAAAGGGCGCATTTTTGTCGTCCTCGATGGCTATGCACCGCGCGCCTATGTCGCTGAAGGTGTGGAGCAGTGGCAGCCGCTTATTGCGGACGAACCCGCCGAGCCAGAGCTCTGATCTGTCCCATGAGCCAGGAATTCCCCCTCGATCCAGAAGATCTAGCCGAAACGATTGGCATTCCACTGAAGGACTGGCCCGGCAATTGTCATGCAGTCGCCACAGCGGTGCTTAGAAAGGCGCCTGTGGCGGGCATGCGGATCGTCCGCGGGCACTATCATGGCTATGTCTCGAGTGCCTCGGTATATCGCGGCTCCCTGCAGCAGCACAGCTGGCTGGAAGCCAAAGATGGCAGAATCCTCGATCCCACACGCTGGGCGATGACCTCCCCGAGCCATCCGCATATCTACCTGGGCGAAAATGACGCCTATGATGAGGCGGGATTGATGCTGCGCGCGCGAATGAAGCCGCAGGCTGCGATGGCTGCATTCCTTTCCGGTGAAGGCGGTGCTGGGGCGGAGCAGGCAATCCTGAAGCGCCTGAACAGACTGACACCGGCAGCTATTGCCCAGGTTTTTGAGGCTGGTGGCCTTTCTGTCCCTCAAGGCGATCTCTCACCGCGTGTTGCAGAGCGCCTGCGCAGCCGAATGGAAGACCCTGTTGAGCATTTTCGTGATCCCGCACCTTTCTTTGAAGCGCTTCGGGAGACGGGTCTTGGCGCGCTGGTGCCATATGATACGATGCAGCGTGTTCTCCATCCCGAAGAGGTCACTGTCGATCGCGGCGCGAACATGCTTTATGAGCTGCCCGCCGCGGCAGCGCTCACCGAACATCAGAAGCTTTTCAAGGTATTCTGCCGGTTCCTGTCCATTGAGGCGCGCGGCGGGATCGAAGATGAACTTGAGCAGATCAACTATAGCCTCCAAGAGCTGCATGACGCGCTCAACCAGATGGAGCGCAGATTGCGCTTTGATCCTGAGGATCCCTATTACAGCTCAGATACGGCAACCGTTGTGGCCTTGGTCGCTTTTGAGCTTCTGGGCAATGGGTTTGGCGCTGAGCTGGAAGTAGAGCGCTACGCCCGGTCCATCGGAATGGACCGGGATGCGTTGCATTGCGCTTTGGTCAGTTTTGGGGACCGTGCAGGCTATGATCTGGCCTGGCTTATCGGCGCCGAGGCAGAGGCCGCTGAGCAATACAGGGATGACGCTGCAGCACCTGAGCCCAGCTTATGAGCCGGCCTGAGCCAGCTTGATGCTGGGGCAGGGGGCTGGGCTATGTGCGCCTTCAAGCTTGAAGTGAGAGTAGCATCCAGCGCCGGAGAAATCCTCGTTCAGATACTGTTTGGCGAAACGCACACGGCGTTTGAGGTTTGCCGTCGAGGCCCGCGGCCGCAAGAACTCCTTCATGAAGATCTTTGCAGCCTTGTCGACGTTTTCGGTCTGACGCAGGCGGTTCAGCATCGGCTGGTATTCGGTGGCGAGCTCGTGTTTGAGAAAGCCGTAGTTCGCCTCATAGGTCTGCTGACCGCCTCGCGATTTGGAGAAGGCCCGGAAGGCAGTCTTGCGCGACCCGCACCACTGAGAATAGCCGTAGCAGGTCCCTTTGATCTCGTGGAGCATACGAAAGTTACCGGACTCATGTGCCAGATTGCCGACGATGGCAGCGGCGGAGCTCTCTGGCAGATCGAAGTCTTCCTGAAGGTCGGTGATCAGCTGCTCGGGGACAGTGATGATCTCGACTGTCTCTACAGCTTGGGTAGATTTCTTCCCGAAGCTGAAGGCAGAAGCTGGGGCGGCGAACAGTGACAGGGCGGCCAAAGCCGCCATCACAAGGCGAAGTGTATCTTTCATGTGTCTTCTCTGACGTTAGGAATATCAGCGACATTCGTTTTTCGCACGAACAACAGCAGCGTTGGCCCGGGCGCGAATGGCAGCTCGACGGATTTACCCTGAAAGGGGTTCAGAATCCACATTGCGAAAAACGGCAGGCGAGAACCTGCCATACCAGCAATCCCTTTATTGCGCGGGGGAGGGGCCCTGGAAGTTCCTTACCCGTTCTTTTTCAAACGCCAAACCCGCTGATCTGATCCAGTGAACCTCCCATCAGAAACGAAAAACCGGTCAGCTTGCGCTGGCCGGTTTTCAAGTTTTCCACCCCCGGTAACATCGGGGAACAGCAAGCCTGGAATGTCTTGGAGCATTCTTACTACGGATCACCCCGATACCGGGGATTTGCTTACTTGATCAGGCAGGACACGATGTCGCTGGAGCCCTTCAGAGAGAAGTTGAAGCTCTCGCCATTGGGTGTGGTCCAGATGGCTTCCGCACCCTGTGCCAGGGCCTGAACGAGCTTATTGTGCTCATTCTTCAGCTTGGGGCCCCATTCGGATTCAACCTTATTGGTGAAGCTGGTGGCATCCCATTTGGAGTTGTAGGTTGTGTTGCCCTCGGCAACCACCTCGCCATCCACGGAGATCGTGCTGACGCCGGCCGCCACATGGACGCCATCTGCCTTGAAGCCCACCTGGGAATAGCTGTCGGCGCAGGCATAGTTGATACCTGTGGCACCATCTTCGGTCTCGAGCAGCCCTTCATGCTGCCCCATGCCGGGGGATGCGTGAGACCATTCTTGGGCCGAAGCCGTACCGGCCAGAGCCAGCATCACTGCGGTAGCGGGGATCAGGTGAAACTTCATCTTAATGTCCTTTTCTCGACGGTGCCTTTTGGTGGCGCATGAAGGCCGTAAAGGCAACGCCGTGTGAACCAATATAGATGAGATAGGTCTAACTGATTTGCGAATAAAGGGGTTCGTGAAAAAATATATGCTGTGCTTGTATAATTCTGTACCACATGATCTGGGGGGAATGGAAAGCGCCGCCTTCGGCGCTCCTTGCCTTTACATCTCGGCCGTAGGCGTTTCGTCTTCCGTCACGATTTCAAGCTGCGGGCCGGTCATGCAGCCGGCTTTCTCGATTGCGGTGTAGAGCACGGATTTGGCGATCTCAGGCATCGGGCCGCCCATCTCGACCTCGATCTCCTTAATCAGCGCATCTGCCTTTTTGCCCATGGAGTAGTGGAAGTTCGGGTCGCGCATGTTTTCCACCGCGGGCATCCCGAGGTCGACCATGGCTTGTGCAACTTGTTCATAGGTTGGCTTTTCCGACATCTGTTGTTCCTTTTTGATTGCAATCTGGCTTGAGCCATTTTGCTTGGATCCTTTGAAAACGCCTAGCCGCAGAGCACCTGCACATCGGTGATTTCAATTGGTCGGCCACCTGCTTTCAATCGGTCGTTCAGGTCGCGTAATATTCGGCGGAGACAAATTTTCCGTTGATATAGCAGGCCTTGCAGGTTATGAGCTCGCCCCAGCGAAAGAGGACCTTGCGATCAGACTTGCGCAGGCGCGCGATGTAGTATCGCCGGTTAAAACCTTCGACCTGAGCATTAATACGCTGCTCACCTTTCGCCTCAGGGTCAGCGCCCTGAAGCTGGGCTCCCTCATAGGCCGGCAGAAAGTGGTTCTCGAACTTCACCCCCTCGGCGGTGAACCGTTCGACCGTGCCGATCTTATCGGACTTGCGCCAGCTCACCCCGCAGCCCCTTCATCTTGATCCCCTTGGCGTGAGCTAAAGGCGGTGAGCAAGAGGGCGATCACCAGGCCGAAAGGCAGCCAGAGCAGCTTCAGGCAGAGGATGCCGAGATCAATAATCCCGAAGATGATATGCAGGTTCACCGCCGTTTTGCCGCGGAACTGCATGCCGGCGATCTTGAAGCTTGAGCGGGCCGGGCGGGTAATATTGAAGCTGCCGCGGCGCGCGCGCCAAGAGAAGCTGAGACCTGATTTTGACAGATTGGTCTTCAACCGCCCCTTGCCGTAGCGCCCTCGGACGCCGAGGCGGCCGTTCTGAAGATTGATCTGCGTGCCCTTTGCCACTTTTCGCGATAGGCGCAGCCCATGCTTGCTGTTCACCGTGGCATTGGTCTTGCCGATCTTGCCCTGGGCCCGCACGGAGGCGCCACCGGTGCGCGAGGCGCGGGTGTGGCGGCCGCGGTGTTCGATGCGGGTCTGATCGCCGTTTGCGTCTTTGCGTCCAAACCCCAGCATCAGCCGTGCCGCTTCTCGATTTGCGCCAGTCCGCGCTTTGACAGAAATACGTTCACTTCAGCTCCAAACTTCTTCCAAGGATTCTCGACAATCGTATCCATCGGATCGAGGCGATTCAGGAGGTGATTGCCCACATAGTCTTTACCTCGTGACCAGTGTTGCAACACATCGGGCAATCCGTCAATTTCGCAACCGCAAAGCAAGGCGAGATCCTGTGCGGTGCGCGGCTTGAACATGGCGCGGTATGTCGAAACCGCATCCGTCAGGACGCAGCGCCACTTGCCACTGCCCCACACCCCGTTGCCCATCGGGTTATCGGTACGGTACTCATAGCGCCACTCTGGATCCTTGATCGGTGCGAAGCGGATAAAGTGCTCACCCCGCTCCAGGGTGCCGGCTTTCTGTTTGAGGCTGAACTCCGCGATCTGCTGAAGCAAGTAGGGCAGGTTCTTCTCAACGGCTTTATTATACCAAGCAGCAACCTCACCTGCGCGAAGCTTGTGCTCGTCGTCTGCAGCCTTCTGGATCTGCTTGGCAAAGTTGTGGCGCGCGACCCAGATGCGGTCGTCCCGGATTTCTTCCTCGGTGCCAAAGTCAGTGGCGGAGAATGTCTGTAGCTTGTACCCTTTCGGCTGCTCCCAATGCGGCAGTGAGTTGCGGGTTTCTACTGCCAGAATGCCGGGGGCCACCTGCTTGGTCACTTCGTGATTGCGTCTCTGGGGAGGGCTGTGCTCATCTGGGGTGCGGGGCAGCATGAGAACAGTGCCGGGGTCCGTGAACCACTGGTTGACCACCTCATGCGTGACCGTATCGCGGTAGCGCTCCTCCATCCAAGCGTGAACACCCTGTGTTGGCCGCTCCAACTGGGCATCGAGCGCCTCGCGTGTGATATCTGCCACTTTGACCTCATCCAGAGCGATCGGGGCGTAGTCGTTGGCCATCGGCAGGTTTTCTCCGCGGCCATCTGTCACCAGCAAGGCTTTGTTGCGCACCATCTCGCCCGTGTAGCTTAGCGCTTCGGCTTGCCAGCTCTGCTTCCAGAATTTCTCGGAAATCAGGGACAGCATCATGGTCAACCAGACCACCTGTGCCGGTGGCAGGTCCGACATTTTCATCAAGGGCACGACAGCCTTGCCAGCAGCCACCGGTGTGGTTTCCGGTTTGAAATACACATCACCCCGATCATCAAAACCTGTCTTGATGATCTGATAGGGGAAGTGGTTCGACCAGGCCCGGGACATATAAGACCGGCCTGTGCCACGTGAGCCGCGGCCGGCCAAAACATCTTCCTGACCGGGGTAGGCTGGTTTGTTCTTATCGGTAAACAGGATCACGTTCTCGCCGTTGCGCATGGCGAAGGCGAAGTAGCTCCGATCCGGATGCGCAGGATCGCGCAGCAAGACAACCGCGATGCCCGAGACGGGCATATCACGCAGAGCGATCAGCAGATCGTTGATATTCCAGGCCTGATAGATGTGCTCGATCACCTGAGCGGGCCCTGTGCTCGCGGGGCCGCGCAGGAATTGATACGGCTTCAGGCTTTCCAACGAGTGCAGCGCATCGCGGCGGAGGAAAGGCAGAATGTCTGCATCATTGATCACATCGATCACATCGTCCCGGTCTGCCTTATAGTGGCGGACGCCATCTGTGACCCGGGCACGAAACTGCGAGGCCAACTCCAGCGCGCGTTCGGACTGCACAACAGAGAAGAGCAGTTCAGCCTTCTGCAGATAGGCTGATGTTGCGTCATAGTCCTTCATGATCTGCGCAGCAGTGAAGCTCTTTCGTTCCAGATAATCGCGCAAGAAGCATTCGAGCAGAAGATAGGTCGTGGTGCCTTCGGGATCGAGCTCCATCGCCTTCTTCATTACTTCGTTCATGCTGTGGACGTCCATGTCCCCCATGGTGAAGCTGGTCTGATCTTGCTTGACGCCGGTAAGAGCGACCCACTGATCCAAAGCCTCGGCGACGATCTCGGCGGTGGTGCTTTTCTCGTCGAGTACGGTGGCATCGGACATGAAGGGCTCCTGCGAAAAAGACTAAATCTGTATTTCATTAATTATATGTTGTGGGGGTCTGATACAATGATATGTGGAGCATTATTCGCAAATACTGGTTTTCACGTCAGTGTCCGATGTATTTCTGCCATGGGGGCATAGAGTGCTACGTGATGCGAAATTAACTGAAGATGGTAATATGTGATGCTGAGATTGGAAGCGCTGAAGGCGCAGGCAAAATCGAAACGCGAGGCGGAGCTCGTAGAGCTGGCTTTCAGGAACGGCTTTGATGCCGGTGAGCGTGCCGCCCAAGATAAGACCCGGCAGGCTTTACAAATGCTCGGTTTGGTTACATCTGATCAGATCGAAGAGTGACAAGGACCGGACGGCAATGCGCAAAGAAGAGATCAAACCTGATGAGGCAATCGGCCTGACTGAAGCGCATCGGTATCTGATCCCTTCGCCTGAGGTCGCCTCCATGTTGGCCTTTGCGGATAATTGCATCGCCACAGGTGAGGTGGAGGTCTACCGCAACCAGCGCACCGGCGGTTTGCTTCTCGCCTATGTCTGTGAGCACTGCGATACCCACCACCCGATCGTCGACATCGAGTATCTTGAAGAAGAGACGGAGATCGAAAACGGGGGGCGCTTCCTTCTGCCGGTTGTGGGGTCCATCCCCTATATGGCCTACCTCAGCACCACGGAGGGGGCAGGGCACCTGCCCGCAGAGCCTTATCACTACTCTGCCGAGCTGATTGCGCGCCGTGCTTCAAAGCGCGCCTATGAGCCGGAAACGGCGCCTGCGGATGTGTTTATGTGTATCCAGACCGCGATCGACGCGATGATGGATGGCAGCTGCAGCCTGTCACTGGACACCGATAGCGGCCGGACGGTTCTGAGCTACGACTGTGGGGAGTGCGATTCGCATCATGCGCTGTTCTCGATCGCGACCCCTGACGTGAAGGATGCGCGCGCGGCCGCGGAGCATACGTTTCTGGGAAATCCGTTCCTGGATCTGCTGTTGGAAGAGAGCGGCGAGCGCCGGCACTGATCAGCGTTCTATAAGCGAACAGCGTCCCACCATTGCGGCCACGCCTGTAGCACGTTCAAGATCCGCATCCTTGATCTGCTGACGCAGGTGCGCTTCAAGACCTGCCCGCCGCTCCCAGCCAAGGCTCAAAAGGAGTTTGCCCGGAGCCCGCAAGATGCGGGCAAGCCAACCTCGCGGCGTTGATGACATACGCAGGTCAGGCATCGTCGCCTTGGGGCTTCGGCTTGCTGACCGCCAATCCCATCTCGGAGGCTTTCGCAACCAGCTTGCCCATCAAGGCGATTTCGGCGCGATCTTCGCCATCGATCTCGTAAGCATTACCTTTAGGCGCATCGAGCTCTTCGAGGCTCTCCATCGCGTTGATCTCATCCACGCTTGCCATGATGCTGTCGCGGGTCTCGTCGCGATGCACGGGTGAATAATGAAACCCGACATCCCAAAGAAAGCCGCGGATCAGAGCGTGAAAGAAGGTCGGCTCGGGCGCATCGATAACGATATCATGGCCGAAGACGACCCCTTCGGGGCTGGCGGTCAGCTTGACGTTCTTATGATCCGCCGCGGTGAGTGGTTGTTCGGTGCCGAGGTGAACGGAGGCCCGTTTGTTGGCCGTCTCGTCGCGCAGATTGCCTGCTTTGTCGATGCAGATGGGCAGATGCTTCCATTCGGACAGAGGGCAAAAGCTCAAAGATACGCTCTCAGCACCGTCATATTCAGCGCGATATTCTTCTTTGACCCGAGCCGTCATATTCCAACCCTGATCCAGCGAGATGCGGCCCGTAAATGCGGCCGTTCCGAGGTTCATCTTCCGGTCTTCAAAGATGGGGCCTTCGCGCTCGTACCGCGGCACCGCAGAGATTTCTGCATCAAAGGAGATGGTGATTTTATCGACATCCTGCATGGGGTTGTCGTGTGTGCTGCGCATCTCTTCAAGGAACGCAGGGAAATCCATGCAGGCCACGCCGCGCATTGTCTCGGCCCAAGGCGCCAGGTTCTCGAATACCTCCCCCACGGTCAGGCCATCTTCAAAGACGATGCCGTCGTGCAGAGACTTGAGGAAGACGTCCGGATCAGTAGAGGCTTCCCACGCCTGAACCGGGATCAGCCGGGTTTCAAAGCGGTAGTCATCCGTTACTTCAGGCAAGCGCGTCGTAATCGTGCGGCGCAGAATGCCATCACGGCAAAAGTGGAGGGTGTTCATGTGGCAGAGGCTCCTTTGCCCCCAAGATAAACCCAGCCATGCGAGAAAGAAAGGCATGTGCGAAAAAAATACAACTCAGGAGGCCGAGATGTGACATTTGCTGCAGAATATCCTCCCCACTTTTACGGGGGACGTGTCTACGCTGCTGTGTCAGAAAAACATATATGTTTTTCTGACACGTAAAGGCTGTCGCCGAAGCGGCGCCTGGACTTTCAAGAACCGCTGCGGATCAAGAGCCACACTTCGACGGCGTATTCCGCATCCCCATGTACCATGCGGACCCCCTTTTCACTCGCTGCCAAATATTGCGCGCTCGGCTGGCTATGCTTCGGGAGCATGTCGCGGAACCGGACAAAGGTCCCATCGAGAAAAGCCATGACTGTGACACCGGTAGATTCTTCGAGCTCCTCGTTCGCGTAGTGCTCCTGAAGTGTCGGTTTGCGAACTCCCTTTTCGGGGTCGTATACGTCAAAGGTTTCAGCCTCGCTGTCACCAAATACGGCGACTTCCATGTCCCATAGTCTATCGACCATATTGAGCACCCAGGTGGTTGTTCCGATGATCGAACCAATGCGCTCAACAAAATCGGAAGCGGCCAAGGTCCAGTCCTTGCTGGTCCATCCAGTGAGAATGACCCGACCACCGCGGAGCTCGGGATAGCTTTCGAGATCATCCAGGAAGATCCCGCCGTCTGCGAGGTATTGCGCCGTTGTTGCTAGATCGAGAATGGTCTGACGCTCGGATGGGCCAACTGCCTTGATGAATGAGGCCGTGTCGAAGTCTACCTCTGGCGGGAGGTCCGAAATCGAAACCTCATAGGCATCAAACTTGGCCTTCAATGCATGATGGTCATCGAAACCAAAGCCGCGGGCGAGGGCTTCGCTGATCCGCGAGGAACCAGGGTGTCCGGGAATGGCCATTAGGGCCGTCTTGATGTCGCGTAGGGAAGTCTTATTCAGGATCATAATCCATCTCCTTTTGTTAAAGGCTCATCTGCTCGCAAGTTGGACCGGAGCCTATAAAAGGGAGGCTGATCAACTGAAGTATTGGATCGTCTTGGTGCTTCGCGATTTCGGCCTGCGAGTGCCGGGGCTGCGCGCCTTGAACCTGATCTAGCACCAGGATAGCGGCACGACAAGACCATATCTGAATATTTTTCGCACTTTCGATCGACCAAGGTATCTATACTGGCATGACAGGACCGACCATCAGGTCGACATCTATTGGAAGAGAGCCCCATGTTCGGATTAAAGAAGCGCCACAAGGGCGTCGATTTTGCTCAGATTTCAGACTCTGCGCGCTTTGGCGAGAATGTAACCTCCGGCAGCTGGACCAAAGTGCGCGCCAATGCCGTGATCGGTGACAATGTGTGCCTGGGTCCCTACGCGGAGGTCCATGAAGGGGCACAAGTCCACGAGGGCGCCCAGCTTGGCAACTGGGCGAAGGTCGGCCGCGGTGCTGTGATCGGCAGAAACGCTGTCCTGCCTCATCATACGCGGGTGCAGCCCGGCGTTGTTGTCGGCGAGCACACTGTATTCGAGGGCCATGAGCTGGTGACCCCTGATGGCATCATCCCGCACCGCTGTGCTGGCTTTGTCTTATCGGGAGATCCCAATGGGACTGAGCCCTTGCTCTTGCGAGGGAGCTTTGGGCATTTCGAGATCCCTGTACTGGAGTACAGCGAGGAGCTGCTCGAAGACTTCTTTTGGGGGCGCTCAGAGGCGCTCGAAGCCTTCCGGATTGAGGTCGAAACGCCCGCCGCGGAGCCTGAAGATGACGAGATGCCGGAGATCTAAGCTGATCGGCGATTCAGGGATATAGACTGGTTAAGGAAGCTATGACCATGACGACGCCAATCTTGCGCAAAAGAGCGATCCAATCCGTACGTAAGGCCAAGAAGGCCGCTGCCAGGTTGAGAGACCACCTTGCGGGGCAGGGTGTCAATCTCACCGAGACAGAGTCTTTGGAGGCCGTATCCCATGTCGCAGGGTCCGAGAGTTGGGAAGCCTTTGAAACGAGCCTCATGCCACCTGCAGAGGACGCCCATTCTGTGCTCTTGAGGGGTGTGCTGCAGCTTTATCCTGGCGGTGCAGAAGAAAGCCTGTCGACTGTCTGGAACCAGCTTTCAGAGCGCGTCGCAGAAAGTCAGAGGGATGCATGGTATAGTCGTTGCGTGCAGCTCACAGAGGCTGTTGTTCTGGCCTATTTCCAAGCCCAGGATCTCGCAGAAAGACCATATGATCCAAAACTGTTTCGTGAGGCCTTTCAAATTAAGGATGAAGGTGGCTTTTTGGCTTACGCCGTGATTGCCGAAAGAGATTTTCCCGACAGCCGTGAAACTAAGATTATGCGAGACTTTTTGCAGACGGTGCCCGGCACGCCCGGTCCGGGGTGGAAGCCTGGAAGGCCACTGGAGACAAAGTTCAAAGAGCAATGGTCGAGGGTCGCTTGGCCAATTACACGCATGTTCGATGAGTTATTTAGCGACACGGCGGAGCTCATCGAGATTGGGCGTAGGGCGTTATAGTTATACGGCTTGGGAATAGGTTTTCAGGGGTTATATTCGCAGAGTGGCGTAGGGCGTCTTCCGATCCGCCGATAAGATCCATGACAATGGCCGAAGATCGTGCTGCGATCGCCAGCGGTCAGGCGCCACGCGTGCGCCATGAAGTGCGTGAGCACGTCCGTCGTTACAAGAGCGGGAAGGTAGTTCTGGTAAAGGCGCATAAGCGCGGCTCTGAGCCCGACACCCGGCCGACTTTGGTGACGGCATCTGATGATACGCCCACCCTGCATTGATGGTGTTGGAGGGCGGTGAGGCCATTCATTGAAACTTGCCAGTGGGCGCGTCTCGCTTTTAAGGCTTGCCAATATAGGTGTGGATAACCAGTTGCCGCGTTTTTATCAGTACGTATATTGGGCGCAGGGATGCAGCCCTGCCCGGTCCACGGACAACCTCCGCGTGGTAAACCTGCGTCGCCCTGAAGGGCCCAGACAATCGCACGCCTTGATCATCATGAGATCCCTGCGGCAACGGACCAGCTGTCAAACCGATCTCGTTTGATATGAGGAGTGATGTGATGTCCAAAGACAGCACCAAGACGACCAAACTGAAACGCGATGCGCAGCCTGAAGCGGTGCGTGACGCAAAAGACGCCGCTGGGCGCCTTGCGGCCTATCTGGCAGGGCAGGGGCTCAAGCTGAGCCGTGCCCAGGCCCTGGAGGCGCTCTCCTGCGCTGCTGGGGCAAAGGATTGGAATACCTTCCGGGCGGAGCTCAGCACCCCAAGGGTTTCGGCGGCAGATATCGCCAAAGCGGAACACCGTCGGATCCTGCATTTCTACAAGGGTGGGGAGCAAGCTTGCAGCGAAGCAGTGATGGATCTCGTGGACGGGGGCTACCTGCAGGTTCATGAGGGCATGTGGCGCAACCGCGCGCGAGAATGCGTAGAGGCTGTTGTAGCCATCTTCTTCCAAACGCAGGAACGCGAAGAGTGCCCTTTCGATCCTTCCTCGTTCCGTCAATCTTTCAGCCTGACCGGGAAGGGAGGGTTTCTGGAGCGGCTGGCTACCTGTGAAGAGCATTTCCCCGACAGCCCCAACACAGATATGGCGCGGAATTTCTTGAAGACTCTGCCCGGTATGCCAGAGCGCGAGGGCAAGGCTTGGCCCAATATCCCAGAGAGGACCGAGGACCAGTGGGGGTATCTTTCGATGCAGGTTTCCAAGCCGCTTGGGGATCTCATTGACCATAACCTGATGCCTGAGACCTGAAGCGGAAGAAGATCTCGGTTTGGGGGGGATGTCCCGCCAATTAACTTAACCGAGTATTTCACAGATCGCATGAAGCCGCCCAGAGAATGGCGGCTTCATCGCCGTTTTGGCAGGTTTCAGCTCAATTTCTTTGAGGTGCGAAAAACAGAGACGCACAATGGTCTCATCACACAAAAGAGATGAGATCGTTATGAAGAAAGCTTTTGCCGCCCTTGCCATGTTTGCCTCCGTTTCGGCCTGCTCGATGCCGCAGGAAGAACTTAAGGCTTATGAGTTTGACCCGATTGTTTACGGGTCATTGAACTGCTCCGAAATCACCGCCGAAGCGATGATCGTCCAAGGCAAGATGCTGGAGATCGCCAACGCCCATGAGCATAATATGGCGACAGATATGCGCATCATTGCCACTTCGATGTACCTCTCTACACCTGAAGCGCTGCTTGCCCTTGGTTTGTTCAGCAAGCGCGCTGAATTTGCCCAGCTCAAAGGTCAGCTCGATGCCATTGCCGCAGCAGGTCACAACCGCAAGTGCGATCGTGAGTTGGGATATCTTGAAGAGCGTCTCTACTGATGCCTGCCGTTTGAGGCGGGGGAATGTCCAAACCCGCGCTGGACGATCTCTTTACCTCTCGCGGACGGCGCAACAGGATGAGTTTTCTGTGGTTGAATCTCCTACTGGCTCTGACTTTCGCAGAAGGCATTGTCATCCTACTTTTGGATGTCGAGTTCGGATGGGGGTTCGGTGAGACCGGCATCCCTGCGGTGCTGATCATTCTGTATTGTATCTGCTGGTCAGTGGCGATTGTCACGGCCGCGGCGCAGCGCTGCCACGATTGTGGGTGGAGCGGATATTGGGCATTGCTTATCTACGTGCCCTATCTGGGCGCCCTGGTCTGGCTTATTGCCCTTATGATGCCGGGGGAGAGCGGAGTGAACTGCTATGGGGGCGATCCACTGCGATTTAAGCGATAGTCGTGCAGCCAACCCTTGCGGAATGTCAAAACTGACATAGTCCTTTTTTATGTTGGAAATGCAGTTTCTGCGGTTGCTGCGCTTAGAAGGATAGACATCATGCCCAGAGGCTATACCCAAGCTAGATTTCACAACGCAGAAGGTGAAGTGATCGCGACCACCGAAATGCCAACGAACCGCATCTTTCCGACATTGAACCTACCCAGTACGTTGGCCCTGACGAAAAAGCTAAATTCGGATGCCATTTCTTTAGTGGAAGCACACAAGCCAAACCACTGGTTTGCTTATCACGTCGAGACGTATCAAAAGCGCACACCCTCGTCTGGATCGGGCGTGGATTACGACTTTGTTGAAGAGCGCATCGTCGCGCGCTGTGCGGCTCTGACCCAGCAAGGGAAGCACTGCAAGAATGAGGCTGAGAAGGGGTCTATGTTCTGCCATAGTGCGCATCGGCCCGAAAAGGGCAGCTTCCCTCTCATTGATGATCCTTTTCTTATCTATGAGTTCGAAGAGATTGCAGCTTTGGTTGACTTGAACCCCTATTACGAAAAGCTCAAAAAAGATATGAATAACGAAGTTTAAGTCCCGGATATCAAGTCTCTATTTGGCCCGGCATATGCTTCTATGTGGATAACCTAGCAGTTCGCTGATTGAAGTGCGAAAATAGCTTCTAGGTGCGCAGCTCTCATTTCATCATGCAAGTAACTTGCAAGAATGAGAGTGCCCATGTCCAAGCCCGTACTAGAAGACCTTTTTAAATGGAGCGGCCGTCGCGACCGCAAGAGCTATACTTTGTTGCAGCTGGCCATGCTCGGATTTGGTATGGCCGCAACTGTGCTTTGGATCGTTGAGGCGGAGCTGAGCGGCGATCCGGACACGGCGCTTGGCACTTTGTTCCTGTTGATCTTGATGTTCATCGTCATGGGGGTCTCCTCCATCGCAACCACCGCACAGCGTTGCCGCGATCTCGGTATGCCTGGTGTGGTCGCAGCTGTTATCATGCTGCCCTATGCGGGCATTGCTGCTTGGATCGCGCTCCTGGTGATGCCGGGTGAAAAGGGTCCCAACAAATTTGGCGCCGATCCGCGGGGGTTGAAGACCTGAGATGTCCAAGCCCGTACTCGATGACCTCTTTGCCTTTCATGGCCGGCGCAACCGCAAGAGCTATGCCTTGTTGCATCTAACGGTCTACGGTCTCGGTCTTGCGTTGTGTTTCGCCATTCTGCTGCTCGACGAGCTTCTGGGCGGGACTGGGGTGCTTGCAGCTGTTTTGATCGTAGGTCTCATCATTTCGATGACCGCCGTGTCTTTGATTACCTCCGCGCAGCGGTGCCGCGACGTGGGGTTCTCTGGCTTTGCCGGTTTGACGGTACTGCTGCCCTACGTGGGGACGCTTGCGTGGTTGGCGTTGCTGTTTTGGCCAGGGGAAGAAGGGAAGAACAGGTTTGGGGATGATCCGAAGGAGATGTTGAGATGACAAACAGAGCTATCCTGCCCGAGGCACTTGAAGATGATCTACTGCCTGTTGGTGTATCATTCGCTGCAAATGCACTTTGCGAAATGGACGATATCTCGAGCAAACTCAAAGAGCATCTGACGGGATTTCAAGCTGGCACCTTGGCAAACGGTAAGGGTCTGTACTTCAGTGAAACGCAGGCCGAAAAAGTTCTTCAGAAACTGATGGATGCCGTGTTGGAAGTAGCCACGTCGACCGATGGCGCGCAAGATGACACAGAGGTAAAAGAGGCCGCGGCCGCCGATGGGGGTGCGGCCGATTCAGAGCCCTTTCCTGGGGCAACACCCGTCAGCCTTTCGGGGGGCGAGTCTGCAAGGGGAAAGGTTCCTGTCCTGGCTCTCGGACTGAGACGGTCAGCGAGCGATTTAGCCTTCCCTCAAGAGCCGCTGGTCCCGAAAGGAAATCGTAAGGCCAGGAGAGCTCGTAAGTGATACGTCATAGCATCCGGCGTGCAATTTCTGATGCACTAGAATTCGGGGATGGCAGGGCGGATCGATCCCAAACGCTAGATTGGCTCGCGCGGGTCGATCAGCACATACAGTCATGCGTAGTCATCGATGTAGATACGGCTGCAGCAAGGAAGATTTACACCACTGTAGGCACGACAGACCTAAAAACAATTTGCTCCGGGATGTACCCTCCCTTCGAACATACCTGGATGGAGTTCGACATAAGCGACACAATCGATGGATACGATCGTATCGGAATCCTGTGCCATCACAATGAAGATGCGCCCGCTCGAGATTTCGAAGTGACCGTATTCGCTTCAAGGGGTGAGGAAATCACACTACCTTTTTACACCGTCTTGGGACGCGCCACCTCAGGTGATCATCGTTTTGCTGAGATCGAACATGCTCACCAATTCATCGATGCAACGGGCGATGCATATGGAGGTGATGGTGACGCTATTCTGCAGATGCAGAGAGAGATAACTGAGGATGGCCTCGGTATGCTTGGATGCCTTTCCATGATGCTGACAAAGTACAAGAGTCACATCATCAAACGTGCCGGCGAGGTCCAGTGTCTACATGGTGTTGGAGCTGATGAGATTATTGAGACCATTCAATACACGCTCTCAGATGCCGGGGTCAGGTACTTGCCAAGCGAATACCCGGGGTATGGGGTGATGGAAGAAGCCAGAACGAGAGAGCGTCATCAAGTACGGGCGCATACCGCCGTCAGTTGTAAGGGCACATTATTCTTCAGGA
Organism: Sulfitobacter sp. 1A13353; assembly: GCF_043557255.1. Taxonomy (NCBI): domain Bacteria; kingdom Pseudomonadati; phylum Pseudomonadota; class Alphaproteobacteria; order Rhodobacterales; family Roseobacteraceae; genus Sulfitobacter; species Sulfitobacter sp. 1A13353. The sequence goes on along the minus strand of NZ_JBIFFS010000004.1, from coordinate 217,201 downwards.
AGTCCCATGAACGCGGCAAAGGAAAGCTAGTGCGAAAAATGAGAGTGGTTACGCTATGAAAAGAGGTCATTCAGATCATGGCTAAGCGAATTGTGATTGAGGGCGAAGGCGAGTTCCCTCCATTCCGTGTCACGAGGCATGAGAACGGGAAGTCTTGGATAATATCAGCTGAGAGAGACGATATCGCTGCATTGAAGGTCAATGGTGAGTGGTGCCGCATGCAGGATGAGTGGTGCTTCGTGGTTGGTCCTGTTGTCTTCAAGAAGAAGGCCGCACCAGCTATCTCAAGGCTCCATGCCAAGCACCTCAAAGAAATTCCCCTGAAAAAGGAGCTCTCCCGGAAGATCATGCCGGAAATTTCAGGGCTCACCTTCGAGAAGCTGAAGGAGCCTATGGTACGTGTGTCAGGAAAAGAAATACTGACATATAAGAATTTTATCAGTTTCCGATCAGCGCCCTGCCGGCTCAACCGTAGTGCATATGACAAGAAACACTCTTGGGTCGTAAAGCTGCAGGACTTTGACGAACTTGCGGAGAAGTTGAAGGCCACGGAGCTTTTGGTGAAGCATGCGAAAGCCCGCCGCTTTACGCCCGTAAAAGATATGCAATGCTTCTTGGATGGTGAGGGCTCATATGCCGCGCATGGTCAAATTGTACATCTGTTCCAGTGGACGTTCCCCAATAAACATCCTGCCATATCTTGGAGTGGGCACTATGGTGGTGTTTGGCGTTTCAGTATGGCTGATGCCGATGAAGTCGATGATTGGTTTGCTTCACTTGAAGGTGTGCTCAAGAAAGCTGAGGACGCCTTCATGGCGGCTGAGGGGCCAAACCAGGCGCAACCTCTAATTTCCCTGTACGAAGCCACCACGTGCGCGAAAGAGACATCCATCAGACTTGAGGGCCTGTGGCTGAAGGTGAAGATACCTTACATCGATGGGTTGAATGACTATTTGATACGGCGCCATTGGTGTTGGGTGCCCGGCTCTAAGGAATGGTGTATCAGGCTGGATGAAAATTTTGATATTGCAGTCGATGATATACCCTATCTCAGGTATTTGGCTGAAACGCGGTATCCGGTCTTATCGAGCTGATCACCGCGCAAGATCCATGTTTGATGAGGTTATCCACAATAAACGCCGGCGTAATTCGTTGGCACCGTAGAATTGCGAAAAACGAAGGTTTAGTTTTCTTGATAAGTTAATTCAGTAAACCGAGGCCAGCATGACCGAAACCGCAGTAAAGACATACAATACCTTCATCTGGTCGATCGCTGACCTTCTGCGTGGAGACTTTAAGCCTTCGGAGTACGGGCGGATCATTCTGCCTTTGGTCATCCTGCGCCGCCTTGACTGTGTTCTTGCGAAAACAAAAGATCAGGTCGTCGCGATGGCTAATGATCTGCCGGAAGAGATTGATGATGAATCCCGCATGATGATCCTGTCGACCACGGCAGACGCCGGTGGCCAGATCTACAACACATCGCGCTTCACCTTTGATAGCCTGCATCAGCAGGAGGCATCCGAGCTCCGCGAGAACCTGATCGATTACATCTCAGGCTTCAGCCCGAACATCCGCGACATCTTCATCGACAAGTTCAACTTCACCGAAATCCTGAAGAAGCTCGATGACACGAAGTCTCTTTGGCAGGTTTTCGATCGCTTCTGCCAGATTGATATGCACCCTGTCACGATCTCGAACCTCGAGATGGGGTATCTCTTCGAAGAGCTGATCCGCAAGTTCTCCGAAATGGCCAATGAGACAGCCGGTGAGCATTTTACGCCGCGTGAAGTTGTTCAGCTGCTCGTTGATCTGCTTATCGGTGCAGATGACCAGGCACTGACCGGGAAGGGCGTTATCCGCCGTGTCTACGACCCTGCTTGCGGCACTGGCGGTATGCTCTCCATCGCAGAAGAAACGATGCTGGCTCTGAACCCAGGCCTGAAGGTTGATCTCTTCGGGCAGGAGCTCAATGGAGAGTCTTACGCGACTTGTACGTCGGACATGATGATCAAAGGGCATGACGCCTCAAACATCGCCTTTGGGAACACGCTGACCGACGATCACCATGAAGGTGAGACGTTCCATTACATGCTCTCCAACCCGCCTTACGGTGTGGACTGGAAGAAATTTAAATCGAAGATCACCGATGAAGCCGATCGCCTTGGCATGGACGGGCGCTTTGGCGCCGGCCTGCCGCGTGTGTCCGACGGACAGTTCCTCTTCGTTCAGCACATGGTCTCGAAGATGCGGGATGATGAAAAGGGCACGCGGATCGGTATCGTCATGAACGGCTCACCGCTGTTCACCGGTGGCGCTGGCTCGGGGGAGAGTGAGCTCCGCCGCTGGTTGATGGAGCAGGATCTTGTTGAGGCAATCATCTCTCTGCCCACAGACATCTTCTATAACACAGGAATTCAAACCTACATCTGGATCCTCTCGAACCGGAAAACTGAAGACCGGGTAAACAAAGTCCAGCTGATCGATGCCTCCGGTCCGAGGTTCTGGAGCGCAATGCGAAAAAGCTTAGGTTCGAAACGTCGGGAGATCACTGCAGAGGCGCGCGCAGAGATTGTGCGCATCTACTCGGGCGCACTGAATAGGGAAGAGGGCTACGGTGATGTATCGAAGATCATGAACCGGGAAGCCTTCGGATATCGCGAGATCCGTGTGGAGCGGCCGTTGCGGTTGCGGTTCGAAGTGACCGAGGAAGGCCTCGACAAGTTTAAGGAAACGAAATTTTTCCACGCCATGTCTGAGCTTGAAAAATCAGATGCTGTTGACCTCATCCGAAGCCATCTTGGCGGCAAAGTGTTTATGTCGAGAGCATCGTTTATCTCGGCATTGGAAAACCACTATGAGAAACTCCAAGGGTTTGGTGAAAAACATCCCGAGGAAGTCGTGCCGACAGGGAATATGGAGGATGACTTCTTTGGAGGCATTCAGAATGTTGCAAGGGTATTAACTTCTCTACAGAACTTTCTCGGAGGTAAAAACAAGGGCACTTTCATCAAGGATGCGGTGAAAGTTTTTGGAGAAACCTGCCCTGAAGCGGCTATTTGTCATAATGCAAGGGGAGCTACAGAACCCGATCCAAAGCTCAGGGACAGCGAGCTTGTTCCACTCAACGAAGATTGGACAACGTATTTTAAACGCGAAGTTCGCCCGTTCGTTTCTGATGCCTGGGTCGATGAGAGCTATGTTGATCAAATCGACGGTGAAGTCGGCCGCGTTGGGTATGAGATCAACTTCAATCGCTACTTCTACCAGTATGTGCCGCCGCGGCCTTTGGCAGAGATTGATTCTGAGATGAAGGAACTTGAAGCTGAGATTGCCTGTCTTCTGAAAGAGGTGACGGCATGATGCAGCCTCAGGACGCTATCGGCCTCACTCCACCCAGCAGCTGGCGGAATGCTCCGTTCTGGTCACTGTTTCGTCGGGAAAAGCAAACGGGGTTTCCGGAAGAGGAGCTGCTGTCAGTATATCGTGATCACGGTGTCGTCCCAACAGCATCGCGTGACGACAACCACAACAAGCCGTCCGAGGATCTCTCAGGATACCAATTGGTGACCGAGGGCGCATTAGTTACCAACAAGATGAAGGCTTGGCAGGGGTCAATTTCGATTTCGCGCTACCGAGGTATCGTTAGTCCGGCTTATTATGTCTATCGTCCTTTGGGCGAAGAGCACGATCAGTTTCTTCATTATCTCCTTCGATCAGAACCATACATTGCACTCTATCAGCGCATATCGAAGGGAGTCCGTGTGAACCAATGGGATTTAGAGCATGAGGCTCTTAGGACAATCCCCGTTTTGCTTCCCGACCTCCCCACCCAAAAACGCATCGCCGACTTCCTCGATCGTGAAACCTCACGCATCGACCAGCTCATCGAGAAGAAGATGAAGCTGAACGAGATTTTGAAGGAGAAGCGGGAAGATGTGATCTCCGAGCAGATTAGTTCGACGGTTTGGCCAACGACGAAGCTCAAGCATCTAGCCGCTTGCCCTATCACAAATGGAGTCGGCGAAGCCGCTGAGTTCGACGACCCCGAATGGCCAAGGTATATTCGCATTACAGATATCGAAACCGCTACAACGTTGAAGTCAAATATCTTTAAATCGCTGCCCAATGATGTAGCAAGCAAAGCTCCCGTCGAGTTTGGCGATATCCTGTTTGCGGCTGTAGGAGCTTCGTTCGGTAAGAGTTACCTCCATAAGTCAGAAGGGAATTTCTGCTACGCAGGGTTCTTGGTACGCTTCCGTGCGAATACTCTAGTTTACCCGGAGTACATTTCGCTTTGGGCGCAATCTCGTGATTTCAGACAACAGCTCGACTCTGGGTCTGTACAGGCTACGATCCAGAACTTCTCAGCAGGTAAGTACCGGAACCTTCAGGTGCCGCATCCACCGGTTCAGGAACAGGTCAAGATTATCGAAGAGGTAAAGAATGCCATCGATAAAATCGACATGGTTATCAAGAAGAATATGGACGCCATTGATTTCCTTGAAGAGCGCCGCTCTTCTCTAATCACCGCCGCCGTAACCGGCCAGCTCGACGTATCTTCACACCAGCCACTGGAGACAGTGTAATGACTGCGAAAAACAAAGAACCCGAGAGTGGCGCAGAGATCTGCCGTGACCGCCTCCACACCGAGGAGGCCGTCGAGATCCACCTGGTCAACCAGATGGTCAAGCACCAAGGCTGGCGCGAACGGACCTGCATCGGCGCGAACTACGACACAAAGCGCGCCCTCGATCCGGAGATGCTCGAGGAATTCGTAAGTACCACGCAGCCCGACGCCTGGCAGCGCCTTTGCAAGCAGTATCCCGGCAAAGAACGAGACACTCTAGTCCGGCAGGTGGAAAGCAGCCTGAAGTCTCTCGGGACCCTCGAAACCCTCCGTCAGGGCATCAAAATCATCCCGGGCATCAAGATTGCCCTCTGCGGCTTTAAACCTTCTTCCAGCAAGAACCCTGCCTCGGTCAAAATGTATAAGGGGAATATCCTCACTGTGATGCGGCAGGTCTTCTACTCTCTGAAAAACCGCAACTCCATCGATGTCGTTCTTTTCGTGAATGGCATCCCAATTTCGACGCTCGAGCTGAAGAACACCATGACCGGCTCCACCTATCAGACGGCGGAGACCCAGTATCGGAAGGATCGTAGCGCAAACGGGGAGCCGCTCCTGACATTTAAGCGTGGCGCCCTGGTTCACTTTGCTTTGGATCAGGACAACGTCTCGATGACGACGCATCTCAATAATGGCAAAACGCGCTTTTTGCCGTTCAACCGCGGCCGCGATGGCGGCGCTGGCAACCCCGATGTCGATAATGAGTTCCGCATAGCCTACCTCTACAAAGACATTGATGGCCGGCGGGCCGTGTTCTCCCGCGAAGTCCTCCTCGGCATTCTGCACCGGTATGTGCTGGTGGATGAGGTGCGCCAGCCAGACGGTAAGATGAAGCGCACTACCATCTGGCCGCGCTACCATCAGCTGGACGCTGTCGAGGAGCTTGTACGCGATGCAAAGGAGCATGGGGCAGGGCGGAACTACCTGTTTCAGCATTCTGCGGGTTCCGGTAAGTCCAACACCATTGCCTGGTCAGCCCATCATCTGGCCACGCTCCATGATGGGGATGACAAACCGGTATTCGATACGATCATCATCGTGACGGACCGTGTTGTTCTCGATCGGCAGCTGCACAAGACCGTCAGCTCCTTCGCCAGCGTCGAAGGTTACGTTCGCCCAATCGATGGCACCTCAAAGCAGCTGAAAGAAGCGTTGGAGGAAGGTGCGAAAATCATTATTTCCACCATTCACAAGTTCTCCACCGATCAGCTCTCCGTTCTCAGAAACCAGACTGGACGCAGGTTTGCGATCATCATTGATGAAGCGCATTCCTCTCAGTCGGGGAAGCACTCCGACAGCATGACCCGTGCCCTCGGGGGCGCATCGAAGCCAGAGGAGGCTGACGAATTTGACGCGACCGAAATGGCCCTTCTGGACATGCAGGCGGCCCGCGGGCCCCAGGACAATCTCTCGTACCTGGCCTTCACCGCCACGCCAAAGAACGTGACGCTGGAGCGGTTTGGGTATCCTGGTGACCGAGGCCCGGAGCCTTTCCACCTCTACTCGATGCGTCAGGCGATCGAAGAGCGCTTCATCCTCGATGTACTGCGCAACTATCAGACCTACAAATCTTATACGAAGCTCGAAAAGACCGTAATGGACGACCCGAAGTTCGAGCAACGTCGCGCTTCAAGAAAGGTTGCCCGCTTTATCGATTTCCACGAGATCTCCATGGCACAGAAAGCGGAAGTGATCGTTGAACACTTCCGCCGGCACGCCCTTCCTGAGATCAACGGGCAAGCCAAGGCGATGATCGTGACGCAGAGCCGTGAGCATGCCATTCGGACGCACCGGTCGATCGAGGCCTACATCAAGGATAATGGCTATACGGACCTGAAGTCCTTGGTGGCATTTTCAGGCGACATCGATATCGACGGAGAAACCTGTACTGAATCCGGGATGAATGGCTTTGGCGAAAAGGAATTGCCAGATCAGTTCGATGGCGCCACCTACAATGTCCTCGTGGTGGCAGAGAAGTATCAGACAGGATTTGACCAGCCCAAGCTTGTCGCGATGTATGTTGATCGCAAGCTCGATGGCATTCAGGCCGTTCAGACGCTCGCACGGCTGAACAGGATCTATCCGAACAAGGAGCGCACATTCGTCCTCGATTTCCGAAACAGCGTTCAAGACATCCGTGAGGCCTTCAGGCCTTACTACGACGTGACTTCAATGGATGAATACTCGGATCCCAACCAGGTCTACACCCTGCACAATAGGCTGATGCAGTTCGGCACGCTCTATCAGGAAGAGATCGATCGGTTCGTCACGCGCTTCATTCACGCTTCGAAACGTACAGATGAGCGGCCAATTCTGGAGAACCTTGTTCGTCAAGCCGTCAGGCGCTTTAGCGAGAACCTGAATGAAGATGCCCAGGATGAGTTTCGACAGGTTCTGGACTCGTTCTTGAGGTTTTATGCCTTTGTCGCACAGGTGGCGAAGCTTGAAGATCCTGATCTTGAAAAGATGCACGTCTACGGTTCATGGTTGAAGCGTCTCCTGCCAACGCGCGAAGCGCCTCAGGGTGAGGATGTTACCGATGACATGCTGGAGCTCGACGCATACAGGCTCGAACGCACTGAAGAGGATGAAGACGCAAGTCTGTCAGATGAAGAGCCCCAAAGCCTGTCCCCCATCAGTCGTTTCGGCGCGAACCCTTTCACGGATGAGGAGGCCAAGACGCTCTCCGAGATCATCTCTACCTTCAACTCGAACCACGGGACTGACTTTTCTGAGGATGACTATATCCGCTTTGACGGCGTTCAGATGGATATCATCGGTGACGATGGCTGGATGGAGATGCTCCGCAATAGTTCACCCTCTGACGTGAAGCCGCATTTCAACGTTGAGTTCATGCGTCGCTCGATCGAAGTATTCAAACGCGATGATGCCATGCGTAACGCGTTTATGCAGGACAAGGAAGCGCGCGATATGGTCATGGGGCTTATGTTTGACCGGGCCTACCGGATCGCGCGTGAGAAAAATCAAATTTTAACAACAATTGACTGGACACACTGCATTGGAAATAAATGAATTGCTGAATGGAATAATCCCTGTCGCTGTAAGTATATTAGATTACGTGAAGGAAAACCCTACATTTGTAACTGGGGCTTTGGCGGCATTTGTCGCATACTTCACATATAGTGCTTCAAAGCAGCCATACATAAATGCATCCATACATGAGGTGGATGGATTCTATTTCCTTCATCTGGAGAATATGTCGCAAAACTTCGCCCGAAATATCATTCTGAAAGGTCGTAGGATTACTTTGAATGATGCCATCTTGAGGTTAGGAACATCAATGGATCGAAGCTTCCTTGGGCATGGTATCGTCTCCATTCCTTCTATGTATAGCTACAGGTGCATGATTGGCCCAGTGGAAGATATCGGAGATAAAATAAGAAATATCGAGAATGTAAAATTCGATATCTTTGGTTTCGGTCCAATATCTAGATTCTCGCAAAAGAAATGTAAGTTTGACCTATCTCCTATTCTGGGGATAAGAGGAAGTTCGTCTATCCATCACGATGATGGAAGTATAGAGTATCTCGGGAAAGAGAAGCTCTTAGCCCCAATACACAGCAAGTAGAACATAGTGGCATCAACCGCCATTCTCGCGAACGACCATAACGTAAAACGGTGATCAAAGGCCATATTTCCGATATTTTAGAGCTCTCAACCGACGATCTATCAATGCTTCGGTGAGGTCCATTTAGTATATCCTTTAGATTGATCCAAAACCGGATGTCGGCCACAGTACGAGAACCATTTCACGTATCTCATCGATTTTCATCCGGAGCATTGAATGGCACATTTCCCCAAGACCGCGGCAGCCCTCACCCTCGCGTTGCCCCTCCTGGCCGTAAGCACCACACTCTCGGCCGACACTAAGTACAGCGGCCATGAGCTCATCAGAGGCCTCTACATCGCAGCAGACGCCCAGAGCGGCCCCGTGGCCCAAGACTATTTCATCGCCCGAGAGATGCTCTACCTGGAGAAAGACGACGGCACGAAGGTCCTCATGACCCAGTACGACTTCTCACCAATGTGGAATGTGAGGCCCTATCTCTACGATAGTGATTTTCCCTCCGGGGCCCGCTCGACCTTCGAGAATGGACATGCTGACCCCACCTCTTTCGGGACAGCAACCGCCAGTATGTATGAGCAGCTGAAAGGACATCTACCCGATCTCTACGCAGAAGTGGCCAGCCCAATGAGCGACACAGGCGGAAACTCCTTTGGCCCGCCAGAGGTCGTCATCATTCGAGCATCTGAGGATTACGACAAGCTCCTGCTCTGCAACCAAATGGGAAATGATTTCTACGAGGGGCAGGACAGCTTCTTCAAAGACCCCAGCGGCCCTGACTGCCAACTCTATGAGGCTGTGCCATCGCTGGGCAACCTCGTCGCAGAGAAGTCTACCATGGAGCTCATGCAGTATGACTTCGATCAGGACATAGGGGCAATCGTATCAAGTATCGGGGTTTCAGGAGATCAAATCAGGATTTCTGTTACCGGTTTCGATCGCCAGACAAAGCGCATGCAAAAAGGCTTCAACGGCTGGGCGGATTGGATGGAGCGGACCCAGTCAATCGGCAGGTCAACAGGGGCACAGGTGACCTGCAACGTGCCAACATCTAGCGCCGCGGCGCTCACCGAGCTGGTGCCAGGCTCTGTTCTGATGGTGCGCGCCAGCGTTGTATCACTTGATGCAAGTGCCGCGGTCTTTGACTGCAAGCCGGTATGATCCGGCATGCCAAGGGAATATATGCGGTATTCGCGACTTTCGTTCAGCCGGCATAGGGTTCATATGAAACAGAACTGTTGAGCAGACTGGAGAAACCATGCCCCTAAAATACGGTGTCGCAATCGGCATGAGCCCTGCCGCCATCTTCCTCGAGATTGAGAAGGATAACCTGGCGCAACGCGATCTGCTTCTGGCGCATGCAGTTCTACAGCAATTCGACATGTTCGATAGCCCGGTGCGGTTATCTGGTGAAGACGAGGTCGCAGGATTCAGGATCGCCAAAAATGGCCCCGGAATCGCCTTTGAAAGCCACTACAGCATCCGCTCAAAGGGCATCGTGGAAGAGGGCATTAACCTGGCATACCCAGAGCATAAGCGCCTGTTTACCAATGCTTCAGTGGATCACGGCGGGTATGTTACTGTCCGAGGCATACACGCAAATGACGTCCTGAAGCACCCCTATATTCGCGCTTGCTTTGAGCTGATGGAAGGCGAGGAGGAGCGGGGTGATTTGGCCGAGATTCGGATGATTGCTCGTTTTGCGGCACTCGATATGCTGGAGCTACCGCGGCCCTCCAAGGAGGCGCTGGCGCTAATGCTTGGAACGATGTCGCATAACGGGCCATCGCATCGATACGACCTTCGGGATCGACTTGCGCATTATAGGTCCATGCTTTCCCGGGCCGATATTGAGATGAACCAATACAGCAAGGATCTCGCCAGTTTTGCACCGCTGGCCATGCACACGGGCGCCGAAGCACGGGAATTAAGTGAGCGCGATCGTGGCATGATGGCTCAACGGAGATCGCGTTTCCTTCTGCGGCATCAGGGTGCTGAAGCGATCTTTGCGCCGATCCCGCCAGAGGATAAGGTCCTCGCTGAGATCCGCGATATCGTGCAAACCACGCTCCACATGCCAGACGTGGACCTGTTGATTGAGCAGGCAATCGGGCAGGCGGCATGGGATGAATTCCTCGCCGACCCAAAGGCTTTCTGCGAGACGCGTGCCGATAAAGATGAGATCGAAAATGACATGCCTGACATCAAGTAACCTGGTCCGAAAGGCTTTTTCTTAGACATTGCAGGCGGCAACATCGCTCTGCCGCCCGCAGTTGATCTATAACGCCAGGGGTCCGTCACGAACATGCGCGCTGCCGACCTGATCCCGGCGTCTTCCCCTTCAGTATACCTCTATCCCCACCAAATTCGCAAAGCTTCTTTCTAGTTTCCTGTCCTCCTCATATTCTGACCAAGACCAGCAGGATCGGAGAACAGGTTGACCATTGAAAGAGAAAAGGGCTGGCGTGATATTGGCTGGTGCATCCGTCCTTTGAAAACGCTCTCCGTTACCTCATGCCTGAAAGAAGTCCATGCCGAACAGCCTGGCCGTCTTTGGTATTCAAGCGACCCACGGCCGACAGCTGAAGCAGCCATGTCGCTGGCGGGAAAATCCATGGCGCCGGCAATCGCGGATCTCGCCATGGACCTCATGGAGCAAGATCGGCCCATCGAAGCCGCCGGTTGGAAGATCGAGTGGTTTGGAGGTGTGAGTAAAGGGCAGGTTCACTTCAATATGACCCGGCCGGGTGCGCCGGGGTGCTGGCAGGTCTGTGTGGGCTTCGAACGCGAGGTCAGCGAGCAAGGCGAGATCAAACGCGCGGCTCTGGACGCCGAGAACGCCAAGATGGATCCCAGAGAGCTTGTATTGCGCTTACTGAACGACGAAGAAACAGAAGAGACGGCCTTCCGTGCAAAGGAGGGGAACTTCCGCGCGCCGCGCCGCGGTGATGAGGTCAGTGTCATCTCGGCCACCGCGCTGAGGAGTTTCCCTGATGTCCCGCCAGGACCGCCTGCGCGGATCAGTAACTTCAACTGCACAGACGCACAGGGTCCCTTTGATCCTGATGAAATCTACTGGCCTGGTATCGCACTCACGGCGCATGCGCCCCTCATTTGGGATGACCGGGCGATTAATGCCAGCGGCGATCTAGGGCGCTCTGACGTCTTCCTCGGGCCCGAAGTGCTCTGTGTTCTGTCAACGGTCCTACAAGAACTTGGCAAAGAAGGTCAGGTCGCCGAGGCGATGGAGAAATACGTTAAGCAAGGTTTTTGGTCGTCCTGTACGGGCAGGGCGATCTTGCTCGAAGAGCTTGGCCTTTGCGCAGTACGCGAGGCGAGGGGTTTCCTCGATAACAGCGTTATGGAGGTTTTAGCCACAGTATCCGCCCTCGCGGCCGAGAAGTCTGTTGCCTCTGTCATGGAGGACTATCGAACCCTGATCACGCGCCTTCCGGCGCTTGGCTTCGATCATGCCGAGACGCAGTATGATTGCAACGATATGGATGATTTCTTGCACGTCACCCGGGACGGCGATATCGCGACTCTTCATCTGAGAACGGAGAACGGTGAATACCGCCTTGTCCATGATGAGGATTCCGGGACCTTCTTGGTGCATGACTGCGCGCGCGAGCAAGGCTTGGGTTCATTCGAGGTAGAACAGGATGAGAACGGCACCTGGAACGCCAAGATCTTATCGGCAAGCGATGAGTATTCAAGCCGAACTGTCACATCCTTCAATGATGCCGTCCGCATAACCTCAAGCGCATCCTGTTGCCTTGAGGAAGACCACCCGATCGAAGAAGAGGGATTCTCGCCATGAGCACTTGGACACAAGGGCGCAGCCCGCTGGAAGAACCTGCAGCGGAAGACGCGCGTGTCGACGCGTATTGGCAGTGGCTTGAACGAAATCCTGACCGAGAGCGCCATGCGGCCTTCGCTGGCTACGCAATCCATGCCCCGCTTCTCTGGCGCAAAATCGAGACTCCCGCACAGGCGGATCATGAGGCCTGGCATATGCGCCACTCGATCGGGCACAGCTGGGACAAGTACAGCGCCCTGGGCGACATCTACAGTCTACGCAGCGGGGATGACGCACCGGAAGCCACGGTTCTGGTTGTAGACGGTGTGGTGGTACATGCCCGCGAGCATCGCAATGCCCGGCTCAGCCCCGAGAACATGACCCATCTCTTGGATTTCTGTCGCCTGAAGGGCTTCGAGCATAAGCCTGACGCGCTTCCTTTCGATTTCCACGAGAATGAGGGCTGCCCAAACACCATGCTGCGCGCGCTACGGCGCCCGCCAAGGGGTGGTAAGGAGTTTCATGAGGTCGTCTTCCCGGGGCGTGCGACCGAAGACCAGGTCGAGGAGCTCGTGCGTGCGCTGGATATCGAAATGACGGTGCCAGCCGGCAGCTGCCTACCCGAAAGCTTTGGCGATCTTGAACTTGCCCTCGTCCGCCATGTTGACGTGCCTGCCGATCAGGCTCGTGATGTGGATGAGCTCTTCAATGACATGATCGAGGCTGCAAAAGCGCGGCAGATCAGCTTTGATCCTGAGCCGGAGATTTAAGAGCGGCTCGACATTTGCTAACCGCCTGTTCGGGCGGGGAAGCGTATCGCGAAGCTGATCGGGCAAGGAGACCTTTGTATAGCTGTTCTGCGCTTCCTGCGTTTCGTGTTTTCATGGGGTGGGGATAGCTTGCGAATCTAATCGAATATGAAGGTTCGCATCAGATGAAATCGACTAAAAAGAGCTTTGGGGAACGTTTCGGTGGGCTGTTCGGAGCGCCGGCTGCCTCCAAATCTTCCGAGGCACCTGCCGCCAACAAAGTTCCGCTGCGAGACCTGGCCCGAACACCTCCTCAAACACATGAGGGTAAGGCTGTCAGTCCGGAGAAGACGCCAGAGCAGCCAGCAAGTAAATACTTCGACCCGGCGCTTGGGAGAAACCCCAATGTGCGAAAAGCATCATTGGAAAGCCTTAGCGTGGGTCATTCCCCTGTCTTTGTCGATATCATCGGCCAGCGATCAAGCGTTACCAAATGGAGCGAGGTCTACGCGATCGCGATGACGGCCGCGCAGCGTTGTCTTGAGAACAACGCCAGCTTGGAAACGGCATCGGGGGCCTCCGTTTGGCCGGGTAAGAAATACGATGGGTATCTTTACCTGCCGGACATTGATGCCTCGGTTAAGCGCCCAAATCATGCACAGATGATCTCGGCGATCAAAACGATCGCCCGAACCCTCCACCTTCCTGTGACATTGCGATGCGGGGCAGGTGAAAGCGAAGTGGTTTTCAGAGCGGACCCGCCGCGCGACCTCATCCCGGTACCGGGCGCTCTCGTACCTTACCGTCTGGCCAGTAAGCCCCGAATGTCGTTGCGTAAGATCGCGCGGCAAAACGTCAGCAATGATGTTGTGGTGTCAGACCCGTTCGATCTGGCGATGGATGCACGGGATAAGCTCATCATGGTTGGATCGAAAGTCACGCTGGATATCGAAGGCGTATCGACCAAAGCAACATTCACGATCACCAATGGCAAAAAGAACACTGGACCGAATGAGCTTAACGCGGACACTCCGATCGCACGTGCCGTGATGGGTCATCAGCGAGGCGATCAGGCTTCCTATGAGGTTATGGGGGCTGTCCGTGATATCCATATCAAGCGGGTAGACAACAGCCGCATACTCTATCGCATGGGTTTCGACCAAGAGGTTGAAAAGAGCTCTGAACCCGAAGGCATGAGCCTATAACCAAATTGGGCGTATTGTGCCACATCCCCTGATGCGGCCGCCTATGCGGCAGGGAGGCCATGAGGCTCCTCAGATACCCTGAAGCGGCCGCACGCCCTGCAGCTGCTCCCGCACGCTCTCCAAAGAGAAATTCTTCGGTACTTCCAACAGGGGCACGCCCGCCGAGTTCAGTGCCGCGCGCTTCACCTTATCGCTCTTTTCAGCTTTTTCGCGGGAAGCCGGGCCGCGGCCATAATGCCCAGCGCCTTGATACTCGATCACGCAAAGCACCGTGCCTTCTGCATCCGCGATCACGAAGTCAGCGCGCTTCTGGTTTACCTTCGCAAAGGCGCTGCGGGTATTACCCTTCAAGAACTCCCCATAGGAAACCTGGGTGAAGACCCGGGCCTTTGCGCCGAAAATTGGCCCCGCCACGGTATCAAGCACGCCCAGCAGGCGGGCTTCTGATTGGTTGAAGAGGCTCACAGCCGTGAAACTGTCTTCGCCCTCTTTCTGCAGCGGTTCACCTGCAGAGCTGCCTGAGCTCAGTTTGGCGATGATGATGACGGCCACCAAAATAACAGCAGCACAGATGAACAGAATTTTCATTAAGAAGACCTAAGATGATGAATGAGTTTAACCTTTCCTCGATTATAAGCGTTGCCGATAAAACTTCGCCGGACCGCCAGGTCGGATTTGCGAAAATAATGTGGATAACCTGAAATATTGAGCCTCGACACGCAGCATGCCGGTGGCGCCGGGCCTATATTTGTAGCTGATCTGTAAACAATGCCGAGAGTTCCCCCTATGTCTGCAACCGACCAAGAGAAGAAGCTAAGCATCGCGGATGACATGAAGGAATGGCGCGAGGGTCGTGATATTGGATTGAAGGGTACAACCGAGGATGCCCCCGCCGGAACCTGGGACGTCAGCGCCATCACCGGCGTAGGCGATGTCTATGATCATGTGCGGCAGATGGTGGTCGACCTGAAAGCTTGGAAAGACGGTGATCTTGCTTGGGGCGATATTTCGCCCTCGATCATCATCGAAGGCGCCCCGGGCACCGGCAAGACCTATCTCGCCCGTCAGGTCGGCAAGGTCCTCGGCGAAGAGAACAGCGTGATCACGAGCTTTGCCGATTGGCAGTCCTCAGGCAAAGGTCACCTGGGAACTCTCATACAGGCCATGAAAGACAGCTTCAAAGAGGCGCGCAATAAAGCGCCAGCTATCCTTTTTATCGATGAAATAGATTCACTCTCATCACGGGAAAATGAAGGACACGGAAATAATGACAGCTACTGGCGCGGATTGATCAACGCCTTCCTCGCCGAGATGGATGTATCCACCATGGAAGGAGTCCTTGTGATCGGCGCCTGCAATGATGTGTCAGGCATTGATCCAGCCATTCTTCGGGATGGGCGGTTTGATGAAACCCTGTACATGGAGCTGCCAGGGCCCGAATTCATCGCGCAGATCCTCCAAAAGAAGCTCCCGGACCTCGACCCTGACGACATTGCAAAGACCGCGCGCATGCTGACCGGCGAGACGCCCGCGGCAATCGACGGCGCGGTACGCAAGATGAAGGCTGAATGCCGGCGCAAAAAGACTGACTTCTCTCTCGCAGCACTGGAGGAAAGGCTTCTGCCTGACCCCGAGATGCGCGAGGCGATCTGGAAGCGTGTATCCCTACATGAATGCGGTCATGCCATTGCCGGTAAGGCCCTGGGTCTTGGCACTGTCGAGCGCGTCTTGATGCACGCGCAAGGCTCGGGATTTGCCCAGAGCCGCTTGAAGAGCACCGAGGGCGTCATTGAAGAGCTTGATGCACGCCTGACGATGATCATGGCTGGGCGGGCTGCGGAGGAGCTCTGCCTTGGCAGTAAATCCTCTGGGGCAGGGGGATCTGATAAATCCGATCTGGCCAAGGCGACCCAGATCGCCCTTGCGATCGAGACACGCTACGGCATGGGCGAAACTGGCGCCTTATATGCAAAGCTCAAAGATGCTGATTGGCATTTCGGTCCAATTTCAGACTCCGTTAAGAAGCGCATTGCAACCGCAGGTGAGCGCGCATTGGATGTGTTGAGCAAGAACCGTGTGCTTCTTTGTGATATGGCCGAAGATCTCGCGACCTGTAGGTCCATGGATGGCCACAGGCTGCAGGACTGGCTCGATCAGGTCGCCCCTTATGACATGTCGGCGGATATCGTTTCGCCAATCATGACCTGCTATGAATTTGTCACGGCCATGGTGGAAAGCTCAGTCCGCTTTTCCAACATGAAAACCCGCGCATCTGCAGTCAGCGCCATGCGGTCAGGTGATGAGGTTGTTATCCCCCTTATGCGCATCGGATATTTCTACGGCAATAAGCGCAAAGCCGCGTCGAACGCGAGTTGGGCGGCCGTCTGCATGGCAGGGTACAAAATCGCCACCAAGGGCCTGCCTCAGAATGCTGTGATGAAAGTCCGGGAACTGGTATCCTTCTCCGAATTCCTGCTGGCTAAAGATGAAATGGCGAAGTTCAAAGAACTTGAGGACGGTGAAGAGGTAAAGCGCGCGGTCAAAGAGATTGGCCAGTACGCTCAGATGCGGATCAACCTTCAGGAAAGGGCGGATGCGTGATGTAAGCAGTGCTCGCGTTTTTCCCTACCAGCCTATAAATTTTCAGGTGCGTCGCATCTCGATGTCGCCATGGCCCTGGGTTGGAGAATGAACATGCTGCTGAAAAAAGTCATCACCCTCTACGGGCAAGACCAAACAAAGATGCCAAATGATCCTGGTTCGGATATGATCCGGGCACAGCTGATCCATGAGAATATTGCTGTCGAGGAGATGCAGTCATATCGACGGGGTGTTCTTGAAGCACTCTCTGAATGCCGACCATACTATCTGGATCACAATGCTGCCGCATTGGTGAACAGCTTCACAGACGATATGACCGATACCGATTACATCCGCGATAACAAGCTCCCGGCTGACGTGGTCTGGGTCGAGTATGATGCTGTCGCCCTATCCTACGCACGCGAACGCACCGGCATTGGTCAAGCTGATAAGGACGCCGACCTCATGGGGCACAGAGGTGTGCTGATCGACAATCGGGACAGGGATGTCATGCGCATTCAGGTTCTCAGATCAGACTCCTCGGGCAAAATTATCGATCCAATCGCCTCACTTGCCGTCTCTAAAGACAGCAAAGGCCTGCCAATGCTCGATGAAGTTAAGCTTGAGCTTACAGATCACATGCGTGAATTCTACGCTTCAGTGCCCGATTTCAGCGCTCAGCAGTACAGAGAGTTCGTCATCGACGACCGAGATGCTATGAACGGCAGCATGATGATGGCCTTCGGGATGTTTGCGCTGATGAACTCCAAATCCCAGGACATCAATTTTGGGGAAAGCGAGATCTTCTCGCGCGGGGAACAGAAGACCGCACGCAAATTCGGGAAGTCCCATATCACCGGGGCACCTAAATCCCATATCACAGTCAATCTGACAGACATGGGTAAGTCCTACGTCGCCCAGCTCGAGGAAGATGCGAGTGACCGCAAGCGTGTGGCGGCCGGGCACGCCCCAAAGGTTCGCCATACTGTGCGTGAGCATGAACGGCGCTACAAAAGCGGCAAAGTGATCACCGTTAAGGCTCATGAGCGTGGCAGTGCGCCGGATATGCGGCCGACAAGGGTCACCGCAAGCGAGCCAGATGAAAGCCCCTCACCTTAGAGGACCCCGGCTGGTCATGAAAAACAATTTCCAAGTAAAGCGTCAGCTTTCGGCTTCACACATAATTCTGGAGAGTTCGACGCCAATTCACTGGCATGGTGGAGCGATTGCGAAAAAGCCGTTGCGTGAGGCTTTCTCGGGTCGCACCATACTCTCAAACTTGATCATATTGAGGATACTATGATGGCAGCCCCCAAAACCAAGCGACGTGCAGCAGTTCTTTTTGTTGCTGCAACCCTTCTTGCGCCTGCATACGCAGCATCCGCGTCGCCTGAGTGCGATGAGATTGGCAATCTGGGCCGCTTCATCATGGAAAAGCGCCAGGCTGATACCCTGAAAGATGAAGTGCGCAATACGATCTACACAAAGTCCTATCGCGAGCAGGCTTTTGGGATCGTGCTGCTGGATGAGGCCTATAAAATTGACGTGATGTCGAACTATGGCACGCGCAAGAACGCAATCGATGATTTCACGGCCACAGCCATTCAGGGCTGCGAGGCGATCATCACTCATTGATCCCGCAGGCGCGCTCCCCCACACGTCGACGTAATTTGGCCGCCGCCTGCGATAGGCGGCGGTCAAAGCGTTTTAGGAAGGACGTATTACAGGCTCGCCGACATCTCCCGCGCATGATCATTCGCAGGGATCTGACCCAGAAGGCGATCGTGGATCCAGAGCTCACCTTTCTGGGTGGTGTAGGCCGCGCTCCCAAGCTCATCTTCCATTTCTGCGGTCAGCGCATCCAGGCGTGTCTTGGGTGTGATAACGGAGCGTAGATCTTCAGTGCTGCCGGCGCCGTTTGAGATGACCACGAGACCATCGCCGATATCATGGGCAAAGGCGCGACGCGTCCAGTCGGTCACCGCATCGATTTCAGGGCCGTCCATGGTGTTGAACAGGATGCGATCGCCCAGAGCATAGCCATGTTTGCGCAACTCAAGCGTGAGCAGAGCTTCGAACTCTGCCTCCATTGGCTCGACTTCAATCGAAAGATCAAAGAGCCCTTCATCATTCAAAAGGCCGATCAGAAGGCCGGGCTGACCTTCCCATGCCGCCTCAATCGCTGTGATGAAGTCTTCGGCGCCATTCTGTCCTTTGCGCGCGAAGGGGGCAGGGGTGCCGCGATCTGTGGCTTCATCACGTCCCATGATATCGAAATTATGGCTGACCGTTCCCGGCTCCAAGTTGTGGTAAAGCTCGTAGCGGTAATAGAGGTCAGGGACCTCACCGTCATCAAAGGCGCCGTCTTCGAGCATTTCGGCCAGGCTTGCGGCGCAAAAACGCACCTCATCAACACCCTTACGGCGCACGACAGTGAAGTGCTCAACGAATTCTTCGTCAACTTCAACGTTCGCTTCGGTCAGCTCCTGCCAGCTCTGCATCCCATAGGATTTGGCGACCTCCGCCTGGGCTTCTCCGAGCTTGATGCCGTGCTCTTTCTTCAAGGCCTTGGCCTCGCGCTTTACGATGTCGAGGGGCTTGCCGTTCACACAATAGGTCTTCGTCATGGTCGTATCTCCATAATGGAGCCAATGGGCAGGGCGCAGACGCAATTCGAGCGCTCACAGCCGATGGCAATTCTAGTTTCTGAAATCTGTGACGAGGCCCCAATGGCTTTCCACCGAAATGGAATCACGCTTTCGTCCAGCGCTGAGTTGACCGTAGCGAGGCGATTCTGGATGCGCAAGAAAAATGTGCGACCATCAGCAATCTTTCTCAGGCATCCCAAAAAGGACCCAACTTAGTGGATGGCGGCCTCAACTGCTTTCTCTTCTGCATCCGCAATATCAGCTTCAGCGAGGGCGTCGGGGTGCTTCACAGCTGCCCAAGCCCGCAGGTCAAAGATACCATCGAACCCAAGATCATCAGTGATCTCGAATGAGTTAAAGCCGACTGAGCCGACGATCAGTGAAAATACCCTGCCATCGATGTCCATGTGATCAGCGCAGTGAAAGGTGTCGAAGCGCATCTTTTCAATTTGCTCCGCCATAATGGATTTTCCGACAGCATCCATCAAAGGCAGGGAAACGGTAAAGAGGGTGCATCCATCATCCTGGCGGACCATATCCAGCTGGGCAAAAAGATGAGGAATTAGAGCCATCAGGTTCACGCCGGGCACACAATGCATCCCATGCGTGTTGAAGTACCGAGAAAACCATTTCGCATTTCCACGCAGATTGTCCGTGGTCTTGGCATGCCTCTCCCGATGTTCTTCGAGATAATTTGAGGTGTCGATCGCCACCTCACAGGTCTCGCCGTATAGATCCATAACACCCCCTGGTCGCGCCATTTCTCGCAGCTCTTCAGCAAGCTCCTCATAGGTTTCGCTGATGAATCGTGCTGAGGTCAGGCCGCTGAAACAGGCAATCTCGACCTTTCTGGCGCTCCCAAGTTTTCTACAGATGGACTGCACAAGGTTGTAGTTCTCATCTTCATCCATGGTTTTCAAAAGATTGGCAAAATCGATCTCAGCAACGATCTGCATCTCCAGGACGCCTTCAATGCCAGATTCCTTGTCGCGTCTGGATTTTACATGGAAATCGATCATGGAATGTTCCTTTAGGGCAGATGGTTGGTTTGGTTGTTCAGAAAAAGCTCGATGCCCAATGACTATGCCTTAAAGCTGAGCTATCAAGGTTTCGACGTAATTTTTCGCAACACCCGAATTTCATATCGAGATATCATCTGCGGGCGCGGGCTCATGCTCAGCAGCTTTGACGACAAGTTTGTATCCCACCCGCGCGGCCGCATCATGCCATGCGTCATCGACGGTATTGCTCGATCCACGGCTCATCTTACTGACGAACTGTTCTGTGAGGTCTGTGATCTCCATCACGGGATTAACCTTGGTCGAACCGACCAGCTCGCTGTCGAAGACCTTGAAGAGCTCTGCGATTGGGTTTTCGGGCAGATCCTTGGGATCGAACCCTTCGATCGGCTCAAAAGAGATCATCCTGGACCACAGAAGGCCCCGTAGAGCCACCTCGGCAGGGCGTCGGGCAAGGGTGGCGCCGAGGTCTCTGAACGCCCCTGCTTCCTCCTCAGTGGGCCGCAGCACAAGATCGCCAGCCATGCGGACGACCATCGCGTCCATTGCTTCTTTGATCGCGCGGCCGGTCTCTGTCCCAGTATCCTTCAACGCGGCCCAATCCGCGAGGACCTCGGCCGGGTTGGCCTCCGCCAGCTCTGCGCCGTTTTCGCAAATCGCCGGCATGACTTTGAAGATGCCACCGATCAGGGTCTTTCTGACCTGAAAAGCGTCGCTCTCATAGCCGATCTGGTATTCATACTGTGCTGCTCTGTCCTGGTGGCTCTTGGCCGCGCCGGTGCCGGGGGCGAAGAATGTATCGTAAGCCTGCGCGCTTGGAAGTTTGGACAGCGCCTCGCCATATTCCCCGGTGCCGGCCTTGTCTTTCTCCCAGGTTTCCAAGAAATCTTCTGCCCGCTCATAGCGGACGGCCGCGGAGACCGCGTTCCCATCGGGGATCAGCGTGAGCGGGTCGCGGGGCTCGCGATGGATTGCCGCATCTTCATTCCAGGACAGGATCTCGGTGCCGTTGTTGTTGCCATCCTTGATGTGGAAGCTGTGTTCCTGGCCATCGATCTCGATGGTGCCGGTGATCTCGATGTTGAGCGCGTTGAGCTGGTCGACGTCGTCGATCGAAATCTCCGCATCTTCGGCATACCCCCAGGCCACCTCGACGATCCGCTGCAGAACATCGTCTTGGAGGTGTGCTGCGACATCTTTCTCGAAGTCACCCGATAATTCTGCCTCCGGTTTGGTTGATGCGTCGCCCATTGATCTGGCCCTTCCATTTACGATTGGACCAGTATGTGCGGGGAATGGCGAAAATCGCAAAGAGACCAGTTGCAGTTCAGGTCTCGGGCCCCTGGATCAACCCCATGACGCCGCGCCCCTCTATCTGGATCGGGGGTGCCGGTTCGTTGGGGATCGCCTTCATGAGTTCAGGGTTTTTCGCCATGGAGGTGGCAAGCATGAAGTTGTTGTCGAGCTTCGTCATGGCTAGACCAGCAACAGCCACCCCAAGCGAGGTAATCGAGGGGTTTATCAAAGTGGCATAGGAGAAATCCGTATGCGCATTGTGCAGATTAGAGGAAGACATCATGGAGATGAGTTTCTCCCTGTGGGCCCATATCACCATGCCATCAAAGTAGGGTTCGAGCTCCTCGCGGAGGCCGAAGTCTTCGAATTTCACGACGAAGGTCGACTTGCCGGTACACTCTACCAGATAGTCCAAAATTCCTCGAAGGACCTCATTGTTTTCAGCGACACCCATAACTGCTTCTTTCTATGAATTATGCCTGCAAAATATAGTATTTCGCATAAGCATTCATAGCGGCGAGCGCCAAAAAGGCGCCCTGAGGTTGCTAAACGCGGTAGAATTAGAAGCTTGGGCTTTCGCACCAAGGGTCCGCCTTATTCTAAAAGAAGGAGAGTTGGCCAGCTGAAGAACGCATCAGCCCGGCGCCGGAACCTCGGAGTTCAGCGCAGCAACCGGCGCTCCCCTGACGAACTTTACGTTACCGTCACGGCATAGTTGCAGAAATGAGAGGCCCTCATCGGCCTTCTCAATAATCTCTTCGGTGCGCTGCCAAACCTTTAAATATCTTTCCACGTCAGACTGCATTGCATCTGCCAAGACCGCAGAAAAACGTTCATTTTCACTGATCGAGAGTTCGCGTAAATCTTGGCTTGATCGGACCGGTTTCAATCCGATGACCCGAGCAAATACACCCTGGGGCCTGTCTCCATCTAGCTTTGCGCGACGCTTCGCTTGTTTCGTAGCTTCTGTAGCGAAGTACCTGCTTCTCTTGCCTTGACGAGGTTCGCTCTTATTCTGAAAATATCTCAGGTCATTGCCCAAGGTTTCGTTGCTAGTCTTAGTGAACTTGATGCAACCCTTGAGCGCTTCGACAAGGTTGTTTCGGTTCAGGATCTCGTTGATATCAAGCAGACCAATGTCTTGACGGCTCAGTGCCTCAAGGCTTTCCTGCATATTTAGTCGAGAAGCTTCCGTATAATCATAGGATTTCGACTCATCATAATACTCCTGACTGTAGTGGTATTCATAGATGCCAAAACTTGGGGAGGGTTGATGATTCAGTTCGAGGTCGCGATCAAGGCTACTGAGATCAATGCCGCGGGCGACTTCTTTGATCCGCTCCCTCATTTTCATCATGTTGCGCTTGGTAGGACCTGTAGCGAGATGCTGAAGCGCTGGAACCGTTGGGGAGATTTTATCCACCACGAAGTTGCGGTAGCTCTCAACCAATGACGTCGCCCAAGCCGCATTTCTCTGGTAAAACGGATCGGTCGCGACAAGGGCAACCATACTCCAATCAAGGTCAATCGCCTGGCAAAGGTGATGCTCTGCTCTTTTACCGTCCTTCTTGTTGAGGTAGCATTTAGCGATCTCAAAATGAGTGTATTGATAATCATGTGGGATCTTCAAAGCGTCGAGATAGGTATCGATCGCAGTGTCGTCGTCCCCATCCAGAAAGGCCGCGGCACCCGCGCGGCAAAGGGCAACAGCCTCTTTCTTTCCATCGAGATGCAAAGATGCCTGTCGAAAGGCGCAATGTGCTGCGTCATAGTCAACCAAATCTGGATTGCGAGGCTTGGTATCACCAATGAGGATTTGCCCAAGCAGAAGATGAAACTCCGGAATGTGACGGAAGGCGAGGCCGCCATCATTTTCAATGGCAGCTTTTAGGTTTTCCAACGCATCGGCAGGATATCCCTTTTTCAGCAGCGTTGCGGCGCGGTTGAAGCGCTCCCATGCACGCGTTTCTTCAGGTTTGCTTACCTTCTCTTCAATCTGGTCCAGTCGGCGTTCCAAGCCTGACATCTGATCGGAGATAGCGATAAATCCGCTATTCATGTCTTCGCGCAATCCACCAAGAGCGCCATCGATGCGGCTCAATTGCTGGCTTTGCTCCATGATGCTCTGATCGATACGAAAGAGACCGCCTTCGATCTGTGTGCCGAGCTTCTTCATCGCTCCGGCCTGTGCAGTCGCCAGAGACATGAGCCCTGCATGCATACGGTCTCCGACACGATCGATTGCGTTGAGGGTCGACCAGTGCTGGAACAGGCTCAAATCGGACATAGGGGTGGTTCTCTCTCAAATGACTGCGTGGGGCTAGGATATGTCGCTCCCGCGATAGTTGAAACGGTGATGTGGTCTTTTTGTGGTGAATTTTAGGAATTCTCCAAGATCACAAAGGGACCCTGAGGCTTCCATTGCCCGTGATGGTTTTGGGTATGCCCATCGGTTTTTCATCCAGATGATTTACACAGCAAAAAGGGCGACCAAAGGCGGTCCGCCCCTCAAATATAGGAGATTACTGCGATGCCGAAGCTGCACCCCGAAGACAAAGTCTACGTAGATCGCGAAACAGGTGCTTTTGCCCCGTTGGATGAAATCGATACGGGGAGCGCCGGCGTTTACCGCTTTTTCGACGGCTCGGAGAAATATCATTCCGCGGCCAATGTCAGCGGGGAAGACTTCGACATTTACGAAGAGTCCGGGTTCCGGTCCGATGTGGAGATGGCGCTGGTTCTGTCAGGAAATGACCCAGCGGCCGCGGAGCAGGCTTACGAGCTCACCACCTTCGGAGCGCTGCTTGAAGCGCGGGCGCCGCAGGACGCACCCGGCGGCCCCTAAGTCGCGGCCACCCAGGTCTCAAGGATCTTGGCCACCCGCGCCAGTTCCGCCTGACGTTGTCCGGGATCCTGCATCTCCAGCGCGCGCTGCCAGGAGCGACGCAAGCCTTCCCCTTTGGGGTGGGCCAAGCAGCATGTAACAACTGCCTCGCCCAGCTCAATGTCTTCGCGCAGATCTTCTTCAGCCGCCCGCGGTGGGGCGTCGATTACCTTTCCTATGGCGCGCGCGCGGCTTTCTTGTCCGGGAATCTGATCCGACCAGGCCCCGCCGAAGGACACATTTTTCAGCTGATCTTTTCTATCCATGATAACCCTTGATGGAAGTGTGGAACAAAAATAGAACGGGAAGTCCGGAAACGCCAGATGCAATTAAGGTAGAACATGAAGTTCAACGTCTTATACATTGATATGAATAGCTTCTTTGCCTCTGTTGAGCAGCATTTAAACCTGGAATTGCGCGGCCGCCCCGTGGGAATCACAGCGACCGAAGGTGACCACGGATCCTGTGTGGCTGCCTCCTATGAGGCCAAGGCCTTCGGGGTCAAGACCGGGACCCGTGTCCGGGAAGCACGCGAGCTTTGTCCGGACATCACCTTCATCCCGAGCCGGCATCGCGTTTACGTGCGCTACAACCTCGCTGTGGCCGAAGTTCTCGATCGCTTTGCTGAGCTGACCCGGATCCGCTCGGTCGACGAGTTCCAGCTTGCGCTGTCCGGGGAGCAGAAGACGCTTGAAGGTGCGACGGAGCTCGTGGCTCAGATGAAGGCAGCAGTGGCCAATGAGATCGGGGAGTCTCTGCGGTTCAGCGCGGGGATCGGGCCCAACCATCTTCTGGCCAAGATCGCGGGCAAGCTGGAGAAACCCGATGGGTTCAGCTGGTTGGGAGAGGAGAATATGCCCCAGGCTCTGGCGCATCTCGAGCTCGATGATCTGCCGGGGATCTCGAAGGGCATGGGGGCCCGGCTTGCCAAGGCGGGCATTCAGGATATCCCCTCCCTCGTGGCGCTGGACCCGCGGCACGCCCGCAAGATCTGGAATTCAGTGGAAGGTGAGCGCTTCGTGCGATCCCTCCAGGGCATGGATGTGCCCCTGCCTGAAACCAAGCGCGGCGGCTATGGCAACAGCAAGGTGCTGGCGCCTGAGTTCCGCCAGCCGGCGGAAGCCTATCTGGTCTCCCGCTGGCTGGTTGAGAAAGCAACGGCGCGCCTGCGGGCTGACGGCCGGGTGGCTGCCAAGATCTCGGTGGGCATGAATGCCGTTGACGGCGCCCGCTGGGGGCGGTCGATCAAGACGGCGGCCAGTCAGGACACGATGACCTTCCAGAACATCAACCGCGCGCTCTGGCGTGCCGCTTGGCCCGCACTGAAGGGCAGGGACCTCATGTCGATCTCGGTGCAGCTGAGCGATGTCTGTCTGCTCTCGGAGCGCGGCGGGGATCTTTTGAGCGATCTGAAGCCGGCGGAGCGCACAGAGCGGGAGCGCGCGTCCCAAGCCGCCGACTTCATCAATGCACGGTTTGGAAACGGGACGATCAGCTTTGGAGTGAACAAACCCCACCCTGGTTTTTTTGAGCGCGGGTAGGGGCGCCGTCTTTTCACGGCCCTGACATATAAAAGCAGGACTGAATAAGAAAAGGCAAAGACATGTCCCGCAAAGTCATCTTCGTTCGCGGCCCCCAGGGCGCAGGCAAAACAACCATGGTACGCCGTGCTGGCCTCGAGGGCTTCCATATCTCGATGGACAAGATCCGCGACATCCTGGCGGGTGATATGCTTAATCCAAACGGTCAGTTCATCCCCAGCCATGAGAATGAGGCTTTGGCTTTTCAGATTCTCGATGAAAGCCTCAATCGTCGCATCGCGCGCGGAGAGATAATCTGCGTTGATGGCACCTTGGCCGACGGGGCACAGCTTTATGATCGCTGGAAGAAATTCGATGCCGCCGGGTACAAAGGGTTGGTGGTCGATCTCTACGGTTTTGATGAAGCGCTGCGCAATGAGCGTAACACTGCCCGCCAGGAGCGGCATCGCGTGCCGGCAGAGTCGATCCGGAAGATGCAGGAGATGGCAGGCAAGTCACCGATCCCGCCGATCATGCGTGACAACCCGAAGATCACAATGATCAATCCGACAAGCGATGAAGACGTCACGGCCAGTATTCGCAAGATGCAGGATTTTCTGCGCGATCCGCGCTGCACGCGTGACCTCTCGGCCTATGAGCGTGTCATTCACATCGGCGATATCCAGGGCTGCTATGCGCCGCTTATGGATCCCGCGTCGCCTTTGAAGGACGGGCTCGACCCGAAGGCTTTCTATGTCTTTATGGGCGATCTGTTTGATCGCGGCATCCAGAACGGCGAAGTGGGGCGCTGGTTCATGGATGAGGTCTACGGCCAGCCCAATGTGGCGCTGATCGCAGGCAACCACGAGGACTACGTTGAGATGCAGGCCCGGGCGGGTTATGCTGACATCGACATGCCCAACAGTGAATGGGTGCGGTTTAGCTGGCCGCAGCTCAAGGCCGTCGGCATCACGCCTCAAGATTGCGGACGCATCTCCGAGATGTCGCAGGACTACCTGGCGTATAGGTGGGGCGATCAAAAGGTTCTCTGCACCCATGCTGGTTTTGCCCGTTGGCCATCGAATATGAACCTGATTTCTACGCATCAGATGCGCCGCGGCAACGGGCGATATGATATTGATGTCGATGCCGCCTGGTCCGAGGCCGAAGCCTCGAGTGGGCGCTTCCAGGTTCACGGCCATCGCAACTCCGCGATGAAGCCCACCATCACGTCGCCTCTGTCGATCAATCTTGAGGCTCAGGTCGAGTTTGGTGGGCATCTGCGCATTGCCACGCTAGATGAGAATGGTTTCACCCCGACCGATATCCGCTCGACAGTCCATCGCCGCATGCAGGATGACGTTGCCGTCAACCGTGCGGTGAAGCGCACGGCCGCCAGCCGGCACGCACCGCTGATGCCTTGGGTCGAGCGCGATGAGGATCTGCCGCAGATCTCCCAGGAGATGCTCGACAAGATGCGTGACCACAACATGATCAACCTGCGGGATTCCGACAGTCTTTCAGGTGTTTATTCGGTTAACTTCACCCATAAGGCCTTCAATGATGCGGCCTGGGACGACTACACCACTGTCGCGCGCGGCCTCTACATCGATGGCGAGACGCGCACCGTGGTCGCGCGCAGCTATGAGAAGTTCTTCAACCTCAATGAGCGACCGGAAACGCAGGAAGAGAACCTCACGCAAAAGGTGAACTTCCCAGTGCATGCCTATGAAAAGGCGAATGGTTTTCTGGGCATCACTGGATACTCAGAGCGCCACGGCAAGCTGGTCATCGCGTCCAAATCCGTGACCGACGGAACCTTCCCGGGCATCGCGCGCGATGTCATTGAAGGTGTGATCGGCCCGGACGGCATGGAGCGCATGCTGCGGTTTAACCGTGATCAGCAAGCGAGTCTGGTCTTCGAGATTGAAGACCCGGAGCGTGACCCGCATATCATCAAGCTCGACAAGCCGCGCATTGTGCTTCTGGGCTGCGTGCGGCGCTCGGAGAGTTTTGAGCAGGCGCCTTACGAGGACCTGCAGGCGGTGGCCAAATGGCTGGGCTGCGAAGTGAAGCAGCGCATTGCTGTTTTGCCGAATGAGAAGGCGCTGGCCTCTTTCAACCACCGGGTGGAGCGTGATCCGAAGTGGCAGTGGAACGGCGCGCCGATCGAGGGCTGCGTGATGGAGGATTCAAAGGGGTTCTTCTACAA
Organism: Sulfitobacter sp. 1A13353; assembly: GCF_043557255.1. Taxonomy (NCBI): domain Bacteria; kingdom Pseudomonadati; phylum Pseudomonadota; class Alphaproteobacteria; order Rhodobacterales; family Roseobacteraceae; genus Sulfitobacter; species Sulfitobacter sp. 1A13353. The sequence goes on along the minus strand of NZ_JBIFFS010000004.1, from coordinate 189,073 downwards.
GCTGAAGAGCCACTATTACCGCAACTGGAAGCGCATGCGCTCCGCGGTGAACCACATCCGCAAAGCCAAGCTGACCGATCGCGAGCCCAGCATGGGGCGTTATGCTGACATGGGCGCGCCTTTCGAGGAATTCCTCGATTGGGCTAAATCCCTGCCCGTTGCGGCGCTGGAGCATGACATTGTTGCCCTGCGCTCCGCCTTTGAGGGAGACCGGTCTGTCATGGAGAATATCCAGGACACCCGCATGGAGGAGCAGGCCGCGGCGCGTGCCGCCGGGCAAGCTAAGCATTTCGCAGGCCTCATCGATCAGATCGCGGATAACACGAAGATCACGCCACAAGGCATTGATGGATTTATCGCCAGTGCGATGGGCGATCCGCTCAAAGCCGAAATCCTCAAGAGCCATGAGCGCTATGAGGAACTAAAGGCGCGGGCGGAGCTCGAGGATGCCGAGAGTGAGCCCGGCTTCTGAGCGGGTCACTTATGAGTGAGAGCATATCTGCCCTCGAGCCTGATGGCTTCAGCGCGGATGTGCTCTCAGCCGAGCCGAACAACAATGGTCTTTACATTTGCACTTTTTTATTTACAAATACGTTAATAGAAATATGCATACCCTGAACTGTGAAACTTGATGGACCTGACCTCTAAAAAGCCTCTCTCAATCAAAGAAAAGATGGACTTATCACGGGTTCTTCAAGTAATGGCGCTCGATGAGATCGGCGCCAAGGCAAAGCCACGCCCGAGCGAGATGATTTTCCATGGCGGAACAAGCATTGCCACCGCCCATGGCAGCAACCGATGGTCGGAAGATCTCGACTTCGTGGTGACAGCTGACCTGATGAAAAACCTGGGCAGTTTGCGCGCCCGGGTCGAGCGCGCGCTAAAGCTGCGCATGAAGGCCTCCATGCCGGGGGCTGTCCTCGAGCTCACGGATAAGACCGGCACCGAAGAGGGCGCGCCTGAGATCGGAAAGGTCGACCGCTGGCTTTTGCGGTGGGAGCACCCCAAGCGCCGGGGCGCCATTCGCGTTAAGATCGAGTTCTTTGTCACTGTTCCGGAGAGCATTCCTGCTTACTCGGTAAGCATCAGCACGCCGCGCTCTAAAGGGATCCTGGCCACGGCCTCCTTGCCGACGGCAGATGTGAAAGCGCTCTGGGCCGACAAGATCCTCGCGATCTCTGCGCGTGAGTCCGTCAAATGGCGCGATCTTTATGACCTTGCCTATCTATCGCAGGAGATGTCCGCCGCGGGGATCGACCGAAGCACAGCCGTTGACGATCTTCGGGTCTCCGCTGAGATCTACAATTCCAATCTCTCGAATATCCTGCAGGGGCTCGCGCGCGTTGTGGTACTCGAGGCGCTTGCGGATCTCGATGCCTACCAGGCCGACATGAAGAAGTGGTTCAGTGAGGCTGAGTTCAAGGCAATGGCCGGCTCGGATGCCTTCCGCGGGCAGCTGGCCTTTGCCGACGATGAAATCCGCCGCGCGCGGAAGGTGATCACTGACATTGAAAACATCTGCGACGGTCCGTCATGAGCAAAGCAACGAAGAAATCCAATACCTCGATCGTGGATCGCCTGCGCGTGCTGGGGCCGGTGTTTTCCCTGCAGGACATGGTCTCACATTTCGACATCACCGCCGAGCAGGCCAGCGTCTACATGAACCGCTGGGCGCAGACCTCGAACATCAAGAAGTTCGGGCCCGGGGTGGCTTTCAATCTGCTGTTTCATCCAGACGCAGAAGATAAACATATGGGTCTTGCGCTGACCAAGGTGCTACGGCGCCCCTTTCTCATGATCGGCGGATCTTCGATCTACCATTCGGGCTGGACCACCCAGGTGCATCGTCAGATGGAAATTGCCGTGCCGATCATGCGCGGCAAGACCTCCCTTCCAAAGCTTGGATCGGGGGTTAAGCTTGTGGCTCGGTCCCTACGCGATTTCAATAAGTTGAACGCGCATCTTAATCCTGATGCGTCAGGCGGGGACCTTATCCCCGTGGTTATGCCTGCCTATGCGCTGGCAGATGCCTATATCGCAGCGAAGGCCGGAAAAGATGACGGTTTGCTCACGCCGGCCGATGAGATCGACAAGGATTATCTCGATGACAGCGAGGTCGAGAACTTCCGATCCGCGCTTGAGGACCTTGGGGCCTCGGAGGAGATGATCGAGGAGGCGATCGCGGAATACGAGGACTGTCTGGACCCTGACAGTGAGGATAGCTCGCCGGGGTTCTTCTGAAGCTTCTAGGTATTGCAGAAACAATCTTTGCGGCCATTGCGAAAAGAATATCGCGACATAGGGTTCGATTGTCGAAACAGCGAACCAAAGGCATTGCTATGAATGAAGCAGACAATTCTCCGGTCATCTCCTTCCTGTGCCAGTTCTTCGAGGACGGCCGCCAGGGCAAGACGGTTCTCAGCAGTCTCTATTATCGCAGCCCATTGCTCTATGCAGCAGGCTTCCTGAGCATCCCCGCAGCTGTGGTCTCAGCGGTGCTCCTGACCTTCGGATAACTGTTGTCGCCCCGCATCAAAGCAGTTGCCATAGCCGATCATCTAGGTGAAAGACCGGTCTATAGGGTTGCGAAAAACGCTATGTAAAAATATATGACATACGGAATAGGTCATATGGGAAAGCAGACATGGCTATCAGAGAGGGACGTTGGGATTGTTCAAGCTGCGGCCAGGTAAACCTTGGCCGCTTCGAGCAATGCCAAAGCTGCGGGATCGGCCGTGGCTCCGACGTCGCCTTCTATCTGCCCTCTGGTGAAGCTGCCATCTCGGACGCTGACCTGATCGCGGATGCGCAGAGCGGCCGCGATTGGCATTGTGACCATTGCGACAATTCCAACAAAGGAAGTGCTGACAGATGCACGTCCTGTGGCAACCAGCGCGACGGCGAGGACAAGGAACATGACGCATCGCGTGACGTGATCATGTCCAGCGGCGCGCAGAAACCCAAAGCAGAGCGCCCGAAAGCGCGCCCGGACCGCCCACGGCGCAGTGCGCCGGCTGCCCGCGCAGCTCACCCCATGTCTGCCGGGGGGGCAAAGCCCTCCAAGCTGAAATCATCCGTGCCTTGGGTGATCGCTGCGGTTGTTGCGCTTATCGGCATTCTGTTGATCGCAAGCTTCACTGTCCCTTTTACCGCCCATGGGCAGGTTGCTGATAAGAGCTGGCAGCGTTCCATCTCGATCGCGCAGATCAAACCGTTCCAGGACAGCGGCTGGCACAAGCCATCCGACGCATATGACGTCTCTTCAGAGCGGAAGTTCCGGCATTATGAGACTGTCACGGTGGGCTACACCACCAAAACCGAGACAAGCACCGAACGGTACCAGTCTGGTACCGAGACCTACGTCTGCGGCCAGCAAAGCATGGGCAATGGCTACTTCCAGGACAGAACCTGCAGCCGCGCGACCTACAGCACCCGCCCGGTGACTAAGAGCGTTCAGGTGCCCATTACCGAAGAGCGTCCGGTCTATGACACCTGGTATGAATATACCCAAGACCGCTGGGTGACGGTGCGCAGCAGATCCTCGGCCGGCAAGGATGATGAGCCTTACTGGGCTGAGTATACCTTGGCGCCGCAGGGGGAGCGTGTCGGAAACCGCCGTGAGGCATATATCGTCGTGACGAAGATCGAGGATGACACCCAGGAGCTGCGCTTGAGCCAGCAGGACTGGAATGGATATCAGATCAATGACAAGCTGGTTCTGAAGACGGATTTCTGGGGTCGGGTGAAGTCGCTCGGCAAGGAGTGATCTATCCGGTTTTGCAACGTGCGAAAATTGCTGCCTATGGCTAGGCCGGGTGGCCTAGCCTTTTTCGTAGGCATCTGACAATCATTCAGAGTGTCGCCCTCATGCGGCACTGAGAGGTATCCAAATGGTTCAGGTCAACATCGGCTTCGAGATCGAGCTTGTCTTGGATGATCTCGGCCGTCCTGAGTTCTCGCTGGATGAAATCTACGAGCCCATGGATATTGCCAGTGAAGAGTATTGCCAAGCGGTGGCTGAGATCCTGTCAAAGGAAACCGGACATCACTGGAAAACATCAAGCGCCCCTTGGGGAGGGGATGAGCAGCCGCGTGATCCGACTGGCTTCTATGTCATCCCGGAGTACGATCTGGATCCGATAGATTTCGTAGATGGGCAGATCGCGGGGGTCGAGATCATCACTCCACCATTGCCCTTAGAAGTCGCAGATGAGTTGCGCCAACAGATTATGAGCGCAGTCGATTTACACGTATTGGATATGGAGTTCGACCCGCAGAGTAATTTCAAATCCGGCTGGCATATCAACATAGATATAGATGGCTGCATGCCTGACCCAGTACGCTGGGCAGCGATGGTGGATGAATATGCAATCATTGCCGGGACCGGCAGAGAAGGGCGCCGTGATTGCGGGGCGGCTGCGCGCTCTGTCTACCTGACCGCAATCGATGCAGCGCTGTCTGGAGATCGCCTTGAGATCAACCAGGAGTATCTTTCTAATCTGATGCAGGATCGTGCCAAACTCGGCAAATGCTTCGCTGCCAATTTCAGCCGCGGCACCTATCTTGAACTACGCCACCTCGGAGCTGAATGCTTCTTGAGGGGGGATAGTTTGGAGGTTCTGCTTGAGCCTATATTATCCGTCGACTTCACCTCAGATGCGGCCTTCGACCTGGCAATGAAAAGACTTCAAGGCCGCGCGGACATACTTGCGCAGCATGCGGTGCTGAACAAAGATCGGATTGAAATCACTGAGGTGTGCGACCGCCGCAAATACTCTGACAACGAACGCTACATTTGCGTGGATGGGGCAGTTTCTGCCAGCACGTGGAAAGAGATCAAGACCTTAAGATCCTTTACCGATGGTACGCCCACGACCTATGGGGAGAGAGACATCACAATCGTGCCCGGCACGAATATGAGGGAAACCCTGAGCATTCATGAAGTTGAAGGCGGAAGTCCCGTGGCTCGGATCTTTCTGCTGGCCTATGAGGCCTATCTGCATCAGCAGTATGCGGCTCATAGGGCACCGGATTTCCAGGCGCCTGAATTGGTCAGCCTCGGAGAAGAGATTGCTCAAGCAATGATGGCTGAGGGGGTTAGCCCAACAAAGGGCTCTGGAGCTGAAGCGGATATGCCCCGAATGGAGACCTAGATCGCTGGGGTCTGTGTCACCAGCAAATGATCAGCAGGAACCCCACCATTTGCTCATTAGGTACACCACCAAATGTTCATTAGGCAGCCGGCCGAACTTTCACCAACCCAGCGTATCCTTTCACTCGAAAGGATACCCCCATGCAGATCGATGTTTGGCACGGCACCAACCAGGACTTCGACCGGTTCAATGAGAACCTGCTTGGCCTGAACAATGCGAATACAGCAAGCCGCGCAGCTTTCTTCTTTGCCGCAGACCCGGAAACGGCGCGCGACTATGCGCGGCAGGCCGCCCGTAAGCTGGTGCCCAACCATATTGAGCATGAGAACCGCGTAGAGCGGCTCCTGTTTGAGGCAGAGGCCGCACGCGAGGTAGGGCAGCTGAATGCCTATGAGGAGCTTCTCATGGAAGCAGAAGAGCTGGAGTTCGGCGCCATGCAGGCCCAGCCCGAGGGCGCGAAGATCCTTCACTGCCGGGTGAGCATGATCAACCCGCTTGAAATCGATGGTTCACAGTATACGGTCATCTGCAATCTTGGCGATGTGCTCGAAACCGCGCGCGCCAATGGTCACGACGCGGTTATCCTTCGCGGGATCGAAGATACGCCCAGCGGGACCATTGCGCCGGATGACCATTACGCGGTCTTCAGTGCGGATCAGATCGAGATCATCGATGTGATGTCTGTGGATGCCACTCTTGAAACTCATCCTGAAAAACTGGAAGAAGATTTGCTGGACATGGCAATGTGAAAAAAGAGAACCTAGACCGATAATTATGGTCAACTGATACCTGAAAGAGATTTACATGCAGCTGTGGAGGCGGAAGAAAGCGATCCAAGGTTTTGCCCAAGTCTCGGATACTGCCCACCTTGGGAAAGATATCGAGATGGGCTTCTGGACCCGCATTGGCGCAAAGGCACATATTGGCGATAAGGTCGAGCTGGGCGGTTGGGCCAGGGTTGGCGAAGGCTCCAAGATCGGGGAGGGCGCAATCATCGGCAGCCATGCAGAGATCGGCAAGAATGCCGTCATCGGAGCGGGTGCAGTGCTCCCGGATCACGTACGTGTCTGCGACGACGTCGTAATCGAGGCCGGCCGGGTCTTTGAGGGCCATGAGTTGGTCACCTAAAAGGGTGTCATTCCAAACCGCTGCGGGAGCTTCATTTATTCTCAGATAGATTATGACGCGCCGGTGGTGATCACCGGTCCCTTCGGCGACTTCGAAGTGCCTGCCCATGAGTTCGACGAAGACATGATCGACGATTTCATGTGGGGTGACGACAAACTTGAAGCCTACGCTCTAAAAAGCTCGAATGACGCGTTGGATACCCCCGGTTTCTAGACTTCCCGAGTAGGGGTGCTGCGTTCCTGCTTCATATCTTTCAGCAGATCGTCGAGCTTTGCCAAAGACCGCGCCCGGGTAAATGTCTTGCCCTGCTTGGCGTGATCTGTGCTTCCCTTGTCACATGTCTGATCGCTTCTTGACGTCGCCATTCTGTCTTTCTCCGGTTCGTGGTTATCTCTTCACACATTTTGCGAAAAATGCGTGCATCGATGATACTATGTGCGAGCTGCGAAAAGACCATGGCGTCAGCCAGATTACTGAAAAGGAATGACCTTTAATGCCAAGCATCATCTTTCTTGTGGGCGCCTCTGGAAGCGGCAAGACGACACTGAGAACAACACTGTTCTTCGATATGCTTTCGGACCTTCCGATGTTGCCCGTTACATCCGTCACGGCCTCTCGGGACGATATCTTGGAGCAATGGGCAGAACGCAGCGGTGTGAGTCACCAAGAAGCCTTCTCTGAGCACGCCGAGGCAGCGGCGGAGGCAATGACCGAACAGCTGAAGCAAGCCCTTTCCAACAATCAGTTCATCCTCGTCGATCAGACCAATTTGACCGCGGAGCAGCGTGCTGAACGCATGGCATATGTGCCGGACCACTACAAAAAGATCGCCATCACGCTTGAGGCCCCGCATCAGACATTGGTGGAACGGATTGAAGAGCGTCGCAAAAAGACCGGAAAGGACATCCCGTCTTTCGTGCTCGAAAAGCAGGTCGAAAGCTACGAGCGCCCGACCCATGATGAGGGCTTCGATGAAATCTACATCATCAGCTCTGATGACCCGGCGCCGCGCAGACTCGCCATGGAGGGTTTGTCCCCCGGGATCTGACCCAAGGCCAAAAGTCAGGCGACCATGAGATCTTCTTCGATGAGCATGTCTTCTTCAGGGTCCTGATAGGCGGAGGAGGCAATCGGGATACCGATGTCGGCAAGGGAGGCGAGCGTGATATCCGAGAGTGCGGCGCCATCGTAGACTGTGGCGTTCATCACATCGCCCGGAACGTCATCTGCGTGCCAATGGCCTTCGCTTCCATCAAGCGGCACGCCCGCGGGAACATCCTCATCACCGCTGAACTCCTGAAAGGAAGATGTCGCGGCGGTACCCGTGAAGACCGGGTTGCCATCTTCATCGCGCCCGACAAGGTTTTCAGTGTCCCAGGTAATGCCGAAGCCCAATGCATGGATCATCTCATGCTCCATGACCTCATCCATTGTGCCATAGGCGCGCATGAGCTCGATGTCGTCTCGATCAAATGTGATCGTGGCCTCCTCGGTGGGCTCGCCTTGTCGAATGCCGCTCACAGAGGTCAGAGCCGCTGTGCCACCTTCGTCGTCGATGTCTCCCTGGCGCAGGTCGATGTTCAAAACCCGCTGAGATCCGAAGTCCTCGGCCGACATGAAAAAGCCTTCCAGCATCTGCTCAGCATAGCTGGCTGCGTCGATGAGATCCTGAGGGAGGTCATCTGCAGCCATGATGCGAATATCTACGGCTGGCGTGAAGCCTTCCTCCTCTACCTCATCGGGGTCGTCATTCTCATCTTCATCAGTATCGGGCACATCAGGATCTTCCGGGACCGTGGGAGGGGTGTTGTCTTCCTCTGGTGCGTCGTCCTTGCCCCCGCCGCCACCGGCAGCGCCCAAAGCTCCAATAAGGCCCAGAAGTGACCCAAGAATAAGAAGGAATTCCACGCGCTGCCTCGCTCGTTGATACGATCAATTTCGAGCGAAGATACATGCAATACGGCCTGCGGTGGTCATCTGTCGGGAGGTTATCCCCATAAATTCGAATCTTGCAGGGCGCGCTTACATCATACAGGGCTCAAGTTCGTTGATTTTCCCAAAAGCATTTGCCGCCCGAACTTCTGCGATGATCTCAGGCGAGGCGATCATCATGCAGGGCGCGGCCTCGTCATTGTCGACACGCTCAAATCCGTACCCTGCGTACCATTCTGTCAGATCGAAGTCGTTACACTCCTCCATGTCGGCAAAGAGGAAGGTGATGTTCGCCCCCAGATCATCGAAGCTGTCGAGGAGGTTGGCCATCATTCTGTGCCCATGGCCTTCGCCGCGGTCATCAGGGTTGACCTCGAGACCACGCAGCACGGCTACCCGCTGCACCGGTGCGTCGCGCAGGGTCTCGATCATCGCCGTCCTGACCCCCATCATGTCGAGGTAGTCTTCCCAGCTGTCATCCACCAGGTCGCAGACAAAAGCATCGACTGACCCAAAGGACGTTCGATCGCTGCAGTCGTGGAAGCCACTCGCGGGCAGGGGGCTGGGGAATGCGGCGCCACCGGTGCGGATCATGGGGTTGGACCCTCTTCCAGGGCTGCCTCAGGATCAGGAAGTGGCGCATACTCAATCCGGTTCACATCATCGAGTTTGGCCCAGAAACGTTTCCGTCCTTTGACATCGAGCACCGGGTGATCGGTTTTGTTGAGATTGAAGGTGACCGAACTGTAATCCGAGATTCCTTTGCGAATGTAGATACGATCAATGGTAATCTCTGTACCGGCCGGAAGGGTGACATCGATCTTCTCAATGTCCGACAGATAGGCAATTTGAGCACGAAACTGCTCCTCATTGCGTTCACGTGTCGCTGGATCGCGCGAGATCGGGCGGTTCCGGTATTCGTCCAGAAGATCGTAGGCGTTCCTGACTTCGACATCCATGCGTTCGAAAGGCGCAGGATCTGCCGCGCGGAGCTTGTCCCAGATAGTCTCGTTACGATGCTCCCGGTGGAGTGTGAACGTCCAGGCGTCCTCAAGGGTAAGGCGTGTCCCGATTTCGGGGATGAACATGCGCATGGCGATCTCCTGCAGTCACTCTGCAAAGTATTCTGCGGACTTGCGAAAATGCTAAGGAAATGATGATCAGAAGTATCGTTATCCACATTTTTCCTTTCGTCCCGCCTGTCTGCGACATTGGAAGGCCGCGATTTGCCTCCTAGTTGATTTGGGAATAGGCAGGGACAGCATCATGAACAAAATCAATCGCCAGACCGAAACCACTTCCTTCAACATCTCCAGCGTGGAGCTGAAACGTCAGGATGGTGGTGAGGATATGACCTTGGGTCTCGCCGGGATGCCGGGCGGGGTCGGGGGCTCAGGCGGGCGCCAAGGGCTGAAAGCGGATCTCGCTGTCGTATCCGCGTGGCGGCCGGACATGGTTGTGGTCCTTGTCGGCGATGAGATGGACAGCACAGATGACATCTCGACCGTGGTCGGCGAGGCCGTGGTTCATGTCATCGACACCGATGCCTGGCCCATCGCAGAAGACCCAGACCTCTTGGCAGAACGCCGGGAAATCCTGTGTAATGTCCTGCTGGAGATGATGAACGTCCCAAATGCAAAGGTTCTGCTGATCAGCGATCACGGCAATCAGGATGTGACCACCTTGGCCGCAGAGCTGATGATGATTGCTGGTATGCAGAGAAGCGCGGCGAAGGATGCGATCCAGAAGATCCATGCGGATGCCTTCGATCTGTCGCAGCAGGATGAGTTCCTCGCCGGCCTGCCGGAGGCCTTGGCTGGTGGATGTTTGAATCTGCCGCTCTCTGGTGGTTGGGTCATATCGATCGAAACCCGCGGTGAGGGCTCGGAAAGCATCGAGACATATGTCCTGCGCACTGACGGCATGCATGCGGTCGATCTCGGTTCTTCCAAACGGATGGAGGATTTCGGTTACAAGGCGCTGTGCAACTTCAAGGAACGTACCGAAGCAAAGGCTATGGGCCTCTGCGCACCGCATCTGAAAGGTCAGATCAAACTGACCGGTGCCAACCGCATGGATGCACTGAAGGTCCTGGCGAAGGTCACGATGGGGGCAGGGCTTACGAATAGCCTTGTCACGGATGGCCCGCTGGAAATTGGCAGCAGTGTGACGCTTTCGGTTTATGGCAAAATCTCTGAAGAAACCTTCCGGTCGATGCCGCAGGCAGGGTTCTGAGCAAAAAACCCCAGTTAGACCATTGCGAAAAACAAAGTTGCGCGTAGTTCAGGTGTAAGCAATCCTGATGAGAGATATTATGGACACCACAAAGAATATGCCCGGCCTGATCCGCATGGTCGTCGTCGACAACAACATCCTGCCCGGGCGGATCGACGAGGTACCCCTTGATGACCACGCCGTGGTGCTTGCCGAGAACGGTTCCGGCAAAACCTCTCTTATTCAGCTCATCCCGATCTTTTACGGTGAAAAGATGTCTGCGGTCGTCAACTCTCGGGAGCGCGACACTTTCATCGGACACTACCTCCCGCGTCAGTCGAGCTATCTGGCTTTTGAGTATCGCAATGCCCGCGGTGAGGTCCGCTCTGTGGTAATTCACTCGGACGGCTCGCGTGAGCGCTTGCAGTATCGCTTTGTGCGGGGTGGTCTCTGCGAAGAAATGTTCCTCATGCGGGACGGGGATCAGGTCGAGTTCATCGCATCCACTGGCTTTGAACAGCGCCTTCGCGCTCTGGGCATCGATCACGCCTCGCGTCTGGTGACCTCCACGCGCAGCTACCGCGGCATCATCCAGGGCTGGACTGATCCGACTGTAGATACCCGCGACCGTGCCTATCACAACAGCCTGATCGCGGATTATGGCCACACGGACCGCAGAAACCCCATGGTTGGTGTTGAGAAGATCCTGACCCAGATGCTGCGCAATAGTGTCTCCATGAAAAGCCTTCTGGGTGTAGTCGCGCGTCAGGCCACCGAAAGCGGGCAGGGCACCTTCCGCATTCTCGGCGACAGCAAACGTCAGGATATCGCAGATTGGCCCCGCCGCCACCAAGGGTACCGTAAGGTCATGGATGCAGAGCCCATCGCGCGCCGCGCAAGCACTGCGAAAAGCATCGCGGACGAAGCGCGAACCGAGATGTATGGACGTCTGGCGGCTTTGGCGGCTTATGAGGCTGACAAGTCTACCCAGATTGCGGACCTGACCAAAGAAATCGACGCTCTGAAAGCACAGGAAGAGACGGCCGGCTCTACCTATCGCGCGCAAATTACTGCATCTGAAGACGCTCTGAGCCGTCTGCGTTCCGAGCATAAGGCGCTGACAGATGAGATCGCGCGTATGGAAAAGCGTGATTCAGTTCTTCGCAGCCGCGGCGGCGCCGAGGCGCGCGCGAAGGTCGATCTGCTACCCCGCCTGATGGGCGAGGCTGACGCTGCCCAAGCCACACGTGAAGCCCTGGGCGCAAAAGGTGATGCAGTTGCCCGCAAATTCGACGCCGCCTTCACGACAAGCAAGGACGGGGCCGCAGAAAGCCTTGCCCGTCTGGCGCAAGATACCCAGACCGGTCTCAGTGCCGCGGATCAGACATTCGAAAGCTTTGATGAGGCCAAGCGCAGCGCCTTGGCTGAGCTGCGCAATACGCTCGATGTGGATCTCGATAAGATCGACAGCCAGACACAAATCGCACGCGCCGATCGCGATAAGCATCTTCAAGATATGGCTGCTGTCGGGCCCGATCCGCGCATTGCTGAAGAACATAAAGCGCTAAAAGCGCGCCGGGATCAAATCCTCGCCGAACATGACAAACAGGGCAATATCCAGCGCACGGCGGAGAACCGGCTGAGAGATGCCACCCATAAGCTGGAGATCAGCAGTCGTGAGCTGAGCGGCGCCGAGAAGGACTTTCAGGCGGCCATCAAGAACCACGAGCAGGTCGTCCAGGAGGTCACACCTGAGGCCGGCACTCTGCTGGCCGAGGTTAAAGCCAATAGGCCCGGCTGGGCAGAAACCATCGGCAAGGTGATCCGCCCGGATCTTTTGCAAATGAAGACCCTCTCTCCAGCCTTCGACGAGGAAGGGGATAGCCTTTACGGGTTGCACCTCGATCTTGATCGGCTCGACGTGCCCGCACATGCGGATGAGCAGAGTGCTGAAGATCGCTTGCAGCGCGCCTCAAATATCGCAGACGAGGCAAAGAAATCGCTCGATCTGCTTGCGAAAGCGCATGACCGCCAGGGTCGGGAGCGCAGCCAAGCTGAAAAGGCCCTCTCAGAGGCCAACGCCGTGCTGGACAGCCTGCAGCGTAAGCTGGTGGCGGCCGAGGAGGATCTTGGCGTCAAGAGTGATGAGGTGGAGCGCAGCCTGACAGAGCGCCGTGCGGATCTGAAGAATGCGGTCGCGAAGATTGAAGCGTCGCTTGCGGACCTCGAAGCACAGAAGGGTGTTGCGAAAAACGAAGCGTCTGAGCGCATCAAATCGTTCGAGGGTGAGATCACAACCGCCCGCGCCACCCGTGACACCGAGCGCAAGCGGCTGCGCGATACAGAGCAAATGCAACGCAAGGAGATTGAGGAACACCTCAAGGCCGAGCTTTCCAAGCTCGAAGCTCAGCGGGGAGAAGCTCTGAAATCTGAAGGCGTCAATGCCGAAGCCCTTGCTGAAGCTGATGCTAAAATCGCATCCATCCAAGCGCAAATCTCCGAGGCAAAAGCATCCCGCGAGCTCGCTGACACATGGGCTGCCCATGTCGAGAGCATGAAAGGCATGGCCGAACGCAAGGGACGTCATGAGCAGATGAGCTTTGATCTGCGCACGCAGGAAACTGCGCTCACTTCTTTGAAAGCGGCGCGCGACGCCGCCCTGAAAGAGATTGAAGCCAAGCGCAACAAGGTTCGGGACGCCAAACAGGCCGCAGAAGATGTTCTGGCGGAGATCATCCGAGAGCTCGATGCTGTCGGCGGTGAGCGCCGCGAACCGCAACGCGAACAGTTCTACGCCGAAGGTGTGGAGGCCAACCTCACGCAGATGCGCCGCCGCCGTGCGGCGCTCACTGAAGCAGAGGTCGAAGGCCGTAAACTGGCAAAGCAGATCAGCAACATCTTCTATGGCTGCGGCGATGCGGGCATCTCGGCCTATTTCCTCGAGCAGGATCTGGGAGCCCCTTCGCTCGATTGGGTCCCGGCCATTCTGCGCTGGTATGATCATGACCATTCCGAGACCCTCGAAATGTTGATGGGTGGCCTCGTGGCGATCATCCAGCCGATCCGGGCGTCCTACCAGCAGCTGCGCCAAGCGGATGAGGGCATCCGTCGCACAAATCGCAAGCTGACGAAATCCATCAGCTCGAACCCCGGCTTCCCCCATGTGCGTGACGTTGAGCTGTCGCTTGTGTCCCGCATTCGAGAGCAGGAGTTCTGGAAAGATATGGAAAGCCTGGAAGAGGCTTTCACCCAGTGGCAGCATACTGACGGCCGGCAGCCCTCCGAGGCGCTGGTTGCTGCTTTGGTGGCCTTCCTGGATCACTGGAAGGACGATGAAGATCCGGTTCTGCAGATTGAAGATATGATCTACCTGAAGGGACAAATGGTTGAGCGCGGGCATCTGCGCAAGTTCGGCCGGAACACAGATCTGTCTGACCTCAGCTCGAACGGGAACATCATCATTCTGCGGCTGATCCTCTTCACCGCGCTTTTGTCGGTAATGCGAAAAGGGCAGGCGATGCGGTTGGTCTGGTCCGTCGATGAGATCGGCGCGCTCGATGTGGAGAACACCAAGAGCCTCCTCGACATGCTCTCAGCCAATGACATCACGCTGCTCACAGCGGCGCCCAACCTCGACCGTCGTGTCAAACACGCCTTTGAATTCCAGATGCGCATTCAGGACCGTCAGCTCTACCGCCTTGGTGTGGCCCATACCGGCATCCGCGCTTGGATCGCTGACGACCAGCTCGACTACCCGGGCAACCACGACAGCAGTGAAACCGATATGGGTGAAGGAGACCTGACATGAGCTTGCAACAGAAAACCCTTCACGCCTTCCTGGGTGGCAATGTCATCTGCGAAGTCTCCCAGCCCGCCATCTACCGCTTCCTGCATGAGGAAGATGGGTTTGAGCAGGTCACCCCTCTGATCGAAGCCATGGGCTGCAAGATTGCAACTACGGGTGGCCGGAAAGGCCACTTCCTGGCCTGGGCTGACGGGTCGCCTGAGGCTGCCGCGGCGATCCGTTCCACCGCGAGGGATATGCAGGAAGAGTGCGAGAAGCTCATCCATTGCATGAGCTTCATGCTGGAAGTTGATGATACGGCCGGACCTTTGGCGATGGGCGACCTTGTGCGCGCCGCGGCAATTGTCGAGGCGATCGATGGCAATGCCGCGATGCGTGATAAGCTTGGCACCTTGGCCGCCGTCATGCGGGTGAACAGCGCAACCGACCACGGCAAGATCACCGACATTCTCAAGAAGCTGAAGGACATGGGGTATTTGACATTGGTTAATCGCGATCGCGAAGAGTATTTCGTGACGGGGAAAATCGACCGTATCAACGATATCCTGACACATTTCCATTGCCATATCGGTGCCTTGCAGGTCGAATCTGATGTAGCAGATGATCAGGGGAGCTTGTTCTAATGACCCCGATTAAAGCGCAAGGCAATCTGCTCGCCCGCCATGAGACGCTACTCGATGAAATCTACCGGTCTCGCTCGGTAACCGCGACACCAGAGACAGCGAATGCGCTTGCCAAGCTCGAAAGCGCACGGATGGTTCTGTGCGATGAGGAGGGTAATTACCGACTTCACCCGCGCGAACGGCGATATTTTGACGGTCTGTATGATCGCAACCGCATCCTGGAGACCAGTGGTGCCATTGCAGAAGAGATCCGTCGCCTGGGCGAGCTGTCGCGGTTGATTTCGACCTGTGGTCAAGCAGGTGATGACGCCGGCGTGGCAGAGCACACCGAGGAGTCGATCGATACCATCATGACCTTGCGGGTCCAGATCGACGACAAGATCCGCATTTTCGAGCTTGAAGTGCGCAACGGCTACCATGATGCGCGGACGATGGAAGAGCGGATCAAGCGCAATGAGGTCTATCAGGAGCGCGTAAAAGAGCTCATCGATGTTGTCGTTCAGCTCAACGCACCTTCAGTTCAGGAGTTCTTCGATAACCGTCATGCCCGCCCGGTCCGGGTTCGTTATGCGCGCGATATCATGACCCGGATCGAGCCTTGGTCTGTGCGTCTGAGCGGCTTGGCGCGCGAAATGCTGGACTTCATGTACCGCACCAAGCGGATCGAGGCCCGCACGAAGCGCTTCCGTGCGCTTCTCCATGCTTTGGAGAGCGTCTCGGTGGCCGAACAGGTCGAAGCCCTGCAGGTGGCAGATAGCGCCTTCTGCGGCGTCGACTTCGCTGCGAAAATCGGCGTCGATTGCGTATCGGAAGAAAACGAGCCGGCGCTTCTCGCTGTGGCTGAGAAACTGGATCCTGAAGGCAGTCGGAGTGCGCGGCGCGTCAAACATGTGGCCGGCAAGGTGACAGAAGCCTCAGCGCCGCCCCCTGAGGAAACCGATCCCGTTGAATCTATGATCGACACATTGATCGGCATGGCCCGCAAGGGCGAAGTGTCTGTGCGCGCCTGGGCCGATGCCCACCATCCGGCGATGACTGGCCAGCTTGTCGTCGACCTCTTCGACCATATGAGTGAGGGTGAAGAGGGCCTGTCCATGCGGACAGTTCCTGATAGCGCGAGGTATATGACCTCGGGCGTCCATGACGTCATCCTGATGTGCGCATGATTACCGCGGCACAAAAAGAACGCCTTATGGAGGCTGCGCGCACCGGGCGGGTCAAACATGCGGGCAAGTTTATCTGCGCGCAGCTGTCCAACCATGGGTTTCAGGTGCGCCAAGGCTGGAAGGGTGTGTTGCCGACGCGCGTGAAGGCCGCGATCCGGTCTGATCTCGTCCATCTATACGGTGTTGCAGAAGAGCAGATCGACGTAGCCCTGGAGGCGGACGATAAGAGCCGGGCTGCGGGACTGGCGCGCTACGGCGACGATAAATCTGGCCGCGCGCCGGTGATGAACGATAGGATCATGATCCGGGCTCAACCGGGACAGGCGCTGAATATCGGCGGGGCCCAGATCCATATGCCTGATGGTGCGATCATGTCGATCGACACCAGCACTGCGGGACTTCATGAGGCGAAAGGCATCATCCTCGTTGAGAATGAGGAAGTCTTCTACCGTTTCGAGCGGCTGAACTTTCCCGTCCCTGCTTGCTGGCGCAGCTACACGGTGGTTTTCCGCGGTAAGGCGCATGTGGCCAGGCAAGACACCTGCGAAGACTGGCTTCGCGGGTTGGATGTGCCCGTGATCGCATTCCCTGACTTCGACCTTGCGGGACTGGTCTTTGCCGCAGCTGTCCCGCGTGTTTCCGGTCTTCTTTGGCCTGGTGTCGCGCGGCTTGAAGAGATGTTGAAACGCGCAGGGCGCAAAGATCTCTTTGAGGCGCAGTCGACCTATCTCGACAAGGCGTCAAGACTTGAGGAACCATTCGCTGACGCTGCAGGAACTCTTATTAAATCAGGCCGAGGTCTTAACCAAGAAGCATTTCTCAATCTGGCTGGGCGCGCAGCCTGACACCCGGACCACCTCCATCCGCGCCGAGAAACAGGATGCCCGCGCCCTGCAAGGCAGCCTGCATGGCTTTGGAGTTCGCATAATGCACGCCGATCGTGCCATCGACAGCTTCGCTGCGGCGCACAGTGGCCACACCGATCCCGGCCATATCGGCCAGCTCCTGTGCGGAGATCCTCAGCATCGCCCGGCCGGCGCGGATCTGCGCGCCTGTAAGCTTAACCTTTCTGGTCTCTGCCATGCGGATGTCCTCTCGGGATAGCTGATAATATTGAGATCATCAGATACTTAGAAGATCAGCGCAAGCAAAAGTTGTTGGTAGGGTGGGGTCGGACCTCGGGCCGACCCCGGGTGCATTACCAAAGCAGGTCAAACATCCCCTTCATGACCTTCTTGGCCGGCGCCGATTTACCTGTCTCATGGTCGGTCACCATGCCTTCCTGAAACCGGTAGGTCCGCCGCTTGTCCGCCCGTGCCCCACAGCCGATCTGAGCAGACCGGTCTTTATTCTCGGCGCCCGCTCCCTCGGCTGCCAGAAGGGCATCGAGGCGTGATGTCATCTCCGCCCGGGCCTCGGCTTCCGAGTTCGGCCGCTTGCGCTGCTGTGAGGTCACCACTAGCCCCGTGGGACCATGCCGCAGCCGTGCCGAGTTCATATGTCGATTTCGATGTTGTCCCCCGGCCCCAGATCCCGAGTACCATTCCAATACGAAATCGCCGTCAGAACGCCGCGCCGCGGGGTGATCTGCGGTGCGTTCAGCCAGGGCCAGTACGGAAACGGTTACGGTGGAGGAGTGGACACGTCCACGGCGCTCGTTATCCGGCACACGCTGAATACGATGACCGCCTGCTTCGCTCTGCAGGGCGCTTGTATTTTTACCGGTGATGTCGAGAGTGATTGTGCGCCCATCGCTGCCATCGGCGATGACGCGGTGCTTTCAGCCCTTGCGGGCGGACAGGCGAATGTAGCTGCGCATCAGGTCTTGCGCGAAGAGGCTTGCGTCTGCCCCGCCTTCGGCGGGACGGATCTCGAGGCGATGTGCCATATTGGATCTCCCTATAGGCCACGGAAGTGTGGCTGCTCTATGGATAGGCAATTACCGTATCTCGGTCAACATGCGAAAATTAGGTCTAGCCTTAATCTTGTATTCAGGAATACGTGGATAATTCTTTATGGCCGGCTTTATATTTCTTGCGAATAATTTATCTAGGAGGACAAGCCTTCGGCATTGGAGACTTTTTTGGAACAGACCGTCATTGTCCTCATCGTTATCGTTCTTGGCCTCGGCCTGTTGCGCTATGCCGCAAAGATCATTGCCTTGGGGCTGATCATCTTTGTCGGAATTCCGTTCATCTTCACAGATGTGGTCATCGAGGTCGATTGGTCACGATTGAAAAATCGCACGCGGGCCTTTGTCGCCACGTTATTCGATCTTGAGATGCCAGAGGTAAAAGCTGCAGATGAAATAGAGGCAAGTCTTACCTACCTGCCGAGCAGCTGTTCGCTCGAAAGACCCCTGCGCTTGGAAATGCAAAGCCTGTCCACCCAGCGGATAGGGCAGGTGGCGTATAAGCTAAGCCACCGGCCCCAGGATCGGACCGCACCGGTCTCCTTCACCGAAGGAACCTCTGATCAGACCATCGCCCCGGGCAATGTCGTAGCCTATTGCGTCCTCATGCCGCCGAATGCGCGGCGGGACGACCTCTTCTCCGTAGAGATCACCGATGTCCGTTACATAAGGTAGGTTTGACGTCAGTAGGTCTGAACCTGACCGGATCCGCCGCATGTCCCGCAGACCGTCGGTTGGCCACGTCCTGACCCACCGCAGCCAGTGCATGTTTGTGGCTGGCCGCTATGATGTTGCTGGCCGCTGCCGCCACAGCTGTTACAGCTCGCTGGGAAGCGACCTTGTCCACCGCAACCGCCACATGTTGCCTGTGACATATGTTCTCCTATCACTCTTATGTAAGAACCAAACTAGAGATGCCGGATAACCATGCAACGCTAGATATTCGCACCAGAGAAGAAGCACGTCACTTAACTGTGGATTAGATCTGCATTCCAATCAGAAAGGCAACGAAGCTGGAGGCATCCAAGGGCTTGGTGAACACACAGCGAGGAGCCGTATGCTTGATCCGCTTGAGGTGTTCCTCTTTGCAGGTCCCAGTGACAAAGATAATGCTGAGCTCAGGATTTTTCTGCTGTATCCAGCTGACTGCATCGACCCCGTCTCCGGGCCCGATGAGCTCCATGTCCGAGACAACCATGTCTAGAGGCTCATCACCCAATTTGCATTTCACCTCATCGAGAGAGCGCGCGATCGCTACTACAGTCCAGCCCGCGCCCTCACAAAGAGCCTCAAGGTCCAATGCGATCAGGGGATCATCTTCGATAATTGCGAGTTTATTTGCCATGTCCAGTCCAGTTTTAAGTGTCCCGCCTGCACTCGGATCTGCCCCCCAGGGCCGGATGTGGTTTGGGGTTGGTTTGTGTTGATATTGCCCAACGCGGGAAACGCTTGAGCGTTCCGCGGGGGCAACAAGACTATACCGTGGCGCGATCTGGTCGCATACTGTCAGAGGCCTGTCGAGATGAGGTGTAAGAAACCATAGAGTTCTGAGATAGCTATGCGGTGATCTTGATGTGGATTGCCGATCTCACTTGCCGATATCGCGGAGGCGGGCCATCACGCCCGCCTCAGCTCAGCGACCTCAGCCTGACGTTGATCGTCCTGAGCCTCGTCGCTTTTTGCCACAACCTTTCGCAGCAGCTCTGGGTTTTTCACCAGCGCAGTAGCCAAGACCACATTCCCATCGAGCCGGTTCATCGCGACGCTGGCGACGCTGACACCAAGGGATGTGATGGCCGGATTATGTAGTCGGGCGTAAGAGTGGTCAGTATGTGCGTCATCAAGGTTCTTGGTCGACATGACGGTGATCAGACCTTCATGGATCGCCCAGAGGCACATGCCATCAAAGGAGGCTTCAAGGCGCTCGGGCAGGCCGAAATCTTCGAAGTCGACATCCAGCGTAGTGCAGCCAATGTTGCGTGCCAGGAAGTCGAAGATACCCAGCAGTGTTTCATTTCCTTCAGTCAATCCCATGATCGCTCTCCATACTGTCTGCTTCACTCATTTGAGGTTAGGACGAGAGGATGTAAAAACCGCGTGCCTACTTGAAACTGAGCGAATTTCAGACAGGCAACCTCATCCGGATTGCCTGAAGTATGCGCTCTATCAGTCAGAAGTTATTGACCGAATTGAGCTCCGCCTGATCAACGGGCATTGCCAGTACAAGGGGAGGGCGTCCAGTGGCTTGCCGATGTATCGAAATACATTGCCAAAGGAGGCTATGGACTGGGGTCCTGTGCTTCTTATTGATGCCGCCCTAGGAGAGATGCCGTGATGCGAGCGTCCATATCCAGATTTTCGACGATCGATTTGAGCTCCTCATCCTGAGGCGAATATATGCATACCGGCGCTTCTGGTTTTTTCACAACAACTGAGCCATCCTCCATTTTCCAAATTAACGCCGTGCTGTGATCCATCCAAACGGGCCTCGTGGGGAGGCCGAGCAAGGGTGTGATGATCTCAAGATCTGAGCAGGGTGTAGCAATCGGCGGCGGCAGGAAGCTTGCGATGGTTTCTCCGCTCCATTCCTCCAGAAGGTTTTGATCTAGGATTTCATCAAAAACGAAGCGCTCGAGGTCATAGCGCGCGACAACTTGAAGATCCATAAGACGGGCGCGGCCGTAAGCAATGCTTGGGTGACGATGGGCAAGCCGCCCCGCGGCACAAAGGCATTTCTCGTGGTAACGTTCAAGATTGACGGCGCCGTTGTTATTACCCTCAAATGCGAAAAAAACGAATCCCTCATCATCGACCAACGGCGCATTACCATCTGACACACAGATCAAAGCTGATCCTGGAAGGATGTCCGTCAGCATAGACCGGCCCGACAGGAAGGGGCCAAGATCTTGAACGACAGCGTTGCTATTGGGCACCAGAACGCACGCTGTTTTGCTATCATGTCTTGGAAAACCTGATATCCATGCCATGTCTAACTCCAATAATGTGGCAAAATATTGCAAGTATACACTTCGAAGTTATGATATTCGCAATGTCGTGCTACCTTCTCTTAAGCTTGCGCTTCGTATTCGGCAAGAAATTTCAGTCGGGATGATAAGGAATGTTAGATCGCGAAAAGGGGCCCAAAGGGCATGGTTGTATGACGTTGCCGGTCAAGGATATCGATCTGGTAACACTGGTCGAACATATCTTTGCAAATGATGTCACTCCAGAGACGAGCTTCGATATTGCATCAACTGTAGCCACTGCAGCGGTCAGCTTTGCCATTGAATGCATGGCAAACGCGATGGGTAAGCTTGCTTTGCGCGTTGATGCCAAGCAAGGTGAAGTTAACTTTGCCGGATGGGATGTCACGCAGCTTCGAAACCATTCAGGCAACGCATTTAGTATGACTATTTCACGTAAAAACTTGCCAGGCGCCTGGAACCTCGGTGTGCAATTCGAACCCATGCTCAGTGAGGCGGGTGCATTAGCGCGTCAGAAACTGGAAGATGAACGCGGCCCGGAAAGCATGGATGATAGGATCCGTCGCATCCTGAACACAGATCCTGCAGAGGCTTTATTTGAGGCGAACACTGAGAATTTCCGTCCGTCTAAACATGGCGACATGTTGAAAAAGATTGCCGTAACGGCCTTGAAAACGAGTGCTGGACCCGCTTCGGATATGACTGCGCCGCCACCAGGTGTTTCGAGCAAAGAAAGTATGGCGATATCAGAGTTTAACGAGGACCCATTCCGCTTCGAGGGCAGCTGGTCAGGCTGTGCGTTAACGATGAGGCCTGCGCGCAAGGCCGAAAGCCGGAACGATGAAACTAAATGGAAAACGAGCTGCAGTGGTTGGGACTGTGTTCGGTGTTTCACTGGCCTTCAGTTCCTCTTCGTGATGTCGCAAATTATCACCGACGCCGGGCTTCGTCCGGCTGTCAGCGCCGAACTGAACCATATGCTGCCAAGACGACTTTGGTCGAGCCTCGATCAGGGAAGTATTTTGCATGAAGAGATCGGTATTGCTTCAGTGCGTGACGGGGGCGGCCTTGTCAGTAAAAAAGTCTTACAGGTTATAGAGGATATCATGAAGATCTCACAAAAAGACAGATCAAAGTCGGGTCTGAACCCAGAGGTGAGCTAGTGAGGAGGAAGGGCGAGGTTATGCCCCCTTCCAGGCTCTTTGCCCTTTATGGGTTATCCACATATTGTTGACACGCACTTCATTGCGTAGAGCGCCGTCATGACATTCTTGACCGGTAAAGGGCTTGGGCCTTCAACCAGTAGAGGATGTAACCATGGTAAATCTCAAAGCAATGATATCCGGCATCAATCTGATGACCAGCCTTGGGTGGATGTGTGTCTTTATCGGAGCATTTGTCTTGCTGGGATCTGAGGCTTCCGCTGCGGATGATGGTTTTCGCGAAATAGCGCTAATGCTTATGGCCGCAGGTTTTTACACTCTCGCTCCAGGCACAATGATCGCATTGGTCGGCATCCTGATGGGGTTGTTCAAACAGCGTCGCGACACAAAATGAAACGGTTATCATTTTTGGCTCTCGGGATCATCTCTCTGATCCTATCAGCGATTGGCGCGGGGGGTGTGATCTTCGTAGAGCGGAGCATGGAGGTCACATGCGCAACCGTTACGGCTGCCTTGTCAGGGCTGCTCTGTGGCCCCGATCAGCCCCTTGTGGCGGCGTTGTGGGTCTTCCCGGGGATTGCTCTCCTATCGGCGCTTCTGTTCATCCTCGTCCATTTTCTTACCAAGGAGAGCATGGGCTACGGGGAGGATGATCACTTCTGATCAGTCCAGCCCCATGCTTTCGGCGATCATGACAGCTTGGACCCGGTTCTTAGCGCCAAGCTTGTTACAGAGGGTTCTGATATGGAGCTTGACGGTGCCATCGCTGATGCCGATTTCCTCGCTGATTTCGCGGTTCGTCATGCCGGAGCGCAGACAGCCAAGCATTTCTGTCTCTCTTTCTGACAGCTTGATCTCGCTTTCGTCGTTGCTCGTCTGCTTAAAGAGATCCGCTGGCATATATGTCTGACCAGAGAGGATGAACCGAATGATACTGGGAATTGAATCTGCTGGGTCGTTTTTGGAAATTAATCCTTTAGCGCCCATTGATAGAGCATTGTGGATGATCGATCGGTTGTCCAAGCCGGAGAAAAGCACCACCGGTTTACTTGCATTGAGTTCGATGCATTTTTCGACACCCTGAAGGCCGTTCATTCCGGGCATTGCAAAGTCGAGTAGAACGATATCGAAGGGTCCGAAGTCTTTTATCACCTCCTGGACACCTGAGAAGTTTGAAGCCTCAGTAACATGAAAGTCACTCTCTTTGCGCAGCATGGAGGCAACAAGATCGCGGATGACTTGATGGTCATCTGCGAGGAGGATCCGATATTTCTTCTTATCGTTCATGCTTTGCTTTCAAAACCGTTTCTAACTGTTAACCTCAGCAGGCATTGCAGAGCGAATTTTCGATGTAAGTGATCTCGCTTCAGCAATCTTGCCGTCCTTCAAGAGCCTTTCACATTGCCCTACCTGTTTCGCCAGATCAGAAAGCTGCAAAATAGCTGCAAGCCCCTTTATGCGATGCGCTTCATCAGCCGTCTCATCCACTTCTTCCTTTAACTTTAAGGATGAAAGGCCCTCAAGCAACCTCTTAACTTCCGATCTTAGAGAGTCCATAGCGGAATCTATCTTTTCTGATCCTACAATGTCCTTAACGCTCAGTTGGTTATTCTTTTTTGACCCAGTAAAGATCGATTGTATGTTGCCGCTGGTGAGAGGTTTGTTAATCACATCATCCATTCCGGAGCGCAAAAACCGCTCAACCTCATCTGGTGCGCCGTAGGCTGTAACGCCGATGATCTTAGCATCCTTTGATTTGCTTGATTTTCGGATGATCTTGGTGGCTGCCAGTCCGTCCATGACAGGCATGTTCACATCCATAAGAATGGTCGGGAATTTTCTCGATGACGCAATCTCTACAGCCTCGCGGCCATTCTCGGCGATCGTCACATCCAAGCCATGCCACTCCAGCATTTCACATGCCAAAATTCTACTTGCCTCATTGTCTTCGACCAAAAGAACTTCTTCTTTTATCGCCTCAGATTTAAGTGCCGGCATTTTAAGCGTTTCTGGAAGAGCTATACGCTCTGACAGAGTCTTTGAGGATTCCAGCTTGCACGTGAACCAAAATAGAGTTCCGTATCCAAGCTTGCTCGAATAGCCAATCTCGCCGCCCATGCTTTCCACAGCACGTTTTGCGATCGGAAGACCGAGTCCTGAACTTTGGGTTGCAGAAAATTGTTTGGTGTCGCCCATAATGAAGGGCTCGAAGATGCGTTCGCGATCCGCCTCTGAAATACCAGACCCCGTATCTTCCACTTCGATCCGGACTTGCCCTCGATATTCTGCGGCTCGAATGGTGATTGTGCCATTCTTTGTATGTTTTATTGCGTTTCCGAGCAGGTTGTTAAGGGGACGCATAAAGACCCTGAGAGGCCCTCGGACAAAAGAAGTATCCCGATCATCTAGCTCCAGCTCAAACATGGTTCCGACACTCTGGGCGAGAGGTCTGAACTGGTCCACAGCCTCCTCTATGACATCAACGTAGTTGAACTCGACAATGTCGAGCTGGAAATCTCCGCGCTCGACCCAGGCCAGGTCCAAAACATTGTTAATCTGGTCGAGCGCTGCATGGGCGGATTTCTCTGCGATACTAAGCAGTCGTTTCTGATCAGAGTTTGGGTTCGTTCTGACATTGATCGCGTCGAGTGCTGCAATTGCCCCGCTGATAGGTGTGCGCATCTCATGGCTCATGGCAGCAAAGAAACGTATACGTGACTCCACGGCGTTCACAGCCTTATCTCGCGTTTGTCTAAGCTCAGTCTCGCGCGCTTTTTGTTCAGTAATGTCGCGCAAAAACAGGACCAAGACGCTGCGCCCTCGACTGTCTCGATCGCGGGCCACAAGAAGGTCGATATCAAGCATCGTACCATCCTTACTGCGCGCTCTCGTTGTGGTCCTATGGGTCATCCCGTGTTCGAGAGTTATGCCGTTGTGCTGACCTTTAGTTAGGATATTCCAAGCAAACTCTTTGGGGTCACCTTCGCCGTGATACAGTGTATCAATGACGTTCTGGTTCAGGAGGTCGCTTTCGTCCAAGTTAAGCATCTCTGTAGCGGCAGGGTTCACCGTTAGAATGCGCGCCATGCGGTCGACAATCATGATCCCCTCGCTGGAGAGGTCATAAGTCTTTTGAAGGCTCTCTCGCGCTTCAGCCTCTTTGCTGCGGGTGGCAATCATTCGGTTCCAGCTGAAGATCATCATAAACATTGAAGCGACCAACATAAAAACAAGCACAACGGATGCTTGGGAGAACCTATTGATTGTGCTCCACAGCCTGGCGCGTTCGAATGCTGACTTATCTGCAGCAAGTCGCATGGTCTTTACTGCAAAGTTGCGGATGCGTTCGATGAACATATTCATGTCCATCTGCATCACCATCGCTTTATTTAATGTGTCGGTTCCTTCATCTGCTTGCGCAATTGCAAGCAGTTTGGGTCTGTATGAGAAGATTGCATTATAGTCTTGAACAAGCTCATCAATGACTGCAAGGCGGTCTTCTGAAATATGGATTTTTACGATATCCATCCTGCTCATGAGGATGCCAGCCGACATTCTCAGTTGCTGTTCTGCAATAGGATCTTCTGGGTTCAGAAGGTAATCATCCATTGCAATTTTGAACTGCAAGCTGTTGGGTTCGATCTGCCCTACGACCCAAATTGAATTTTCTGTTGCTTTATCTGTCGTCTCACGCAGGCCATCATAGACCCGCATGAGGTAAATACCGAAGATCACAAAGCCGATAACGGTCGCAAAGACGAAAAATGATGATCGGATCAACCCCTTGCGCGCAGGTTGATCCAATACACCAATTTCTTGTGTCTTTTTGAACCGCTGAAAGTATCGTCGGTAAAGTGACAAATTATTCCGTCCCTGAGGGTATATTTAACGATACGCCTTGATCGTCGAGGAGTTCTCTCATCGATGAAAGCTGCCATACAGAGACTGCGTTTCCGCGCTCTTCCTGATCTCCAGGGAAATCGTCAAAATTGTATATGATCCAAAGAGGGCCTTTCTCCCAAACCTCAAACGGCTCGCCGTTGATGCGGGTGGCGATGATAGGGTAATCGTCGCCAATGGGATCTTTGCTTGTGTCCATGACGATGGTGTAGCCGTTCAGGCCGATAAGTTCGACCCGGTCTTCTTGAATATTTGAGGCATTGAGAACAGTTTGGAGGCTCGGACCTGAATATGTATGCGCGCCCTCTGTCCAAAGAGTTTCCGTCGTAAACTCGATCTGCTCGAAGCCCTCCAGCCGTTCTCTTGTAAAGCGCTCGATGTTGCCTTCCGTGGATATAACCTTGAGCAGAACCCCATCATCGTGAGTTTCGGCATCTACAGGGTCTGTGACAAATGCGAGGGCTGCGAGAAGAGGTAAGGTTCGCATAAATATACGTATCATGGCGTTCTTGATTCTTATCATACTGTGAAGCCCCTTTGATAAGCTACTGTTGTACATGGTATGTTCACTTGAAGACTGTGTAGTTGTGGATAAACCGCGCAGCTTTCGTGAGCAGGGCATAAGTCTCTAGGAGATAGGAGGCAATGCCTTATGACCTTTACGTTAGGTTTTGATCACAAATCTGCCACCCTTCTCTGGCAGAAAGGGCAGGAGGCGGTGCGTCTTGCAGATGCACTGAACGATACTCAAGACTTCTCAGCTTTTGCAGATGAAGCTGTGGTGGATTGGATTGAGTTGCAGGATCAGGATCTGATCACCTCTTCCAAGCCTATTCGAAAGTTGCAAGATCTCCATTCGGCAGTGGAGGCCGAAGATCTTAAAGCTCGTTTCAGCAAAAGCGATGATCTGATCGAAAATCTTACAGAGCGCACCAAGCGTCTCGTTGTTCTCAAGAACGACCTGCTTGAGGTGAAAGAGCTGAAGGCAAAACTGAGCGACCGACAACAGTCAGGTCAAGCTGCCTTCAATAGGCACCAATCTGATGATGCTAAATCCAAGCTGGACGCCGAGTTCGAAAGTCTGCTCGCCAGCCTTGATGAGATGGCGCAAGATTTGATGACGCGGGTAGAGAGGCTCGCGGGCTTTTTTGAAACAGCGAATGCACCGCGCATCCTTCAGGCCGCGGAGGCTGGACGGCGTCCGATCCGTGATGCGCTGGATGCGGAGGCCGAGGGCTTGCGAGAATTCATATCCTCCTTGAAACCACAGGTGAGGGAACAGGAGCCCCCAACATCCCATCCTTCAACTGCCCAGCGTGACGGGGCAATCCAGCAAGATGGGCCTCAGATCGAAGGGCGGGGTGACAACGCCCCGAATCCTCAAATCCAGCTACGACGCAAGGAGCTGGGTGGAGCTCTCTCGGCCGGAGAGGTCTACCGCAGGACTGAAGTCTACTTCAAATCGCTTTGGGATGCGGAAATCGAGCAGCGTCATTGTGGCGCAATTTTGATCTTCGAGCCGACCGCCAGCCGGGGGATCAGCATCCATGACCTTTTGGGTTTGAGCAATACAGACGCCATGTTGGAGCAGGCAAAAACGCAGATACTGGCGCGCTTCGGGCGCCGGGACTGACTGCGCCGCGGATTCAGCGACAATCGCATCGTGAGAGGATGCAAAGGGCGGTCAGATGCGCTCGGGAACACCCTCTGTTTCGGGTCTTCGATTGATGGATTTAGGTCGGACCGAGTTAGGGTTTGAGGCTCTTGTATCTGACAGATGATAGGGATTTTTTAAGCCTAGACCTGCACAGGATCGGTGCATTCACGATTTTAATAACCGATTACATCAGAAAGATAACCGATCTTATCGTAACGCCATTTTGTAGTTTATTGTCAGGTCTTTAAGTCTATGACTTAATGTGCAGGCGACTTGTTCTGCTCGCCGCCTGCACGATGACGCCTGCCTGCGTCCTTGCCTCTGTGCTTCGCCATTTTGACTGACGTTTACCGCACATCCAATTGGTAGCAGATGATTGTTGAATGGCGCAACAGGTAACCTCTCCGGGTGCCGCAGAGTCATGCGATCCTTTGTGGATATCTGCATCCACCCGCGCCCAAGACGCTTAACTCTCTGATCGTTATGCACCATCGTTTAATAAGGCAGAGCAAAGAATGTATATAGATAAACGATGCCAACCCAGATCACCCTGACACATCAGCACCACCTCTCATCTCGATGAGATGCGGTGCGCCACCCCAAAAACGTCAGAGCCCTTCAGACCCTCAGATACAGAAAAACCGGCACCCATCAGAGCACCGGCTTTATCTGAAGATCAAGATCGCCCATCAGGCCATAAGAACATCACGCATATTCAGGGGTGACATTATTCTCACGGGCAGGGGCGGCTTGGAATGGGTCTTTCGGTTGAGCAGGCATAGCCTTGTCATGCACTCGGGATACGCCACTCATCAACTGACGAGAAACCAAATCTTCGATATCCGCACGACGCGACCCAGACAATGTGGACCGAGACATACGTTTTGCAATCACATCGACGTCCTCACGCAGTTGATCGGGTGACTGATGAATGGCGCGCACCATCAATGCTTTGGACCGCTTTTCAAAATCATCGAGAAGCTTGGGATCAATGCCGGAAGCCTCAAGGCGCTCACGGATATCGCCAACCTCGTGAGCCGCAAAACGCTTCACAAGTGTCTCGGTCCCATTGAAGCGAGCCATGCGCAGGTTTGGCTGGTGCTTGGTAGAGATGGTTGGGTCTGGGATGTGGAACATATCATGTTCTCCTTTCCTCCCCATGATACCCAAGCCTGCGAAAAACAACGAAGGGCCGAGCCAGCCAGAATATCAAAAAGCCACACAGAGCAGGAAACGGAGCCCAAAATACCAAAAGGAAATGCTGAACTCTTGAATGGTCACACTGATGCGAATAAGTTTTACATATAATTATTCATGGGAAACGAGACATGACAGCTTCCGAGCGGCAAGAGCGACTGGACCGCCTATCAGCAGGTATCGTCGAGCTCCGCGGTCTGGCACCCAAGATCAGCGCTGCAACGGAAGAGATCGAGAGCTTCTGCGGCTCGGCGGCACGGCTCGGCCTGCGCCTGCTGGACGGGCTCGGTATGCCGGTATCGCTGCGGCGTCATGAGCTGGTCTCAATCCCGGAAACGATCACCTTGCTCAAACATGTAGATGGCCTAACCCAAAGCGGTGTCACACCGGCAGACATGAGTGACATCCGGGGGCTTGTGGCCAGCCGGGCGGCTGCGCTTGATGCCGCGCTCAACGCCATTCAGGAAATCGACATGATCCGCATCGAGCCTGGGGTCGACCTCGGGCTCACCGAGGCGCGCATCGATCCTCAGCGCGCTGTTGCGGCCTTCCTGTCGCGCATGGGGCATAGCTTGCCTGCAGAGATTCAGCCCGACCTAAACGAAGATATCGGTGGCGCGCTGTTCTCGGATTACGTCTCAGCCGATCTGCCACAGGAGGAGCGCGAGGAGAGCGCCGCGCGGATTAAGGCCAATCCCGTACTTAAACGCTATACCCATGACGAGCTGATCATCGTGGCAAAGCTGCGCCATATCATCCTCAAGCTCGACCAATATGGCTTTGGAATCCCCGCGCGCCGTCGTCCGATGTTCAGCCGCGCGCGACGCAACATCCTATGGTCTGTGCCGCGGGTCGGCATGATCATGGTGACCCATCTGCCCAGCTGGCACCGCAATGACGATATCGGCAAGCTGCTTTTGGATCTGCGCCGCTATGAGCAGCATATGAACGACATGGCCATGGTTCCCGAGGATGACGACTGGTTTACCCGCAACGACCCGTTGGCCAAGGCCCTGCGCCAGGACGCCTGGTCCATTCATCAGCGCGGCACAGGAATTGTTCAGAGCATCGGGCAGGGGCCCTCGGCTTACAGATTTGATGAGGCCTTCTTTGATCTCATGCCTGGAAAACACGCTAATTTCACGCAGCGCTTCGTGGAGGCCTCGGCACCTCTTATCAATGCCATGGCAGCCTGTGGTATCGGTGGGCGCGGGGAGCGCGATCGGGCGATGATGCCCGAGGAGATTGCCGAGGCTGCGCGCGCCGAGAGCGGCAAAGAAACTCTTTTGGGGGCACTAAAGGATCTCTTCCTTTAGATTAGGTTCACGATGTAAATCGTTTGTTAATCGAAAAAAAATATAAAGCTGGCCTGTTTAGGAGAGTCTCAGCACCCATAAGAAATGGGTGCCGGTGCCGCTGAGCTATAAAAACATAGGGTTCAACGTTTTTGTGAGTTGGGTTGGTCAAAATATCCACAGAATTGCGTTCATAAATCTGCGAAAAACATGCAAAATAAAGTGATAACGTGTTGTGATCAGAGGTAGTAACCCTTATTTACTATTCATTGGGGTGGGGGCCTTGATGGGAACGAGAAATAGATGAACTGCCACAACGCTATTGCTGCACGGACACGACTAAAAATGGCTGAACGCCATGCGAAAAACGAGCAGTGTCTGGCTGATCTTCTTCAGGAAGAAGTCAAACAGACTGAAATTGAAGCGGCAAGTAGCGTCAGCCTTTTTCTCGAACGCCTGAACGACGAGGACGACGCCATGGCAGGAGATGAACAGACAGATCACCAAGGTTGAAGCCTCGGTTGGCTTCTGGAACGACCTCGAGCCTTTGCGTAAGGAAAGATGGTATCCCGATCTTAGGCGGGCCATTGCGAATTTTGTAACAGACTTGGCTGCAGGAAATCCCGTGCGAGAAAGGGGGTTCTCGAACCCGCGTCTCAAAGGGATCATGCATCTCAATCTCCCCAAAGACCTCCGGCTTTTCCATGTTTATCCTGACAGCGATACGCTCAGGCTTTGCTTGGTCGCGGATCATAAGGTATATGGCTTCAACGGTAAGCATATGGGGCGTGAGGCGGCCACGGCCGACAAGATCTGGCGCGGGGTGGAAATGCCTGTTGCGGTCTCGCCCTTCTGGAAGAACCTGAAATGGAAAACACCAGCTGAGGTTTGCGACCATCCTGAGCTTGCTGAGATGTCGGTCGATGGGCTGCGAAGTCTGATTGACGATCTCGATCAGGAGGCGGACAGCTGGCAGAAGTTGACGCGCCACCTCAAAGTCGATGGGATCGACGATATTCCGCTCAAGGATTTCGAGACTTGGTCTGATGATCTGATCCGGGCCCAGGACTGTGCATACAACTCACTGGAAACCATTGCGAAGAATGCGCGTGGAAAACTGTCCGTCGATGACTTCAGCGTCTGGTGCGAGCCATAAAAAAGCACGCCCCTCGGGGGCGTGCCTGAATTCATTAAACTGATTTGCTGATCAGGAAGCCTTATCCTCAGCGCTCTTCTTGGAAGATGCTTTCTTGGACGGCTTGTCATCCGCTACCTTCACGTCCGACTTGCCGGTGATGCCCTTGCCGATCTCGATGCGGCGCGGGCGGCTCGATTCAGGGATCTCGCGGACCAAGTCGATGTGCAGCAGACCATTCTCAAGACCGGCGCCAACCACTTTCACATGATCGGCGATGTGGAACTTGCGGCGGAAGGACCGGGCGGAGATGCCGCGGTGCAGGTAGGTCGCCTCGTTCTTGCCGTCCTTGTTGCCCATTACGAAGAGCTCGTTCGCGCGCAGCTCGATGTCGAGCTCGTCTTCGCTGAACCCGGCCACGGCCAGAGTAATGCGGTAGTTGTCCTCGTCGGACTTCTCGATGTTGTAGGGCGGAAATCCTGCGGGCTGAACATCTGCATTCAGCGTGCGGTCCAGCATCTCAGCAATGCGGTCAAAGCCGACAGTGCGGGTCAGCAGGGTATTGAAGTCATTCTGTGGTGTCGTCATCTTATCCATCCTCTTTCAGAGCAATGTTGCGGCCCCCTCGATTTCGACGAGGACCTGTTTCAGGGTTACCGAACCCGTTGTGGCGTCCGGTGATCCTGAAATGGGTATGCCCTAAGACGCGCGCAAGTGTTTTGCGAAAAATATCTATCATCATATTGTGGATAACTTTCAAAGCACTGAGCGGCTCTCCGGATCACATCGATCTGATCCAGCGCGACATCGCCTTGAATGTGCGAAAAACGCGGAATATCTGATCCTACATAGTAAAGGAGACCCCAGATGGTATCGAGACGCGCATTTACAATTGGCATGGCGGCCGGCTCCCTGCTGCCGGGTTTCGCCCAGGCGGAGGCAAGCGGCCCCACGGCATTGAACATCTACCTCGATGGCAAACAGGTCGGCGTCTTCGGCATTGCGCTGACCCGGTCTGCCGGGGAGCTGCGGGCTGAAGTGGATATCGATATTTCTCTGCGCGGTTTTGCAGGTATTCCGCTCTACACCTATGCGCTGAGCTCCAAAGAGATCTGGAAGGGTGGTCTATTGCAGTCGATGGCTTCCGATGTGCGCAAGGGGTCCAAGACCCAGCGCGTCGAAGTGGGCCGTGTTGGGAGCAAGCTTCTGGTGCAGAGCGAGAAGTTCACCGGCGAAGCCCCCAGCAAGTCCGGGACAAGCTCGTATTTCTCTCAGGATCTTCTGGATCGTAAAATCTGGATCAACAGTGACAATGGTGAGCTGCTCGAGATGGCGTCCAAGCGCGAGCGCCGCGTCGACATCGGCGGTCAGGAGTTCGTGGAGTTCTCCACTTCGGGCGGCCTTGAGACCCGCGTGTTCTACACTGATGACGGACGTTTTGGCGGCGCTATCTTCGACGTGAAAGGGCGCCAGGCGCAGATCTTGCCCGGCGATGTCAGCAGCGTGAAGGCTTCGCTCACATAACCCGGAAAGACCGGATCAGCAGTCCGAATAACCATCTCCATCTGCGGGGTCGATCCGCAGATGGGTGATCCGGCCCGGCGTGCCGCAGATCTGAATAAGCCAGGTTTGGCTGTAGCCCTCCCATCCTTGTCCCAGCTGTATCTTGAGGTAGCGGTCCACACCGCCGGCGCGTACCAGTGCCGGGATCTTCGCCCGCATCTCTGGATTTTGGAAATAGGGATCGTCTTGATCGCCTTCATGACGACGTCCTAAGCGATGGAAGTTTGCCCGGTCCTGCTGGACCACGGCGCCCACATCCATGAGAGGCGTGCCAGAGGAGTTGTAGAAGTCTTCCCGGCCGATGAAGGTGTAATAGGACGCGAGGTTGGGCTCACTGTGGGCCGCCTGCGCGATTAGTAGACTGATTGTCGGTAAGATGTACTGAAATTTACGCATGAGCTAACCCCTTATGTAAAATCGAGCCAATCATAGCTTATTTTCAAGATTTTCGGCACTCCCCTGAGTAGGGGGCTCCGCTCAAGCTGCTTTCACAGGCAAATCAGTGAGTCTTTCGAGTCACATTTCGGATTTTCTCAAATTGGGATATTGCCTGACGGATAGGGCGTGAGTAAGACTTGAACATTCCAACGGCCGTCTTCTAGCAAATGACTGCTTGATGGAGAGACGCAATGTCAAACACCCCAAAACTTGTGACCCAGGACACCCCGGCCAACATGGTGCTGAATGCCATGCTGTCGGATCATGTCCTCTATCCCTGCTTTTGCTCAATGGTCTATCAGTTGGCCGAGAGCTTGCAGGGCTCTGATGAAGTGCTTGGTTCCGACTGCTGGGACCAGGTCAATGAGATCCTTATCGGCAAAGCTGATCCGGGATCTGTTCGCAGGTTCGCGGCGCGCCACGGCCGCGGCTGGACGGAGGAGGCGAAATCCTTCCACGCTGCCTTGCTCTACCTGATCGATGAAGATGAAGGGCGCCGCATGCAATATGCGTCGCTTGGCACGGAAGACCGGCATGAATTTGTGAAGTCCCGGCTTTGGGCGGCCCGGGAGATGCGCGTCAGCCAGGGGATCGCACTCTAAACAACCGCGCGCACCACGGCAGAGCGGCCTTGGGGCTGCTCTGCAGCACACCTTCACTGCAAAGCTCAGCGCCAAAAACAGGACATCTGAACCTGTGTATTTTCGCCTGTCTGATTTATTTTCACGCTAACCATAATGGAGATAGATCAACATGGCCGATACTGAAGAACTTGCCCGCGCCGCCCAGCACACAATGGATACCGTTGCCCTCGCCGGTGGTCAGTTTTACATCAACGTGACCTCCGAGATGTTGATCTGCTCGGACACCGGCTTCTTCGATAGCCATCCGCAGGCGGTTGCGAGCCTCAACACACTGATTTCGAAGCTCCCCGAAGCGGCATTGCCGATCAGCTTCATCAAGGAAAAAAACGGCGAGGTCTCGGCCTCCTTTGGCGGGCTGCACCCCTCTACTCTTGATGTGAAGGGCTTCAAGGCTGTGCTTGAGGGGATCGATGTCATCGAGGAGATCCTGCCGTCGATCCAGAAAAATGGTGAGCCAGAAGCCTATGTCTTTGGGCGTAACGGTGATCTGAACCCCGCCAGCCGTCTTTTGACGGCCTGGGCGCGCTCGCCCATGGAGGCTGTAGCAAAACTCTACACCCAACTCAGCAATGGTTTTGGAGATGATGAACGTGCCGCCTTTGAGGTGGATATTCATGAGGAGGGGGAAATCACCATGCGCTCGATGCATGATTGGTCCAAGCACCCGATCAAGGACATCAGCGCGCGGCTGATGGATGAGCTCGACCTCTACCTTGAGAGCAAAGCCGATCGGGACGACATGTCCATGGACTTCAACTGATCAGCGTCGCCGCGCAGGCGTGGCGTCCCTTATGTTGATAAGGTGTACCTCGCGATTGCGCGACGCATGCGATAGTGCGAATATTGGAACTGCAAAATAATAAGAAGCAGGACCAACTAGATGACAGACGTGACGGGCGATGTGCCCTCCTCAGGGATGGGCAAACCCGCCCGTGATTGGATACGCGACCTCGCCAAGTATCGCACCCCCTCCACAGCCCGCAGCCTCACCGAGACCGCCCTGACACTTGGCCCCTTATTGGTCCTTTGGGCGATCAGCTTCATGCTATTGCATGTGCATGTGCTGCCAGCCGTACTCGCCAGTATGATCTCGGGCATATTCCTGGTCCGGCTTTTCATCATCCAACATGATTGCGGACACGGCGCCTTTCTGGCCAACCGCAAGGCCCAGGACTGGATCGGACGCCTGGCCGGAGTGTTGACCTGCACACCCTATGCGGATTGGAAGCACACCCATTCCATTCACCATGCCCATGCCGGTCACCTCGACAAGCGGGGGATCGGAGATGTCCATACGATGACCTTGGAGGAGTACCGTGGGGCAGGGCGCTTTAAGCGCCTCAAGTACCGTATCTACCGCCATCCATTGTTTCTCTTTGGATGTGCCCCTCTCATTCTCTTCGTTCTCCAATACAGGCTACCGTATAGCTTAAAAGCACATAAGAAATTCTGGGTTTCCACTATGGGAACCAATATCGGGATCGCCGCATTACTGGGTGTCTTTTACTTGCTGGCCGGCTTTCAGGGGATTGCATTGATCTGGCTGCCCTCGATCGCCGTGGGCTCAACAATCGGCGTCTGGTTGTTCTATGTTCAGCATCAGTTCGAGGAGACCCACTGGGACCACGAGGCGGAGTGGGACATGCATGAGGCCGCGCTTCATGGCTCGTCACACTACGTCATGCCAGCAGCCCTGCAGTGGCTCTCGGGCAATATTGGCATCCATCACGTCCACCATCTCTTCTCCAGGATCCCCTTCTACCGGCTGCCGGAGGTTCTCAGAGATCATCCCGAACTGGACGATCCAAAGATCCGTCTAACCATCCGTGAAAGCTTTGCCTGTGCGCGGCATCACATCTGGGATCAGGGGAGCCGGAAGCTGCTAACGTTCAAGCAGGCTAGACTGCTCTGAATGCGTTCCTCAAAGAAAATATGCGTCAGACGTAGTAATGCGAAAAATGGCGCATATTGTCCCGTCAGATTGTTGTGAAAAAAGAAACAATCTGACTTTTAACCTTTGAGGACGAACCAATGATGAAGACGATTTTTGCAGCCACATTGGCTGTTATGGCCCTGATCTCCCCAGCAGCGAGCGCGGGAAGCCAAGGTACAACCATGACTGTCTACCTGACCGGTTACAGCTATTGGGACAACACGCCTCCCGGCTCCGCCGCGATCGCTAAGCCGGTGATCCACCGTCAGGCTGGCGGTGTGGGCACCTATAACGATCCGATCACCTTGGCGGTGGGCCACAGCTATGCGGGTGGCCGGCACAGCATGGTTTTTCCGGCAGGCACACGTTTCTACCTGCCCAAGATCAAACGCTATGCCATCGTGGAGGATCTTTGCGGTGACGGCTCGGCGCCACAGAACGGGCCGTGCTATACAGGCAAGAACGGTCGTCCCTGGCTCGACATCTATGTGGGCGGCAAGAGCGTGAGCCCGGCTTTCGCAGATCGCTGTATGTATGCTTTGACCGGTATGCAGCAGGCGATCATGAACCCGCAGCCCGGGTATGAAGTCATCAGCGGGGCGCTGGCCGATACAGGCTGTCGTTTCTAGGCGCCTCTCACACCTCTAACGAAGTGTTTCTGGCCTCACATCCGTTTTTCTGAAGTGAGAGGTGCGAAAAACAGTTAAATAAGAATTGGGGTAAACCCGATCGAGATCAGCGAGGGAGGTGCTTTCTGCGCCTCCCTTCTTCGTTCATGTCAGAGAGACATAATCTGTGATTAGGGGATCCAGAACTAAACCTCTATTTTCGCATTACAATACTAAGCGGCAATCAAGGCCGCGGGCAGAATTCAGGCAACCAAGGAAACATCTCGTGCAACATACTCTTCTCTCGGACATCCATTTCAAAGGGGTGGGCCTGCACGGCGGACAGCCTGTATCGATGACAGTGAAACCCGCTGGCGCCGATAGGGGCATTGTTTTCAAGCGCATCGACCTGAAGCGCGCGGATAACCTGATCCCGGCTCGCTGGGATCTTGTGACCCCATCTCGGCTTTGCACGATCATCGCCAATGTGGCGGGCAGCTCCGTCTCGACGATCGAACATATCATGGCGGCCTTGGCCGGCTGTGGTGTTCACAATGCTCTGATCGAGATCGATGGACCTGAGGTTCCGATCATGGATGGCTCATCGGCTGAATTCGTGGACGGCATTCTTGCTGCCGGGCTCGAGGTTCAAGGCAAGCCGCTTCCCAGCATCCGGGTCTTGAAGGCGATCGAGGTGCGCGAAGGGGAGGCCATTGCGCGGCTCATGCCCAGCGACCACCTCGAGATCGACTTCCATATTGATTTCGTCGACCAGGCCATTGGTCAGCAGCACAAGACACTGACCATGTCAAACGGCACCTTTGTGCGCGAGCTCAGCGACAGTCGCACCTTTTGCCGTAAAGCCGATGTGGACATGATGATCGCCAATGGGCTGGCCTTGGGCGGCACGATGGAGAACGCCGTGGTCTTTGAAGGCGCGCAGGTGCTGTCCCCCGGCGGGCTGCGCCACAGCGACGAGCCAGTGCGCCACAAGATGCTCGATGCCATGGGCGACCTGGCTTTGGCCGGCGCGCCTCTGATGGCCCATTACAGCGGTCTGCGGGCAGGGCATGCCATGACCAATAAGCTGCTGCGGGCGCTCTTTGCCGATGATACGGCATGGCGCGAAGAGATTTGCTCAGCTCAGGCCGTAGCGCAGCTGCCCGGTGCGGGGCTGATGCTGCACAGATCCGCGGCGGCCTGACCGGGCTATCGGATCTTGGCGCAACAGCCGGGTTAGACTCTTCCGCACCTTACCGCCATCCGGAAGGTGAACCGGAACTCTATGCGGAACTCCAGACGGTACAGATACTTGATTTTTGCGTCTTTAAGTCACATATAATGTAAATCTAATCATTCTAATGCATGTCTTGAGTAGGATGTGTTAACCGGAAATCAAAGCGGAACTCCAGCCGGAATTCTCTGCGGAATATCAGGGGTGGTGACGATGACAGCGGCTGAAGATGCGGTGCTGAACGATAAAGGAGAGATGGCTTTTGACGTGGAGCCTCTGATCCCCGAGGAAGCCTCAAAACATCGGCCACTGCTCAACGACCTCGCGCTGGAGCTCGCAACCTGTTCAGCTGAGCTCAGCGCATCCTTGCCGCCCGCGATTCGCGCGCCCTTGAGTGATCTTGTACGCTCGATGAACTGCTACTACTCAAACCTGATTGAAGGGCATGACACCCACCCCATCGACGTAGAGCGGGCCCTGCGCAAGGATTTCAGTGCAGATCCAAAGCAGCGCGATCTTCAGATCGAGGCGGTCTCCCACATCGAGGTTCAGAAATGGATTGATGGGGGCGGCCTTGAGTTGCATCCTTTAGATCCTGAGGCATTGTGTGAGATCCATCGGCGCTTCTGCGATGGCCTGCCTGACAATCTTCTGGTTCAGACCGATGCTGAAGGCAATGAGGTCCGGACCGTACCAGGTGAATTCCGTAAGGATTTTGTGGGTGTCGGAAAGCATGTGCCACCAAGCCCGGGCGCCGTGCGACGGCTGCTGAACCATATGCACCGCATGTATGCCATGCAGGGCCGTCTTGGTTCTGTTTTGGCTGTTGGCTGCGCGCACCATCGTTTGGTTTGGGTCCATCCTTTCTCGGACATGAATGGGCGCGTATCGCGCATGGTGGCCCATGCCATGCTGCGCGATTTGGTGGGTTCGGAAGGGCTGTGGTCTGCCTCCCGCGGTCTGGCGCGCAATGTGGAGGATTACCGCGCGCGCCTGGCGGCTGCCGATGATCAGAGGGCAGGCGGGGCAGATGGCCGCGGCGCGCTGTCTGAAGCGCGCCTGGCCGAGTTTGCCGAGTTCTTTCTGCGTTGTTGCATCGATCAGGTTTCCTTTATGAAGGATCTGGTGCGGCCGGCTGAGCTTCGAGGGCGGGTAATGGCCTGGGCTGCCTCCGAGGAAATGCGTGGCGGGGTTCTTAAAGGCAGCGACCGCGTCTTGCGGGCCATCTTGATGGAGGGTGAGCTGGATCGCGGTGCGATCCCAGGGATGCTGGGTGTCAGCGACCGCCAAGCGCGCAAGGTCACCTCTCGGCTCATCGAACGGGAAGCCCTCGCTTCAGATGGGCCGAGAGCACCACTGCGTCTTCATTTTCCCGCAACCCTGGCCTCGGCTTGGATGCCGAACCTCTTC
Organism: Sulfitobacter sp. 1A13353; assembly: GCF_043557255.1. NCBI lineage: Bacteria > Pseudomonadati > Pseudomonadota > Alphaproteobacteria > Rhodobacterales > Roseobacteraceae > Sulfitobacter > Sulfitobacter sp. 1A13353. The sequence goes on along the minus strand of NZ_JBIFFS010000004.1, from coordinate 149,979 downwards.
CCAGATAAGTAGGCTTACATAGCCCATCGGTGAAGCATGTCATAACCGTCGACCACAAGATGACGCTATCTGGATTGCCCTTATGTTTTCGCAAAGGTATTCCGGTATCGTTTTATAAGGATAATCTATGAATATTGAGGCTCCCAACATTCCCCCACATCGCGCGCGCCATATTGAGCTATGTGAGCAAGTTAAAACAGGTGAAACGTCAATCTCAAAGCTCGTTGACGAGCTCCGCGGCTCGCTTGAGGGCCACCGTTTGGCTGATCAGTTTCGGTATATGAGAAAGATCGCGGCCCGCGAGCGGAAGGTCTTTGAGAAGCGAGCTGCTGCAGCCATCGATCGTAACTTGAAGCCAAATGATGAAGGCATCCCAGCCAGCGCGCTAGAGGCCAATATGGGCCTGTTACATTTTGCATCCCTGATTTCGCCGAACATTCGCCTTAGGGCCCGGGCAGGCTCCGGCAAATCGACAGCCCTCGTCATTAAATGTGACTTCTTGATCAATGAGATTGGCATCCCACCAGAAGCCATCCAGATTTTGACCTTCAACCGAGCGGCCGCGGACAGCCTGTCAGGCAAGCTATGCGATGCCTTGGGTAAGGATGTCGGCAAGAAGATCGGGGTTAATACCTTTCACAGCCTGGCAAGCCATGTCTTGCAGCGTTACCCGGAAACGCAGCGCATGACGCTAAAATTCAAAGATGAAGATCGCAGTGAAGGTGAAATTCTGTCAGATCTTAGAAAGTCAGTTCTCAAAGTCTCTATGCCGCGGGACTATGACGCCTACCGGACGCGCTATTATCAGTCGGATTTCTCATATGTTGCACGCTGGCCGAATTTCGAAGACTTCATCCGGGCGCAATCAGCTAAAGCCACAACCCTGTATCGTGCGCGACAGGGTGGACCCACGCCTGTGCGTCCCAGTCCGATTTCGAGACATCTCGAACGTATTGCAGAGGACTATGAAGACCGCCTCCGAAGCACATCGACAATTGATGGCGAAGCAGGGTTGCGGGAAGCTGCAAGCATTTTGAAGAGCGGCGCTGAACTTCCCGGATTTAAGCGCGTCACAGGTGGCCTACAGTTTCTTTTCGTTGACGAGTTTCAGGACTTTTCTCCCGCCTTTTCGAAGCTTACCCAGGGGGTCATGGCGCGCAATCCGCATTGTGTGTTAAATGCTGTGGGAGATGATTGGCAGTCGATCAATGCGTTTATGGGCGCCGATCTTACCTACTTCGAAAGCCTCAAGAACACCTACCCGGCAACGCTGAACCTACCGCTTCAAACAAACTGGCGCTGTGGGAAGCGGATCGTTGAGCTGGGCAACCTGGTGATGACTGCCCCAGAAGGTAAAGAAGCCGTGGCGGGGCTTCCTCATGAAGGACGCGTTCGGGTACATGAGGGCGGCATTGAAAAGACGTTCAGCAACGACGACTGGCACCCTAAGGCGCGAGATTACCTTGCGCGTCACATCGACCGCATGGCTCAGGCTGCCTGGGCTGATGACGCACGCGCAAAACGAAAGCCAGGAAAGATAGCCATCTTGGCTTCGAGTAATGAGCCTTTTGGTCTTGGATTGGGGGCATATGCGCAGCTGATCGATAAATCCGACGGTGGTGTTGTCCAGTGGAGCACTGCACATTCCTCGAAGGGCGTTGAATGGGACCATGTGATCCTGATCGATGCGATTGCCACGCTTTACCCGGTTAATCATCCGGCTTCGCCCATAAGCACCGATATGATCTCCCAAGCAGATCTCGAAGCAGAGGCCCAGAGATTGCTCTACGTGGCCGTCACGCGCGCCAAGCACTCCCTGGCCATCCTGGCACCGACAGAACTCCATCCTTTGCTCGTGTCGGCCAAAGAACTAGCCAAGCGCTGAATCTGCAAAAAACTAAGGCGCCTGCGGGCGCCTTAGTCATTATCATTCTACACTATGACTATTCCAAATAGATCTGCCATACGCACATGTTCGGATCTTCGGTTGGCATTGCACGCCAGCTCGGGTCCTCATAAGGCGGTTCAGGCGGATTAGGATCATCACAGGCGAAAGGCGCCCAAGGGTCTACCCAACCATCTGGCGGGCCGCCACAAAGCGGGTGGAATGGGTCAAAGTCGCAGTCTGGATTGCAGAAGGGTCTATCGGGATAAACATCGCATTGCGGGTCGCAGAAGGGGTCCATCCACGGATCACAGCCGCCCAATGGTGGTGTCCAAAGATCACAGAATGGGAAACCTGGATCGCCTTCCTGGCAGTCCGGATCACCACCGCCGCCGAGGTCAGGGGGGAAGCCGAGGTCATCATCATCCTCACCGCCAATTACGGGAAGCGCATCAGGCGGACCTGAAACCTCGTAGTACACTACAAGGTCGCGCTTGCCGCCTTCGCAGGCTTCGGCCAGCGCCGACATATCAGTGGCAACACCTTTGCCCGCCATGTAACGCACGGTGCCGGACGTCCATCCGAGATCATCTTCATGGAAGTCATTCTCTTCGACGGCCAGCGCGAAAACACGGCCCCCAATCATTGTGTCGCCGACTTCATTCTTATGCCCAAGCCGCATACATGCTCCAGGAGGCAAGTCATTCATGCGCGCGGCAATGATCGGTGTGCGATGGCCTTTCACATATGTGGCTGCCTCGTAGAAGGTCACCAGACCACCCCATGGGAGGCGAATAGCTTCCGCTTGGAGGAAGTCGTTGACCTCATCGATCATGTCAGCCTGAACGGCGCCCGATTTGATGGCCCAGGTGGTGGCATCGCCGCTTTCAAAGTTTGTATCGCTGCGGGTTTGGGAGCTGTCTTTGGTGCGCGCGACCACATAAGTGGAGACACTGGTCATCATGCCGGCCGTGGCATTTACCTGACGGTTGAAGCTGGCTTGTTGGAAGAAGAGGGTACCACCGACGATGATCGCAAGGGCGACCACGAGGTAGAGCACACCTTCGAGGAGTGAGATCGCGCGCTTGCGCATTCCGTCCCCATCTGGCTTGAAGAGTTTCATTTAGTTGTCCTATCGGGTTTGTTTCCTCCTTTAAGCGTATCTCTGATTTTCGCAAACTTCAGTCGAAGAAAGATACATGCTGGCAACTGCCCGTGATTTAGGGAGTATTTGATGTGGAGGATGGAGTTTCGTCCTAGACAGTACGGGGGGATATCATAAAGATTTTCACATTATTATAATGTTGGCCGAGTTACGCCTCTGCATCACACATAAGTACCTAATGAAGTCCGGCATTTTGGTAAGGATACCTATTGCTTGCTCGAGGAATCTAGCGCAGCATCGTGAGGCTGAACTGAGTGTTTTTTGGGCCTCAGCAGTTATCGCCGGGAGGCACCAAATCACCACGCTCGATGTGGCGCACGAAATTCCAGTAGGTCCTACTGCCGCGGCTACGCGAAAACTCGAACAGATCTGATGTCGAGACTGCAGGAACGCGTAATTTTGTCGTGGTCCCAGGATCGTTAAGAGACACGACCGTATTGCCATGACGGCTGTCCTTATGGAACAGTTGGATGCCCGGGACAGTGTATTCGCTGCGGGCTGCGTTCCAAGACCAGTTTGACGGCGGGCAGAATGCGTCCCCATCGCCACCTGTGCCACCGCCAGAGCCGTCTCCATCCCCACCGCTGCCGTCACCAGAACCGTCTCCACCACCATCAGATCCACCTTCGTCACCGCCGGTGTTGCTATCAGAGTCGGGGTTGTTATTGGGGCTTTCACCGTCGCCATCAGGGTCGCTGACGTCATAGACTGCTGGAAGGTCGTCTGGGACGCCTGATACATCATAGAAGGCGATCAGGTCGCGCTCACCGCCTTTGCAGGCCTCAGCCAGAGCAGCCATGTCCGTGTCTTCGCCGGCACGGGCGATATAGCGCAGATCACCCGATACCCAATCCAGGTTGTCGTCGTGGATGTTGTTTTCCTCGACACCAAGCGCAAAGACCCTACCACCAATCATGGAAGTGCCATTTGCGTTCTTATGGCCCAGACGCATACAGGCGCCCGTCGGAAGGTCATTCATGCGCATGGCGATTACCGGCATGCGACGGCCGTTATGGCGCGCAGCCGCTTCCTGAAGGGTGACAATGCCACCCCATGGCATCCTGATGACCTCTGTGTCCGGCGCGCCCTGAGCGCGATCGACCATGTCAGACTGAATGGCGCCGGACCGGATCGCATAGGTCGTCGCGTCGCCTGTCACAAATTCACTGTCTGCCGAGGTGTTGGACACCTCCTTCGTTTGCGCGAGCAGGTACGATGACACGCTGGTCATCATGCCAGCGACAGAGTTGACCTGACGGTTGAAGTTGGCTTGCTGGAAGAAGACGATACCGCCCACAATGACTGCGAGGGCAACGACCAGGTAGAGCACGCCTTCAATGAGGGAAATCGCGCGTTTGCGCAAAAGTTCTCCGTTAGGTCTGATTTGTTTCATAGGGCCGTCCAGTTCAGGTGTGTATTTCCTGACCCTACCAGTTGTTTTCGCAGAGATACGCGACAGATAGTTTTACCCGGTGGTTCCAGGGGCTTTGAGCTGCCTTTTGAAGAGAAACCGGAGGACGTCGGGCATTAATTGCAGCAAAGCCACAAAAGATTTTCACAACTAAAGCGACATCGGCTCCTCGGTCGGCACTTTGGCATCATAGGGCGCTGCAAGCATGTGGATGTCGTCGTCTTCGAGCTCGCAGATGAAGGTGACCCCTTTCTGTCCGGCGTCCTGAACCAAACGAGACATCTCAAAGGAACAATCGAGGAGCGTGGCAAGCGGGCGACCGAGACCGCGCCGGATTTCGGGGATCTCCAGATCGTCTTTGGTGAGCCAGGTGATCTTCTGAACTTCATCGCCGATCCGGATGTTCACCCCAGGGGTCACGATATAGGATGCGGTGCCACCGGCATCGTCGAAGGCGAGGTGCAGGGCAGGGGCCATCTCGCGCAAATAGGCGCTGACATTCTCGGAGGCTTCGGTCACCACGCGCCGAAACGCCCAGATGGTCGAGAGGTCCAGACCGCCGGCCGCCGCTTCGCGCCCCATGGCCTCGATATTGCTCCGAACCCATCCAATGAAACGCTGCGTGTGTAGATCAATATCGCTCATGTCACATCTCCATATCTCTGGGATTAGGATAGGTCAGACTTGTGAAAAATGCGCACTGGAAGCGTTTTGTTACAAAAACAGGGGTCTGCAACGCCCCTGTAATGGCTTTGTAACGCTTTTTGTAACACTCTATCTCTATGATATTTATATATATTTCTTAGATGTAGATAGTTATATAACGGAATCCCTGCAAGAGTATACACATGCACGCACACCCAGGCGCACACACGCACACACGCAATACATTCGGCGGCGTAATGCGTTACATTGATTAAGTTGTTGTTTTTGCTGGATTGTCTTGTAACAGGGTGCCGTAACAGGGGCCACAGCGTTACAAAATAAGAGCATCTGAGGACTGATCGTGCTAGGATCAATGCGAAAAAGGTCGAAATCTTTGACATGCGAAAAACGCACTCATAGATACAACCCGTGGACACCCCACTAGGAGCCAGACCATGGCAGTGATCAGAGACGGCATGCGCAAGCAGCCCATCCGAAAGAAACCCCGCGGACCCTCAATGGCGCTCCGCGTGCTCAATGTGCTTTTCTCGACTGCGGTTGCGGCGACCTTCGCAGGCGGGGCGGCCTATGCCGTTCTCGGCGGGATCGACGGCTATCTGCCCGAGCAGATCTCTGCTGGCTTTGTTGGTGTGACCGGCTTCTTCGGCGCGCTGTTGATCGTGCGCCATGCGTTCAAGGATTCAAACCCGCTCAGCCTGATCATCTTGCTGGCAGTGGCCGCGGGATTTGCCGCCCTTATCGAATATGGCGGGGAGCAGATCCTGCCCGAGAATGCCCAGCTTACCCGGTTGCGCCGACCCGACATCATCGATGCCGCGATGTTCTACGGGGCAGCCTATCTGATGATCTGGGAACGCGGTGTGCGTACTGATCTTGGCAATGACGACATCATCGACATGTTCCGATCCATTTTCTGCATCTGGCCGATGTTCCTCTACATCGTGCTGCTTCTGGGTCTCGAATTCCTGATCTGGTGACCTGAACAAAAGACTTGCGAAATCCAAAGTTAGAAAGAGACGACCTGAATGCCCTATATCGAGAATACCTATATCAAGGAAGTGACACATATCGGGTTTCTGGATGGGGTCGAGAACCGTAAGCCCAGCCTGGATGGGGGTGGTATCTCTGTCACCACCAAGCCGGAGAGCTGGCGATCGATCAAAGGTCTCAACGGGCCTGAATTCACCCTGATCTTCCCGACCGCGCAGTGGGTCGACGCCATGACCTTCGGCGATGATGACATCGAGGACATCAAAAATTGGGCCGTCAAGGAAGGCTACCTGCGCGAGACCACGGCTTGGTTTGCTGTCGTGGCCAGCGACCATGAAGCCGAGGTGAAGATCTTCGCGACCCAAGAAGAGGCGGCGCGCGCGATCGGCCGGACCCTTGATGAGGAGATCTTGGCAATCTCGAACGGCCATGGCGGCACCTGGGCTGACCCGACCTTCAAGATCACCCCACGCGGCATGAAGCAGCTCGAGCGCTGGCCCGGAAATATGGTCCAATGGGAGCAGGCTGCCATCTCCCTCTACATCCGCAAGGTTGTGGTGCCCAAGCGGCCCTATGTGGTCGGGATCTGGTGGTCTGAGCCCGACAATGTCGAGGCCGGCTGCGCACCTTCAGGTATCCTCTTTCCGGAGCGCCTGCACCTTTTTGAAGTGGAGGACGAAGAAGGGGAGGTGATGAGCTTCAACGAGAAGTTCCCGGACTTCAACGCACCAGTTGATCCCCTTGTGGCCTATGCATGAGGGGTAAGTCTGCAGAGAGAGATAGAGTAGAGAGCAGAGATGCGGCGGCCGACCGGCGGCTTTCTGAGTTCGACCTCTACGCAAAGCTGGAGGAAGGATCGGGAAAGCGCATGCGTCTCGGCCCCCTTGCCACTCTGGTGTGCCTCCCAATCATGCTGTTGAACCCATTCTACGTGACAGCGGTCGCGGGATATGTGGCATACCAAAGGCTGCGCAAAGGTAAATCAAAAGGTGCCGCAGGATATGCCTCCGATGCGTCCATGGTGGTGGTCTCCGTGGTCGTCGCTTTTCTCCCCGTATACCTCTTATGGTCTGAGTATCAGTCCCAGATGGCATACCAAAAGGCGCTTCAGAACATCGAAGAGTACATGGAGAACCGCGATCAGCTGCGTGATCCGGACAATCGAACATACGATATTTGATGCCGCATAGCGTTAGGTCGGGGTCTCGACATCATATGAGAAGGTTCCGCAGAGACCCTCGCTGTTGATGTCGACTGGAACAGAGTCTGACTGAAAGACCGCGAGGTTCAAAAGCAGAGAATTGCTGTATGACCTGCTCTCATGGAAGACAAAGTAGATCGGGAGGTCCGATGGCGGCCCACCGCAGATCCTGTTCCCATTGAGCAGCTCGGCCGGAGGTGACGCGGCGCGGAACACTTCTGCTGTTTGCTTGCCATCGCTGGCATAGTCCCAGCTGCGACTGAATGCTCCTTCCGATATCAGCTCGACAGATGTGCCATTTGCAAACTGCAGGAACATTCGGCTGCCCGCTGTGGCAAACTCGGGGTTGCCGGATAGCTTTATCGGGCCGGTGATGGCGGTGGCTGTGCGGCTGTAAGGTCCAAAGTACCGGGTATCCTGCCAAACATGGCGCTCGGACGTGGATTGGGCGAGCACAGAACCCGCCGCTAAGACAAAACCCATTGTCAGGCTGATATTCTTCAGGGCATTCATTTGGCCAAATCTCCCAGTCATTTCCCGTGGAGATTGAGCCTGCGGTGAAGCAGTGTCAATTTGCATCGTTGATGTGTGGAAAGTATTCCCTGCGAGGCCTGTTGCGAAAATCGGTTCAGATACCCATTTTAGGTATTCACGTTTCTAAAAAGGAGATTTCATGAAGGAAGACGTTCAACAGCAGACATTTGACGGCGTCCGAGACGCAAAGAAGAAAGATGAACGGGAGTATCGTGACCCTCAGGACATCGGCATTGAGGTAGCGCGTGGTGGCAAAATGCGGATGGCAGGCGAATACGTCGAGGACTACGACAAGTTCCCCCATATGATCATTCCCGGTGATGACGGGCTTTACAGGGCCCATGTGCCGGCGGCCGTGGCACTGGCCTGGACGACGCCCGAGGAGCGCGCGCAGATCCGCGAGAGGCTGCCAGAGGGCGCCCATCACAGCAGTGATGAGGTTATGGCCATGGTGGCCGAGCTCAATGTCTGGAAGCATGCGATTGCCGAGATCACCCGGACCGATGAAGACAGCCTGACCGTGGTCGATGACATCCCGGTCACCAGCTGGGCTGGCAAGGATGTTCGCCGCCATGAGGGCGTGACGGTTGAGGACTACAAGGCATACCTCTATGAGCCCTACCGCCCCCCGTCCAAAGGCGGCAATACGACGGCTCTTCACATTCACCGCTTCACGCTGGAGGGGAAGCAGTATTCCTTCTTTGCCCGCGGCAGCAAGAAGTGGATTTTCAAATCGGATGAAGCCAGTTTCGATTACATCGTGACCGAAGAAGGGTACCACAACGTGATCCCGACCAGCGTCGTCACCAAAGATGCCAAAGGCAAGGTTATCCAGCGGGGCAACCGTACTCGGAAGAAAACGTTGCGCACGGCACAGACCCGTCCGCCGGGCTCACGGCGCGAGCAGCGCGACTGAGATCAGAGCAGGGGCCTCAGGGCCCCTGCATCTCCATCTCATCCTCCACAGCGCGGTGCTGCCCGTATTCCGGATCCAAGATCTCCGCGGTCGACCGCTCGGGAATGCGCGAGATGATCTCGCCACGGACCTCGGCCGACAGGGCTCCGTAATTGCCGCTCTGCACGTTCTCAAGGATGTACCGGGGGCCACGGGAGATGGCGAGAGCCTTCAAAGCCGCCTCCTGCTCACCGCAGGCTTTCAGACGTGTCACTTCAAAGCGACCCGCCTGGTGGCCCAGCGCCTCTCCGCGGCCACCTCTCACGACGAGCCAATCCGCCTCAGGTTCAGACCCGTCGCGTTTTTCATCGAACATGCGATGGAGGTCGAGCCATGTCTCGAAATGATGAGCGCCATAGTCCTGATAATCAGAGAAACCATAACCGGATCGATCGATCTGCATGCCGGCAAGATTCAGGCTCATATCCATCTTCGTCTTTGCCCCATGATCACCATCATAGTGATCGAGATCTAGTTCGATTTTTACAGGCCGTGCCGACTGGGGCAGCTTCTCGATGAAGCTCTGAAAAGCGGCGACTGCACCCCCGCCAAACTCGGCATAGCCTTTGGGCAGATCGGAGGACTCGGGGAATTCCATGAAGCCGGACCAGCAGGCCGCCCCATCCACCTCGTGAAGCCGCGCCTTGCGCGACAAGGGCGCATTGGGATGGGCATTGCGATAGGCGTTGTTGGCTTTGGCGGCTGCCTTTACGATCGCATGGAGGTGTTCTTTTAGGCGGTCTTTGTTCATGGAGAGATCCTTCTTTGCTTTCAGGATAGGGCGGGGTGTCGTAAATGACGATGAGCGGTTACTCGGCCGCTTCAAGAAATCCCTCGGGCAGTGGGGCCTCCTTCAGGCGCGCCCGCCACCCCATCATGTGGTGCATCGGGGTGTGCCAAACCTCACGGATCTCAAGGGTCAGGCAATTGCCGACAATGACCTCGGCCGGGATGGCCCAGAGAGAAAACTGGATATAGCACATCAGCGCCGCCGTCCGGTCGACGTCCACGGCCTGAACCCAGATCGTCTGCTCAGGGCGGTGCCCAGACCGCATCAGGATATCTACGATCGGCAGGATCATACCGCCCGCGCCACAAGCCGGTTCGGAGATGGTGATGAAAGGCTTCTCTTTGAGGCGTTCATCCAAATTCGCAAAAGACATTTCGGCCATCATCTTGGAGACGTTCTTGGGGGTGTAAAACTGCCCACGGCGCGCATCGCCCAACTCGAGATCCATGAAGATGTCCCCGAGGAAGTCCTCCGGGCCCAACTCGAGGGCCATGACCGTAATCGACAAGAGCTTGGTCAGGCGCTCCTGATCCTCGGGCTGATAGGATCTGATGATCGAGAGGTATTCTGCCTCAAGCGGTTCTGACTTATGGCATGCGTTTCGCAAAGAGATTGCGCTTACCGTGACAAAATCACAGAAGACCTTGAACCGGTGATGATATCGCGCGGTCTCATTGAAGAGAGCCAGGAAAGCTTTTTTGTGCTCCGGGAGCGTCATCATCCCCTTAATCGCATGCTTCACGTGACCCTCCTTTGAAAAACAATATGCTAGAACATGTGGTGCGAATAATAAATTTGCAATGAAAAACGACAGGAGTGAGGAACTTCAACGTTTTATAGAGGTTCATTATTCGCAATGACCCTTGCTGCCGTATCAATGAACATGCGCAACTAACAACAGGAGGTTTCATAAATGAGGCCCAACAAGACCGCTGTCAGTACGATCTCTATCATGGCAATCGCCGTGGCTCTCATGGGTGCCCCCGCATTTGCGTGGCAGGACAAAGGGATTATGACCCGTGCGGATGCACTTCAGATGGCTGGCGAGCGTTTCGACAAGGTCGATGCGGACGGTGATGGTGTGGTGACCGCTGAGGAGCGCAAAGGCGCTCGGATGCATGCAAAAGGCAAGATGGATAAGGCAAAGCGGCCGCATTTGGACCGCGGCGAATTCTTCTCCAAGATCGATGCCGATGGCTCTGGCGACCTGAGCCTGGAAGAGTTTAGCAGTGCCGCCAAGCGCATGGAGAAGCATCGTGAGGCTAAGCGCGACCTGAAGCACGAGGGCAAACACGATCGCAAAGCGAGGCAGACCCCGGCCGAGCGCTTCGCTGAGTTGGACGCCAATCAGGATGGCGTTCTGAGTAAGGATGAATTCGGCCCCGTCAAAAAGCACCGCAAGAAGCACGGCGCAAAAAAGCACAAAGACAAATAGCGCCAGGGTGTGAGCTTGATCTCACGATGGGGCAACCTCTGGGCTGACCTTTTCCATATCGAATGAAGCGAGAAAGCGCCGACCTGTGACTGCTGATTGATTGATTGCCCCGGTCATGGAATATTGTACATCCTGGAATTTCGCATTTCATTACTCGAATTAACACTGGAGCCTTAATGGCGCATATAACAACGTCGGCAAAAATGAACGGTGATGATGAGCAATTTTACTTTCAGGCTGGGGGTTACGTCCTTCTGCGCATCACGCGCACACCGGGGGTAGACAGCTTTTCGATCATGACCGCTACGGCATCGGAGAAAGTCGCACATAGGCCCGCCAGAAAGCCACGACCAAAGCTGGAGATCTTCACCAAGGCAGATGGATCAACTCTCCGTGGAAAATCGAAAACCGACCAGGCCCCTTCTGCAAAGGCCCCTTTAGCTTATCCAGATACGGATAGGCTGATTGCGGCGGTTGCCTCGGTCATCGCGATCGATGAGACCGATATGGAGGAAGATCACTGTGGACGGCCCTATGTGAAGATCCGCGGTGTCACCAGCGCCATGGCGGTCCGCGACTTTGGGAACCAGATTGCCAGGATCCTTGGCCTTGAGACCCGTAATGTCCCATGGAGCTTTGAGGAGATACAGACGGTCCATGAGGAGTTCTCGGTCTCCGGCACCGGCGAAGATGTCTATCTGAATAAGGATATGAACGTTAACAGCTTCGGAGATGTCGTAGAGCCATGAAGATGATGGGTTTTCAATCAGCATGCTTCAATGTTCGCAAAATGCGAGCAACGATCACGTTGACAGGTGTTCGCACTGTTTTGGAAGTCGCTTGCGCTGAAAAGCCGATATCATACGAGGGCCTGGCAGCTGCGATAGGATCATCCCTCAACAACACATACATGCAGGTTGCAGTTTTGTCAGATGGACATGCTGGTCAACCGGGCGCTGGTATGTTGGAGCGCACTCAAGGTGAAGACCGCAACAAAATACATCTGACCCTAACAAGTGAAGGCCGCGCGCTTGTTAAAAACTTCACGGAGGCAATTGATGGTTGCTCAACCCAATATCTTCAACATGCCATCATACCAGCGATCAATGCACCCAGACAGTTGAAGGCCAACATGACTTTGGGGGCCTTTTGCGTGCTGATGTATATCGACAGGAACTGTGACCGTTTCGACAATGAAGAAGCCTCTGGCATAATAGCCCGTGATCTGAAGCTCAGTAACTTGCCCAGGATTCTCTATCTACTATCAAATGGCACAGAAGCGCGCTCTGGCCTGGGCCTTATCGATCTGCCGAGAGCAGCTAATCGAAGAAAGGTTGTGCCTAGACTGACCATGGCCGGAAGGCACCTCCTGTCAGATATCACGAATATCCTGGAGGCCGGATCGCCGTATTTGGAACCAAATATCTTCAAAGATGAGGTGGCGCATTGCTCATTCGAACCCTGATTATCGGGCCGCTGTCACTTCATGCCGTCAGAAACATGCCACATGAGGCTGCAACGTCGCGGCCGACGCGCGGGACGATCTTCGAGCCTGAGAGGGGCATATCTTCTCCCAGGACCTCCAGTGCCTGCGCATAGGCGGCATCACTCGCCTCGCGCCCGGTCCGCGGCCCGAAGCTGTTGTAGCGAACGAGATTCAATCGCGTTTTCAAGGAAGAATTCCTGAGGAAGTTCCGCAAAGCGATATGATCGCAAAGACGATCGTTCTCGCCCGAGATCAGCGCGTGGTGAATGACCACGTCGCGCCCCGTGGCCTCCTGCCAGGCGCGCAGCCGGGGCAGGGTGGTCTTCGGGGCATCTGCCTTCGGCAGCCAACGCCTGCGAAAGCTCGGCCGCAGGGAGTAGAGTGACCAATAGAAGGTCACCGGGTGCCCCGCAAAGGATTTCACGAGATCCACATTGCGGGCGCCCACAGGAAAGATTGATGACACATTGATGCGGTGATTGATGCCGCGCTGTTCTGCGGCTGCGCGGATCGGCGCGATGAACCGGTCAAAGTCATTGCAGAAGTTCGGGTTCAGGAGGGGCTCGCCGCGTGCCATCATATTGACGTTCATGCGCTCAACCGGGGTATCCAGGCTGTCGTAATGTGCCAGGACCCGTGCGAACTGGGCATGGTACTCCTCGATCGTCGCTTGGCCCATCGAGACCTCGCGCAACTGGGTGAGATGGCAGAACCTGCAGGATTGATTGCAGCCGGTCTGTGAGGAGAGATAGGCGATGAAGTATTCTGACCTGCGCTGAACGAAACGGGCCTCAAGTGCGCCACCGTCTTTCGTTTTCGCAATGAAGTTTACCGAGGCATCGATCTCCGATGCGCGCCTATTCCACTCTAATGTCATCGAGGACTCCTGCCACAGCTTCTTTTTCGCAGCTATGCCAGGAGAATGGGGATACAAACCTTAATCCACAGGTTCGTTGGTCAGCAGACATACAGAGGGGAGCAGGCGGCGCTGTTCGGCCCCACCGTTAATTCGAAGGCCGCTCAAGCTGCCTTGGTCTTGGCGCGCGTCTTCTTGGTGGCCTGCTTTGGTGTCGCTTCGGGTCCGGCCTTCTGATCCCGTTCATATTTCAAGCGGGCCGCACGCAGCCGTTCCGTCTTTGCTTCGCGAAGGCCGTTTTCTGCCTCGATGATTTCGGTTGCTGCGGCTGTAGTGCGCTCAGCCTTTGTCTCCATTTTGGAGGGGGTGTAGACAGAATTTTTCGAGGTCATGTAATCTCTTTCATATGGCGGAGCCTCCGCCCTGCGCGGCTTCGGTGCGAAGCGGCGACCATTGATTTATATATAGGCCACGAGACCCAAAATTAAACGGTTGCCACCCGCGCGGCCTAAAATCGCTCGATGTTTTTTTGGGACACAGATATCTACTAAATTCGCATGAGCCTCACTTTTGGCTGGTGCAGGCCATACCGCAGCCATAGCCTGCCTGCATATTTAGCTCAGATTTTGCAATTCTCAGGTGATTCATGGTTCTCAAGTTCATTAAGTCGGTTCTCATTATTCTCGGGTTGGTGTTTGGCTCTGTAATCGTTTCGGTGATCTCGCCACATCTGGGGTTCTACCTGGGTCTTGCCCTGCTGATCGTACCGCTCATCGCACTTATAAAGCCCCTCCCACAGATCGGATTGGGGCATAGAGGGTTCAGCTTTTCGGTGGCATTCTTCGTAGGCATTATGGCCACGATGATTGGCTACAGCACAATGCAGTCGGTAGACCTGGAAGCTATGTCAGCACTCAAGGCCGCAGACCCGGAGGCTTATCTTGCAGAACTAGAAAAGAAAGATCGTGACATCTGGCTGACAGAGCTGGAGGAGATCGATCCGGAGCGACATGCCGTGGCCATAGAAGAGGAGCGGGTACGCCTCGCCGCGCAAGAAGCCCGCCGCTCTGAAGAGGAGGCAGAGCGGGCTGCTCAAAAGGTGATCGATGACGCCAAGCAGGCCGAGATCGTACGGATTGCCGAAGAAAAAGAGGCCGCCAAACGGGCAGAGACGCGTGCCGCAGACATCAAAAGCTACCTGGAGATGATGGACCGTGAGATGGCGGATCTGAAGAAGTTCAATGTCTCCGAATACACGTCAGATGTTGATACCATCAACAGCGCTGTTGTACTGCAAAACCTCTGGGTAATGCTCTACGAGGAGGGCAAGCAATACCGAGACGATCCAGCCGTGAAGGCAAAGCACGATGCCTATCGGCGTCAGATTGTCTCAACCCAAAAGCGCATGCTGCCGGCCTTGCGTGATGCCTATGGCCCTGCCATGCGCCAGTTGCTCTGGGAGGCAGATGGATATGCACGCACAATCGGCTCAGGGTACAAAACTGTTGAGTTCGTGGCGGCAAGCTTCGCGCGCAACGCAAACATCAAAGAGACCCATACTGAGATCAGAGATATGTTGGTGCGGCTGCGCTTTACCCGGGCGCAGTACAAGTGGTTCAAGCAGGCCTCAGAGTACAGCTATTACACAATGGATGCGCCCTCAGACCAAGAACTGGTCATCTGGGAAGGAAATGGTAATTTTCGGGTCGTGAAATGACGCGCGCGACTGCTTAGGTTGTATGCAAGGGCATGGTTGGAGGCTTTCAATGAAGCGAATGACAGGTTTACGAACATCAGGATTGGCTCTGATCGTGGCGCTGACCACTACGGCCTGCACAGATCCCTATTTCAGCCAGGACCTCGAGAACATTGGGGCCAGCAAGGATCTGTCCGGCATCTCTTCCACTGATCTTTGCGATGCGGCGTCCTATTTTACCTATGATGACGACCCGTCCGAACGGACGAAAGCCCGGCGGCTCTTGGCGGAAGTCCATAACCGCGGCCATATCTCTCGCAAGGATTACAACAGCGCTTTGACCGGCGATGCTGAGCTTGGGATGACCGATATGGCCGTGACCTGCGCTTGGGGCCTACCCTACAGCGAAGAGGAATATTACCTCGCCGACGGGCGTAAATACACGCGGTGGGTCTATCAATATGATGACTACGGCAATGATCGCAGCACCATCGAATTCGTCAATGACCGGGTCGTCTCGTTAGACACTGACGGTTAAGATTGATGGAAGGCGTCCTATCTTTCATCATCTTCTTGATCGCGATCGCATTCGTGATCTGGCTTTATATCCTGCTTCCGGCGGGCATGGCCGAGCGGCGCAACCGCAGCCAGATCATCTGGGTCATGATAAGCCTTGTCGGTTTGCCGATCTTGGCGTGTCTGCTGTTGCTGGCCCTCGGGAACGCAGACTGACGTCAGCGCGGGCGCCTTCAAAGCATCTCAGGTTCTTCTTCAGGAGGCTTCACCTTGGATTCTGCTTTGTTGGCAAGCCCGCGGACCTCGCCTTCAAACTGGAGCCCGGTAATCCCCGAGAGATCAGGATAGTCCTGCACAGCTCCCTCAGGGTCGAGCCCCAGCGAGATATGCGCATTGAACTCCGGGAAGGCGAAATGCGCGCCGGCCGCGACCAGCGCGCGGTGCCGCGCCTCGATCTCAGGGCAACGCATGGTCAGCACCAGGTGAGGGCCGAACCGGTCAAAGGCAAGATCCTGCGGCACGATCTCCAGGGGGCCTTCCATCGCTTGGAAGACGGGCAAGCTCCAGTCGACCTCGCGCTTGGAATAGATCAGCGTCATATGCAGCTCGACTTCACGTTCAAAGTCGAACCCCGCCATCATCTCGACGATCCGGTCATTGTCGGCCGGGGCGAGGGGGCGTTTGATGTAGAGGGACTTCAGGCTCATTGGGGTTCTCCGAGTTCGTTCGAGACATCTGCCGCTAATTTACGGGCCTCGCGGTCACGGTGAGTGATCATCTCAGGCATCTCGAAGGTGCCAGCAGCCATGATCGGCAGCGCATCTGCTTTATCGAGATCATAGAGCATGTCATCGCCATCTTGCTCGAAGGCCATGAGAGTTTCAGGATCCAGCATGTAGCGAAAGTTCGATCCCGCCGGCGCCAGCGCGCAGAAGGCGGAGCTGCTTTGCGCCAAGGTATCGAGAAACGCACCCGCGCCTGCTTTCGAGAAGCCACCCGTTTCCAGGATCTCCGCGAACCTTGCGCGCGGGCCGCAGAGGAATTGCCCCTCATCGACAAGACGCTTCAATCCACGGACTTCACCGCGGTAGGCGATGACCCCATCCGGGCCCGCTTCGACAGATACGGATTCATCCTGGCGCAACATCATCTGGGAGATGCCAATCTCATTCAGTGGAAGGAGATTCATGAGCATGCGGCCGACAACGCTGTCATATTGATCGCGCCGGTTCAGCTCTTTGCTTCTCAGGGCATTTGACCAAGCCTGCCAGGCTTTGATGGAGGTGTCATAGTCGATTTCTTCGCAGTGGAAGCTCATCAGGCCGTAGACCTCGACCGGCTCTTGGCTGGGGTCGCTGTCTTTATAGGCGATATACCTTGGGGGTGGCTCGAGGGTGCTCCCATCGCGCGCACAGAAGCTTGCTTGGAGGCCATCCATTTTGATGTCGACGTGCTCACCCGTCATCCATGACTTCAAGCCCCACCCAGTGTAGGGATCCATGCCGCCCCCTGACAGAAGATCCGGAAGGTTCTTGAGGATGGCTGCGTCGATCGCGTCGTAGTCGTCTTTGAAGACAACTCGGAAGAAATCCGGCACGTCCCGGACCGCATTTGTGATGAAGAGGTTTGCCAGAGTTCGACAATCCCAATCTTCGCACTGGCCCCGCAGCGCGCGGTTCCAAACCAATTTGAACTCCGTGTCATGTCCCAGATCATCGATGTCCTGAATCCGACCCTGCTCTCCAAGGTCTTTGAAAAGAGGCTCAATGATCTCCTTCTGAACTGCGCGTTCATAGATATCGAGATGGGTGTTGCAGCCTCGAACCTCTTTCCCGGGTCGGTTGTCCTTGAGGATCTGCAGAAGCTTCTCCTCGATATCAGCGGCGTTGGGGGTCATGTCATCTCCGGCGTAGGGTCAGCTGTTGCGAGAAAACTAAAGCTTTCCGGTGAAAGTGCAGTGACACAGACAAGATTCCCTGGAAAACCGTTTGGGCAGTTCATCTCCTCCTCGATCGTTTCCCCCACACCGTCTTCGGGATCTACCCGGAGCTGAGACCGGTCAACTTCGACTTTCAGTACAACACCAACCATTTTCTCGCTGGCATACCACTGAGCATTATCTGATGTGGTCGTAAGGTAGAGATACCGCGCCTGGCCGCATTGGCCGCCACTGCGGCCGCGCTCTGGGGCCCATCCATATTGCATGAGCTCTCGCGCGGAAGCATCTGATGTCCCATGATAAAGCACCATTGGTTCAGCTTGCGTCACGTGGTGCTTCCGCAGGCCTGTCGGACGGGTCCGAGGTCTCTGAAGGCTGGGCGAGATCGCACCGCCGATGATCATACTTCCCACGCCATCCATTGCACATCCAGCATTTGGCAAAGCTGAGCGGCGCGCCGGACTTCAAATGAAAGCCGGACCCGTGGCAGGCGCCGCAGCGCTCTGTGACCATTCGTCCATCGGGGTATGATAATGGCATTCTGAAACCTGTGAGTTTGGGTATACGTGTTAATTATGCGCAACAATGCTTTTCGCAAAGCCCTAAAGCCCCTATCTTCTGAGCAGAGACAAGAAGCGCCAGCGGCTCCGCTGGACAGGCAGCAGGAAAACAGCATGGCAAACGAGCAGTATTTGGTGGCACGCGGCGGGCGCGCGAAAGAGGTTCTGGAGAACTGGCGGCAGGATTACCTCGCATCGCACAAGCGCCTGGTGGCTTATATGGATGAGATTGGCGCCATTGGCTGCTTTCTTGAGAAATTCGAGAAGCCCTACGCATTCAAATTCCAGAACGACACCGTCCCTGAGGGGTGGACCAAGCCTGGTGCTCAGGGTGCCAGCCGACCTAAGAAAACCAACAAAGAGGCCGCCAAACGCTTGGATGACCTCGATTGGTGTGCGCCGCTTGAGATTGTCGCGACCCGAGAGCTGGGCTTGCCCGATCTCATCAACGTCAATCGCAGCGGTGGAAGCGGGCGCGGTGAGAATTACCTATTGCTGCGCGGGACGAATGCGGCCGCCTTCACGGCGCTCTGGACCGAGCATGCTGATGGATCGCTGGGGGATGTGATCTTGGTCACCCCTGATTATGAACGCCGGAAGACAGAATTCCAAAATCAGAGTAATGCGCAGGTCTCTTGGCGCCCTGAAGGTGCGGACCCGGATGTCGACGTGGGATTTGAACGTCTGTCAAAGGCCGAGGTCGACCTGATGTTCTCTCGTGCCAAAGCCGCGCGGGATGATGTTGAGACGGATCCATACCGTCGGACTGATCTGGTAGAGATCTATGACTTTCGGGTCGATGATAAGGGTACCTTTGAGCTTGAAGCACCGGCGGACCTGAAAGAGCGTGCGGCTCCGCTCTTCGTTGCCGGGCATGGTTTTGTTATCTGGGATCCGAATGACGATGCGGAAGGGTTCCTGCTCACCGGGGAAAGCGAAGAGGATTTGCGCAAGCAGTTCGAGGCTCATGCTCAGGTTTACTTTGATCCGCCAGCGACCCCGGAAGAAGCTGCGCCCGAACTGTAACAGGACGGCTCGTATCGAAGGATGCGGCGCTGGCATGGAAGACGGCAGCTTTGAGGATTGAAAGATCGCGCCAATTCTCTGCCCGTTAACCCGCTGTGGGACGTGCTGAACCCCGGCTACGATTTGGAGTGATGTTTTAGTCGACCTTCTAACTTGTCGTTTGACAATTTAAGAAGATGGGGTATCTTCAGTGCCAAGGAAGAAGCACACGTCAAAAGAAATCGAGGCTGTCATCCAAGAGCTGGAACCTCTCGGATGGGACCTGATTGAAGGCAAGGGGCATGTTTGGGGGATTCTCCGCTGTCCAGCCAACGATAAGGAGTGCCGCTGCGGCACGTTCTACAACATGTCGGTGTGGTCCACACCCAAGAACCCGCAGCAGCACGCGAAGAAGGTTAGGCAGAAGGCCCTGTCTTGCGTGAGGCTCGAGAAGAAAGGCGAAGGAAAAGCCGATGGCTGGAGAATTCGAATTCGAACTGGTCTTCGCGCTCCCCGAAGGAGATCACGAGTCATTTGCCCTGTGTGACGCCGTCTTTGAGGCCGGGTTTGAAGATGCCCTTGTGGGCACGGGCCAGGCTGGCCTGATCGGCGTGGAGCTGGAGGTAGAAGGGGACGACGCAGAGGTCGTGATCCTCGATACTGCGCGGGCACTGATCAAGGCTCTCCCGCAAGGCACTATCCTGCGCGAGGTGCGCCCTGACCTGGTCAGCTTAGCCGACGTGGCAGAGAAGCTGGAGGTTAAACGTCAGGCCCTTCAACAGCGCAAGATGCCACTGCCGGTTTCTGGTGGGCTCTACCGTATCGATGAGATGGTCGCCGCCGTGATGGAGGCCTCAAAGCCGCAAAAAGGCCAGAGGCGCCCGCGCATGAACATTGATGCAGCGTCGAAGTGGTTCCGGGCTGGAATGGCCGCACGCAAGGTGAATGCACAGCTGACGATGTCCGAGATTAATCCCGCGACGATTGAACGTTCGCCGCGGCCGGAGAGGGAAGAGCATTACCTCAGCTGATCCTAATGAGAATGCCGCTCGGACAAGAACCCGAGCGGCATTCTCAGACGGTCATTTCAGAGAACTTTCACGCCTCAAGAGCAGGCCAGCTCGACACGGGCACCACCGGTGCCCTGATTGGAAATTTCAATGAGTTTTGCCTCAAAGTCGTAGGTCTCACCGTGATCAACTTCCGGCATGTCATCCGGATCAATGTGACAGCGCACCGTTGCAGTACCAGACCAAAGTGCCGACGGCTCCCACTCAAAACCTTTCCAGACGAGATTAGGTGCTGATCCGCGGTCGATCTCGGTTGGTAAGACGGCATTGCTCAAGATGATGTTGCCTTTCTCAAACCCCAAGTCACCCATGGTCATTGAGACTTGAGCCCCATCAGCGAGCATCGAAGTGGCCCGATGGGCATCCAGCAACATGACGTCCGCAATGTTCTTGATCGGATCCTTTCCATCGATTTGGGAAAGGAGATCATTAAACCATTGCACCGCTTCCCTTTGTGATGAAACGACTTTTTTGAAGGGTGAATTGGCACTCGATAGAGAGCCTTGTTCGCCGTAATTTTCATCCGCTTTGCCGCTTGGAAGAATGGTTCTAACGAAAGATACGTTGACCCCCGCGGGATCGTCACAGTGGTAGTTTTGGGAGCACTGGTCGTTCATATTTCCCGCATCTTTATCGCAGGGGTTCCCATTATCAATATGACGATGAATTATGTAATTCCCACTCTCCATGAGAAGCATCGATCTCGCTTTTGGACCTCCGTCAGGACTGTAGGTGAGCAACAACCAGGCATTATTGAACCTGTTGAGGCCGTATGTCACGGGAGCATTGAAAAGCTCTTCTTCCTCGGAGAGGGAAAACTGATCGCCCACCGACAGGCATGCGACGGGTTGAGATTTGAGATTGCCTTGAGCGAATGTTGAAGTGGCGCTTGCAAGCAGTACAACCACGGCGGCGCTGTAAAAAATCGGTTTGAGCAAATTTATCTCCATATCATAGCCAGCAGGGGAAATTACTGCTTTGAAATGCCCATGGGACGCAGCGACCCCGCTTGCTAAGATATCTACTCGTTAAACGAGCACTCGGTAAATACCATTCGTCGCAAAGAGGGCGCTATGGGGCAGGCGGCGTGATGGCGAAGTCAGGATCCGCCTCGGAAAGCTCTTCGAGGGAGAACTGCATTTCTTCCGGCGCGCGTTTCACCATCTCCAGGCTTTCCGGATCAAGGCTGTGAACCGTGAGACCCTTCCAGCTGTTCGCCTCATACTCCTCATTGATCCGGTCCCAAAAGGCCTCCGTTGCCCCGGCTCTGGAGATCACGGCGGTGATGTTGAACTCACGCGCGATGTCGATCGCCGCCAGACGGGGATCATTAAACGCCCGGGAATATTCGTTGTAGTCGTGGTTATAGGCCACCACCCAGATTGAGGACCCCTGGGTTTTGTTTGATGCGTCCGACATGAGGTCTCCTCGTTGATCATGATTGGCACTTACTGATCTTCTTTCATTCAATAAGAGCTGCAAAGCTTTTCTTTTTCGGCATCCTGACACAAGTATAGGGAAGTGCAAAATTCGCAACGATAAAGAGTGACAGTGGAATGACCGGACAGACCCTCAAGCCAACGGCCGTAGCTGAGATTGTTGACGCCCATGCTCTCGATGGCGACACACCTCAGACACTCTTCACGCAGATCCATGCCTGTCTGACCGCCCTGGGGCGGGATGTGCTCATCAACTTCGATACTGGATACCATGGCGTGGGAATCCGCGCGACGTTCCAAGGAGAGGCCGGGGATCTGCCGCGGCCTTTGTTTGACGCGCTCTACAAGATCACCTCGCCGCTGCTTGGCTGTGAGATTGAAGACTGGCATGATCAGAAGCAGACTTGCGGTCGGTTGATGATCGGACGCAGCGACGGTGTTTTCCTTGACTGCGAGGACATCGACGGGGACTGGGACTACCAGCGCTATATCGACCTCGAGACATTGGCCGACATGAAATTTCCCGAGCCGAAGGACGGTTCCGAGCCATTGCTCGTCCCGGAATAAGCCCCTCAGTCAGATTATGCGGACGCCCGACGCGAACGCTCACCTAAAGGAGAACCGTTATGGATTTTCGCAAAGTCATCTCACCCAAATCTCAGGCGGCCTCCGCGCGCCGGCGTGCAGCCGTCATGGCCTTTCAGAACGATACACCTGAAGGGCAGGCGGCAACACTGCTGCATGCAGCCCGCACACTGCGCGAAAGCGGTGCCTTCTCTAAGGATCAGCGCTACAGCTACGACGAATGGGCCCTCTACAGGGTCGTCCCGGAGTTGGCGATGAAGCTGGACCCCAGTATTGAACTGCAGGATGTCGAGAACCCGGATGAGGAAGAACGCGTAGATCAGGTTACCTGGCTACGCGGTGCGCCGGCGGAGCGCCTCGAGAGCGCCGCGAAATCAATCATGGCAAATGCCTCCTTCTCACGGATCCGGGACAGCAGCGATGAAATGAACGATCTGGCGGACGCGACATTCGGGTACAACACCTGCTACTTCTCGGTTGCCGCAGATACTGTCTTTCCGGGTTGCGCACCGGAGCGGGAAGATCTCGACACCCGTGATCCGCTGACTGGCCAATATGTTCTGTGCTGCCACAAGAGTGGCTACGAGCGGGTGATGCAATACAGCGAGGACGCAGCAGAGATCGACAAGGTCTTTGATACGCTGGTGCGGGTCACCGCGGGTGAAGAGCTCCGCGATGAGGATGCCTGGGTAAAAGAACGCCTCTCCTGGTATCCGATGTTGAAACAGGACGGAAAGAACGGCCGTGAGCGCCTGGCTTCGATCGAGATCCAGGATGCCTCTGGAGAGGTCCTGCGCAAGCACTCCCTTGAGCGTGAACCCGATGAAACACCTGAGATGGCCTGAGGTCATTCCCGAAATTCAAGATAAGGACCATCCCCATGGCCAAAGAGATCTACCTCATCGCCGAAGCCGGTCGCCCCAAGCAGGTGCTTGAAAAATGGCGCGAAGACATGTTCGCAGCTGATGGCCGGCTCAAAGCATATATGGAAGAAATCGGTGCCGTCGGCGCATTCCGCCTGCCTTTTGAAAAGCCCGGCGCCTTCAAGTTTCCCCGGAATGAGGCACCTGAAGGATGGACGAAACCTACGCGCAATGGGGCTTCTCGGCCCAAGAAGAGCAACCACGATGCGATCGCAAAGCTCGAGGGTATCGAATGGTGCAACTCTCTTACCAATGTCGTCTGCAATGAGATTGGCCTGCCGCACTCCGTACATGGAGAGGCGGAGTCCTGGGGCCGCTCTAGTCACGGCCTGAGCCGCGGGACGATCAACACCTTCTCCGTCTGCTGGACGGCATACCCAGGTGGTCGTCTCAGTGACGTCATCCTGATCGCACCGGATGCGCATGATGCTGTCGAGAAAATCGGTCTAGATCCCGAGAGTCTGACCTGGCTGCCTGAAGGCACGTCGCCTTCACTCCCCGCCGGCATGCGGGCGATGACGGAAGCCGAAGTCGACTTGATGTTTGCCCAGGCAAAGGTTGCACGTAAGGTAGCCAGAAAGGCCCTCGAAGAAGAGGCGAGCCCGTCGCCTTGATCTATTGGACCGTTATGGCCTTACCGAGCGCAAAGCCTGTCAGAGCGGGGTAGCGCGAGAACACGCCTTGCTCTTTGGAGGCGATCTTGGCCAGTCGGGCGCGGCAGGCCAAGATGGAGCTGCGGTCTCTCGGATCCAACTCCCGGAATACTGCCAAGACGGGCATCGCCACTTCGACGGTGGTTGCGAGGGTCCCGCGCTCGCTGAACTCCGTGTTGAACGCGCCTTTGCCGATGTCGTCGACAAGTGCAAAAGCCTCGCGGCAGACTTTTGGGTAATCAAGCATTAGGGAGCACCTCTTATTGGGATGCTGTTGAGGCTGGCATATCGAAGTCTGCAAGCCAAGTTAGGAAAGCGGTGCCACCTTCCATCTTTTCGATGCTTGCCTGTCATGGATGTCTCCGTCTTGCGACATCCATTACAAGTCAGATCGAAGAGGGTAGACGATGACCGAGAAGCCAGATTTTCAAAAGACACCGGACCGGGTGAGCCCGAGGTGGATAATATTCACATCCCGGGCCGAAACTACAGCAGCAGCCAGGTCGAAGACACCGGCTGTGCGCTCTGTCGCCGCAAAGTGGGGTACTGGGAGCACGACGGCACGCAGCGCTATGGCACCGAGGGACAGAGACGCCGTTATGTCTGGTCCTTGGCGCCGCAGGATATCCCCGCAAAATGCACCATTTGCGATGATTGTATTGAACCCATCATTGCACGCGGCGATCTGGAGCTCTGCGAAGACGATCAGGGCCGGAATGTAGGAAGTCTCAGCGACGCTTCTATCAAAGCTCTTTTCACCCAGGGCGCGCGTGAGGCGATCAATATCTTTGCCGAGATCAGTGAGATGCCGGACAGACCAAGCGGCTTCATTTTGCCCCTTACGATCCTTGAGATCGAGCAAATGATGAATTTTGCCGATCAAGCCAGTGGCACATATAGCCATTATGGAGCAGGCAAAGGTTACGCGCTGGCGGCCCTGGCGTTCGACAAGGTCCTTCGCGATCCATCCTTCATGGATGCCGCGGATTATTACGTCGAAATCTGGCTTGAGGCCCAGAGGCTCGAATGGGAGGCCTCGGAGGCCCTATATTCATCTTCAGAAGACCTGTACGAGCAGCTTCTCGAGGCCACAAGAAACGCTGCAGATACCGCCGAGGATAAATAGAACGGCCGGGCAGGGCCCGGCCAATAGATCACATGACCATGTCGAGCTCGTCTTCTTCGATCTGCGTGACTTCGATGCCCGGCTCACAAGGGTCAGCCGTGATCAATTCCAGAGGCCCATTTGCAACCTCAACATGAATGTCATTCATCGGAAGGAAGTCCCCAACGAGTTCGAGGGGCTTGCCCACTTCTCGCAAGTCATAGATCAGCGGCATGCCATCGTCATAAGCGCCATCGCGCGTAGTGAGGCCCACGGCATAGATGTCCTCGTCAAGCTGGGTGATCAGAGCCTCACCGAGACTGTCGCCGCGGCGCAGGAGCGCCACCGTGCGGGCATTCTCCATGCTGGAGGTGACCAGGATCTCGCGTCGCCGGTTCCGGGCGCCCATGATGCCGCGCACGAGGCCATCATATTCATCTTCCGAGCGCACCACCTGACCGCCGTCTGGTGCAGCACCAGCCGTGCGGAGGTAAGCGATCGTATCTCCCTGATCTGTATTTCTGAAGCGTAACTCGACCTTCATCTGCCGTCCCTTTCTCTTTTTAAGGAGACATTATGCGGGGCTCGTGAAAATAACTAAGCCAAACCAAGCATATATGAGGTCGGACACAATTAACATTGCTTCGCAATAAAAACAGGATCAGCCGCGATGCGGATCGCAATACCTGTCCCAATGCAGCGGGAGGCCTCGGCATTTCTGCCGAGGCCTTTCTCGCTTACGAAGGCTCGTCGTCGAGATCGTCGTCCTCGAGATCGGCCTGCGCATTGTGCCATTCGACCAAGGCGAGGTTCGAATCCTGCGCAAGTCCTGCGAGATACGATCCTTCCTGAGGTGTCATATCGGGCCCGCTGCGCTCCATGACCATCGAACGCTCCCAGCCATCGCCGTCGTAGATCCCCCGCAGGTAGCAATCGGCTTCCTCCTGCGTATTGAAATCGATAACCCGCACCTCGCCAAAGGCGTCGTCCCCGATGGGCTCGTTGCTGTCGATCGCCGAGGTGAACTCACCGCCAAAGACCATAACGATCTGGTGTTTCTTTGCGGCCACTTGCGCAGACTTGGGGGCGCCCTCGGCCGCCTTCAGCGTGGCCATGAGAGCGGCTTGGTTCTCGAAGCCGAGGACCTCTGCGATCAGGTCGATGCGCTGAAGATGGGAAAGCCTGGCGTTGTCGGGGTTGCCCATGAGTTTGGACAGGGCTGAGATGTGCGAACGCTTGATATCGAAATCCAAAATGATGCTCCTAAGCGACCGTCATATCGAGTTGACCCCGTTACCCGCTCCGATCGCTGGATGATCATCGTGGAATGTTTCGAGGAGCGGTTTGGCATCTTGGGGCCGCCGGGTTCGCTCCGACCCTGAAACTTACCTAAGTGCGCATTTATGCTTCGTCAAGGTTTTCGCAAGTTACAACCCAGTTGACTGGTCATCCTCTCTGGGGGCCATATCGGCCAGACGATCATAGGCTGCCTCGACCTCTTCGATCGGCGTCTCCATCGTCATTCCATGGTGCCGCGGCCGGACGCCGTAGGTCTCCTTGTAGTGATCAGAATAGGACTGCAGTAGCCGGTGCTTTTCAAGCTCTTCCGGGGTGGTGACACCATATTGGGCCCAATGCTCAGGGTCTTCGACGAGAAGGGACATGAAGCAGCCGTCTATCGGGTTCTCTGCGAGCCAGCGCGCCGGGGCGTTGCCCAGGCGGACATATTCTTCGATGGAACTGCACAGGCGCCAATCGACATGGACGTCGGCGGCCATCATGGAGTTGGTTCGGCTCATCTCTTCGCGCACCAGGCGCTCCGCCTCTGCAGCATCGTCGGTCTCGATGATGCGCGATGGACGCAAAACGCCATCCTCGTCGAAGCCATTTTCATAGATGTTTACCTTATGGGCCATGCTGCAACTCCTGCACTCAATCAGGAATGACTATGGGGGCAGGGCGCGAAAGAACGCAGCCCTGCTTTATTTTTAATGGTATGTCTTAAAGATGTGACAGACCCACACGTTTCTCCAGAACTGGATTGCGTGTGAAATATTCTTCGCGACCATGCACGCCCTTGCCGACGATGCGGAAGAACTGCCGCGGCCCGGCCTCAGGCTGTGCAATGGGCTCATGGGGCGTAAAGATCCCGATCTCGACCACTTCACCGGCTTCCATCATGCGCCCGGTTGTCCGCGGGAACTCGGCGGCGCGCGACGACAGGTCGCCGTCCGGGGTGGTGTCTTCGACATCGAGGTCCCAGATCATGCAGGTGTCCGGGATCGAGTTGGCGATCAGCACACGTGTGTCGCGCTCCAGCTCGACAAATCCAGGCCCATCGCCCCAGGTGGGCGAGCTTGGTCCCCATGTCAGCAGGCTTTCGCGAAGGCAGGCCTCGGTATGGATCGTACGATCGCCGGCGCCATAGCCCCGCTGCGAGGCGCCAGCCGCGACCATGCTTTCGTCGATCGTGATGAGACCCAGCTCGCCTTCCTGGCCGGGCAGGGCGAAGCGTTCCGCCACTTCACCGTAACCCGCATAGGCTTTCGGCAGGCTTTCCGGGCGGCCTTGAATGAAGGGCATCATGTAGCAGCGCGCGCCGGTGTAGGCAGGAAAGGCCATGCGGCCGGAAGACTGTACTGTCATTAAGGTATCCTTAGAGGCTGAGGTTTTGACTACCCTAACACATTGCGAAAAACACGCATATCAGAAATAGAAAGGACGCCAGTTGCCTGGCGCCCTTATCATCATATTGATCCAATCAAGGCTTTTGCAGAGATGAAACAGACTTTCGGGGCATCCTTTTTTTAGCTGGAGCAGACTCTTGCTGTCCTGCGGCAATCATACCCATGGTAGAGGCGTCCTTTGTCTCTTTGGCGGCCGCTGTCACGAAGACCACACTGCCACCTGCAGATGCTGCGTCGCGCAGGGCTTCCATCTCATTGATCGAGGTAAAGAAGTCGAGGCCGGCGCTGGCCGAAAGACCGGTGCTGCCCACAAAGGCCTGCAGCGCTTCTGCGTTGCCTTCGGCCACCTTTTTACGGAAGGACGCATAGGCCTCGGCCTTGATGTTCATCGCCTCACCTTCTGCTTTCGATTTGGCAATCGAAAGGGTTTTCGCAGCTTCACCTTCATTGATCGCCGCTTCTTTCAGGCGCTCAGATGCGATGACGCGGTCGAATGCCTGGCGGAGGTCCTCCGAGGGCTGTGGATCATCGACGAGCACGTTCTCGATCCGGAAGCCAAAACCGGACATCTTTTCAGTCAGAGTGCCTTCGACACCATCTTCGAAGGTATCCCGCGCCTGAAAGAGCTGATTGAACGACAGGCTCGAGGCCGTTGAGCGGACCTGGTTGACGACGTAAGACCGGATCTGGCCCTCAGGGTTGTTCAGCTTGTAGAAGGCGTCCTGGGCCGTGTTTTCGTCGACGCAGAATTGAACCCGGATCGGCACCAGCACGAAGGCATTGTCCGAGGATTTCACGTTCACATCCTCGGAAATCTCGCGGATTTTCAGGGAAAAGTTTTCCGACGCCGCCTGGAACGGCCAAGGTGCTTTGAACGACAAGCCGGATTTTCTCACGGAGGAGAACCTGCCGAAGGTCGAGATGATCTTAACGTGTTGTTGCTGCGTGATAACCACGGTCGATGAGGCCATCAGAAGAAACACGACGGTGAAGATGGCGACATAGATCGCCGTTGCGGAAATAAGCATTAGTTGAACCTTTGCGTTGGGCGTTTAACTCGCGGTTCAGCTATGAGCAAAATAAGACCCTACAATCTCGGTTTTCGCAGATACGATAGGTTATCCACACTTATGGTTGACCATGTCTCGCCACCGAAACCTCACCCAACACTCCGACAGGCAAATTTATCGGATTGATCAAAGAGGGCAGGCCGCCTCTCAGCGGCCTGCTATGCATCACCCCTTCGGCACCCCGACAAGCTCACCCATCCGCGCAATGGCCGCGGCTGGCGACAGCGCCTCTTTGCCCCCGCCGATCTGCAGCATCACTTCGCCACGCTCCACCTCCAGTTTCCCAATCACGATCTGAACCGGGATCAACTGATCGCGGACCATGACGATCCGGCGGCCGAGCCCTTCGGATTGATCAAAAAGGGCAGGGCGCAGCCCCGCGGCGCGCAGCTGGTCCATGACATCCACAGCAGCGTCGCGCTGATCATCCCCAATGGGCAGGACCGCCACCTGTACCGGCGCCAGCCAGAGGGGCAAGCGGCCTTCGCAATGCTCCAGCAGAATACCAATGAAGCGCCCCAAGGACCCCAACACAGCGTGGTGCAGCATCACCGGCTCATGTTTGGCACCGTCCTTGCCAACATAGGATGCGCCCAGTCGGCCTGGCAGGACCATATCGAGCTGGATGGTGCCGCACTGCCAGGAGCGGCCTTTCTTGTCGCGCAGCGCGAACTCCAGCTTGGGCCCGTAGAAGGCACCTTCGCCGAGCTGCAGCTTCGGGTCGAGCCCGCAGGAGAGGGCCGCTTCCAGCAGTTCCTGCTCCGCGTGATCCCAATCCGCATCATTGCCGGCGCGCTTTTCGGGG
The DNA here is from genome assembly GCF_043557255.1 of Sulfitobacter sp. 1A13353. NCBI lineage: Bacteria > Pseudomonadati > Pseudomonadota > Alphaproteobacteria > Rhodobacterales > Roseobacteraceae > Sulfitobacter > Sulfitobacter sp. 1A13353. The sequence continues at coordinate 120,552 of NZ_JBIFFS010000004.1, read as the reverse complement.
CGCAGCGAAAGCGCCACCTCGAATTCAGCAAAGCCCAGAGCGGCATAGACTTCCTTCAGCAGCTCAACGAAGCGCGCCACCTCGCCGCGGACCTGACCGGGGTCGCAAATCACATGGGCATCGTCCTGCTCAAAGGCCTTGGTGCGCATGAGCCCGTGCATGGCGCCCGAGGCTTCGTCGCGGTGGCACTGGCCAAACTCGGCGATGCGCATCGGAAGATCGCGCCAGGAGCGCAGATCGGAGTTGAAGATCTGCAGGTGGCAAGGGCAGCTCATCGGTTTCAGCGCCATGTCCCGGCCGCCTTCCTCGCGCGCCGGCACGGCGAACATGTTCTCGCCGAACTTCTCCCAGTGACCTGACGCCTCCCAGAGGGACTGGGGCAGCAGCTGCGGCGAACGCACCTCGCCGTAGCCCAGGCTGCGCATGCGGCCACGGATGTAGTCTTCGAGCTCGCGGTAGATCTGCCAGCCGGCAGCGTGCCAGTAGATCATGCCCGGGGCATCTTCCTCGATGTGATAGAGATCGAGGCGGCGCGCGAGCACGCGGTGGTCCAGAGGATCCATGCCTTGCTCTTGTGGAATATTCAGGTCTTGGTGGCTGTTCTTATTCATTGTCTTGGTCCTTTTGAGGGGTATCAGATTGGACGCGAGACAATAAAAAAACCCGCGTCGGTGGCGGGGTTCAAAGTCTGGTATGTTGATCAGATCAACTCACACGACAACGCTCCGCCCGGGATGGGTGGTTGTTGTCGTCGTGGTGGAGGCGATCATGTTCATCATGAGGCCTAAGTAAGCCAGAGATTGCATCCGGTCAACGTTTTTTCGCATACTCACTCCAGCGGTGCTGGAGTGAGGGCGGCAGCACATCTCATGGGATGTGCGAGAGCCACTTGGTTGTTTGAATTTTCGTGCCCTCCGCGCAGAATTCCTTCAAGCATTAGGAGTTCCGCAATGAAAAACCCATTCCGCAGCAAGACCACCCGCATCCGAGAGACGATGTCCGAGCTTGATGTCTGCCAAGGCCAAATCGAGGGTCTTCTCGATGTCAGCCAGCATGTCGGCGTCGAAAGGGTCACCGGACCGATTGATGTCAAAACCCTGTCGGAAATCAAATCCGCAATTGAGTCCCAACATTCCTATCTCGGCATGCAAGACAGGCGCGGCATCTCTGAGATCTCAGATGAGTCCGAGGCTGGGGTTGAACGCCGCTTCGCGGCCCGGGATGAGATTGTCTCTGGAGTGAAAGCAGAGATTCAAAAGACCAGCGGAATTCGTGGGGTCCTCGGCCTGCACAAGAAGAACGCCGGACAGGACATCGCGGAGCGCGCCATCTTAGCCATTGAGAAAGCTTGCGGATACACGGACATCAAGTGCGCGCCGCTGAGTGTCAGCGATCCTTTTGGTCGGCCAAAGATCTCTGCAGAGCATACCCGACCTGACTACGACAGCCCTGCCTGGTGATCTGATATGACTGATAGACTCATCACCAAAGCCTTCTTCGACCCGATCTTCGATCATGAGCATGCCTATGATCGCACCTTCGGCGTTTACCTGCACCGCTGTGCGCGTGAAGAGCTCGTCGTGAAAGCGATGCAGCGCGCCCGGGATGCCGGGACACTCGGAACATTTGAGGGTCTTGAAGGGCGTCGCTTCGATGAGGCCAAGGCCTGGAACGCTCTGGCAGAGGGGCACGATCCCAAGGGCAAGATCGAGATGTATCTGACCTCGGCCATCCTGCTTGATAAGGTCGACACCATCGTCGGTGAGGCCTTCAGCAAGTTCTCCAATCGCAACGGCGAAGAGATCCACGACAAGGAAGGCTTCCACAAGTCCCTCGCGGCCGTTGCCCTCAAAGTCGAGAAATGGCTGGAACATCCAAAGCAGTTTCAGAAGGACCACATGTTGCCCCGAGGCACGAGCTTTGGCGACTTCGACGATCGGGAGATCAGCTACCTTGTCCGGCTTGATGGTTGGGACAAAATTGAGCTGATGGAGAAAGGGCTGCGCGACGACTGGCGCCCCGTCCGAGGTTCACCTGAAGACAGCTGCGAGAAGGACGACGACTGCGAAATGGAGCCATGAGATGATGCAGCTTTCCAAGAAGCACTATTCGCCAGGTAAGCGTACGCTGGATGACTTTGCGGACACGATCATCTGCAGGTCCACTTCGTGCGGCAGGGCAGTGTTGGATACTGGCTTTTACGAGCAAGTTTCAGACCCGGATTTTGCTCCCAGCGGCTACGGTGCAGACTTCGAGACATCAGCAAAGAACTGTGGGACGCGGATCCGTGAAGCTGCGCTGGACGGGAGCCGGTACGGATGCCTGAACGGGTACGATCTGCACTACCGCCTCATGCGCCACTGGGACCGAAAGGAGAAGTTCATCGACTTGGGCCTGGATCCCAATGAGGTCATGAGGGGATGCCACGACAGCTTTGGCCACTGGCCACTCGGCGGCAGCTGGCTGGATAACGTCCAAGGCGCGCGCCACGCTGAGTTCTTCTTCAAATTGCTGGTGGCCACCGGCCAGAAGGGCATCGAAGATGGGGTATATGATCGGTTGAGCGCCATTGATGCGATCATGGTGGAGCTTGCCGATGAATTCCCGCAGATCGGTCAGTCGATCCATCATCCGAATATCCCGCGGCCGCGGAGCGAGACCGAACTTCGCGACATCGTGCTGGAACGCTTGCATGAGATCTTCGATGGGCCCGACGTATCTATTGAGGATAGCGACGACATCGAGATGGCGGGGCCATAGCTCCCTGAAGGTGATATGATCCTGATCCGGGCCTCGATGACCGGTCTGAGTGACAGGTTTTCATCTGCCACTCAGGTTGAGTTTTCTTTGGATGCCCCGCGCTCAATGGGGAATTTCCGTGAGGAGAGCGCCTTGGATGAAACAGCGCGCCAATCCATTGCTCTCGCCTGGCGCAACTGTATCTGACTCAGCTGTTGGCCGGTGGAAGATAGGGCGCCAACTCCGACATGGGAAAGTTGTAGGCACGATCTTCACCTTCTTCTCCTGTCGCACCGTCTTTCACATAGGCTGAGAATGCCTTGCGCAGAATGGCTTTATCGCCCGCATCGACGGTGATGCCTTCAATGCTGTCGACTGCGTAGGCTGGGTGGAAGACGCTACCGTTTTGCTCAAAGTCGGGAAACTCCTCGGTGTTGCGGCGCAGAAGCGTGCCCCGCGCGATCCCGCGGCGTGCCGGCCAGTCAAAGGAGAGGAGGTATGCTGACCGGGCCTCTTTCGCCATGCTCTCCCAGTCCCAATACACTAAGAAAGTGGGTCCATACATTTCCTGAGCTTGTCGGTCGGCCGTATCGAGCACTTCCAACTCATCCGGATCAGTCATCGTATCGAATACCACCATCCGGACATTGAGCGCATCAAGCTCGGCCGGCGCGGCGCGCAGAACATCAATTAAGCCGCGATCGCCCTTCCTAGCCGCAACCATGGCATTACCGCGCTGTCGGTTTACCCAAATCGCTGTGGCTGCGCTGAGGTCTTCTTTTGTGATGGGCTTCGAAGCTTCCCAATAAGCGTTGAACATCTTTGCAATTTCGGGCCGGGCTTTGCTGTAGACGGCATTGGCCTCTTGCCAATGTGCCGCGCTGCCTTCCGCGCCGAGGCCATTGGCAGACATATTGGATGAACCGACGAAGGACATGTCTCCGATCACGCCGATCTTTGCGTGCAGATCATTCAGCTGATGAACCTCAGCCCCACGTTTCTGAAGCTTGCTGATCTCTTTGGGGTTCGTGCCGCCGCTCATAAGGTTGCAGACGATCCGTAACTTGGTTCCGTCTTGGATGCCAAGCGCATCTGCCGCGCCTTCACCCCAGAAGGCGACTGCGATATCGGCGCTTTTTGAGTGTCTTAGTTCAGTTCGCAGGCGCTGGCGCAATTTGGATCCATCAAGGAATTTGGGCATAGGTGATCCATTCAATCTATGTTGATTAGCATGTTGGCCGGTCGAGGCTTGTCATAATCAACCGCCGTGTTGATGGAACGCTACGATAGGGGGAGGACTATGGTCAAATTCCCAATTCAAGGGGCCCTGACCCTTGATGAAAGCCGAAGCCCTCAAGCCTTCTAGCGAAAATTTACATTAATTATTCTCAACGGAGTTGCGCATTGCGAAAAAGCGGATAACTAGGCTGTATAGTCATCCGATGGAGAGATACATGTCGACTGCAGAATTCAAGATCATCACCCCTGAAATCGCCCAAGCAATGCTCGTTGGCAACACGATTAACCGACCTATCAACCGTAGCCATGTGGACACCATCGCGCGTGACATGAAGGCAGGCAGGTACCAGATGAATGGGGACCCGATCCGTTTCGACACTGACGGGACCCTTCTGGACGGCCAGCACCGCCTTTCAGCTATTGTCGCATCCGGGACATATCACAACATGCTATTGGTGCGCGGCCTTCCGCGTGAATCGATCAAAACAATCGACTCTGGCATGAAGCGCACAAACGGGCAGCGGTTGACGATGGAGGGTGTGAAATACGCGAATTCTGTCAGCGCCGCCCTCAACGTTATGTGCTGTGTTGCGAAAAATACGCCGCGCGGGGGCCTGACATCCAATGAATTGTTTTCGGTATATTCCGCGCATCCTGGCATCGTTGAGTCTGTTCGCATTTCGGTAAAAAGCGCAGTCATGCCCGCCAGCTTCTTGTCGGCGCTCCATTATATTGGCTGCTACACGGGCTACAAAGAAGAAGCTGATGCCTTTGTTGAAACGATGATCTCCGGCATTCCCGCGCAGAACAATGACCCCGCTATTGCCTTGCGTGAGCGGCTGATCCGCGCGCACACCGCTTCGCGTTCGATCCAGCGCGGCCTTCTGATGGAAACCATGGCGGCCGCTTGGGAGGCAAAACGCACCCACCGCGAAACCAAGGTTATTAAGACCAAGAAGGAACGCAATCTCGAGTTCCATGGTTGGAACGAGCACGAACTGTTCAACGGTAAGGTTGAAGACGTGGCCAGTTAAAGGCAGCGAAAGAAAACAAAGGGCACCCTCGATCCATATGGTTGGGGGTGCCCTTTGTCATTCAGTTGGGTGATATTGCCCATCTTTCAAACTCCGCCACAGGCAATGCATCAGGCTTGCGGCGCGCCTGCTTCAGGATCTGCATCTCCACAGCCTCCTGTGCCTCGATCAGGCTTTCGATCCAGGATTCCGCGACACGCTGACCGGTCCGGTTCGACATGCCTGAGATTTGCGCGTCGAGCTTCTCCAGACTGTCGATCTCATCAAGAACCTCCTGATAAAGCGCGTTGAGCGTCTCGGAGGAGCATTCCGGCAGCTCCGGATGCCCCGGGATCTCGCCAGGGTCAGACCATTTGATCGAGCCCCATCCTGGTGAGCGTACGGCCGGGCTGTTTGAGGCGTTCCAAATCTTTTGCGCGGCCTTCTCGGCCATGCCTTTGCGTTCACGTTTGAAGCCATAGAAGTCATGCTTCTTCAGCGCGCAGATCCGCATCGTGTCATCGTCAGGGTAGGTGGTGAAGACGATGAGCTTGGCGGCCACATGCATATGCCTGATGCCAGCAAAGCGCTTGCCGGAGAAGGGGTTGTCACCGCCGGGCTCACCCGCGGCGGCCTTGCTGACCATCTCACCGATCTGTTTGCGGATCGTCCAGTAATCCGGGTTGTTCCGCGCTTTCGCGAGGTCCTTCCAAAAGAGTTTGGAAATCTCGACCTTAGCGATCTTCCTCGCGCTCATCGGTATAGGCTCCTTGCGGATCCACACCGGTGGCCATCGCGAATTTGAACTCCGCCGGAGACAGAAGTGTGCTGCCCGAGAGGTCTGCTTCCTTTTCGATCTCGGCGGCCGCCATGGCTTGTGCATGCTCCTCGCGGCTCGCCTGGCTGCGTTCTTGCAGGCTGCGCTTCATCTCCTGAAACTCTTTGGTTTTGGAAAAGCTCATCGTTCATGCCCCCTGTGATCCTTCTATCAATATTATGTGGGCCCTTATCTACTTCAAGACAAGATATGCGAATTTTAAAGCGGGACTTCTTAATCGCGAGTTTGGACAGACTGTATGAAAAGACCAAGAATAACTGAAATTATCCTCCCCGGCCAGGATGCCCGGTTTTCAGGGGCAGGGGCTATGCTGGGTGGAACGTCAGATTACGGAGTTCTTATGACCCATTACGACCTGCAAGACGCGGCGCCCGCTGATGATGACCTCTCACCGGCCGCAGCCTTCCTGGCTGAAGCAGATGCGCTTTGGCCGGATGTGAACGGCTTTTACCGTTTTGCCCATGAAGGCGTGGAGATCGGGGCTTTCTGTCTCGAGGACATCCACGAAGACCAGGAGGTCAGCGTCAGCCTGATCAAGGTCCGGCGCCCGATGCTGGGGCAGGGCCATGGCACGCGCATGCTTGAGGCCCTCTGTGCTCTGGCCGACAAACACGAAGTCGCCCTACGCATGGAAGTGGTGCCTACCGGCCGGCTCAACGAAGTGAACCTGACCGACTGGTACAGTAGGAGGGGCTTTATCCCCGCGGAAGCTTCTTTCATGGATGAAGGCCCCGTGATGAGCCGATCGCCACATACAGGGCCAGAAGGGACGCCTACACCAGCGCCATAAGGGCTGTCTGCAGGCGCTCTTTTTCGCTGCGGGCCAACACTTTTCTCAGCAGAACTGCTTTGGTCTTGTTCTCCGGGGCGATCTGAATGACCTGCCACAGCCCATTGGCATTCGGTGCCAGTCCCAGATCGACAAAGGCGCGGCCTTGACGGTACCGCGATCTGATCTCCTGTGCATTGGGGTGGGGGCGCCGCACATCGAACCCCTGGGCGCGGAGTGCAGACAATAGGTTGCGCACTTCACGCTCCGCCTCACCGAAAATACGCACCGCTTCCTCCAATCGCCGCGGCCGATCGCGACGGGCCGCCGGTTCCAACTCGAAATCAGCCGGGAGGGGACGCACTGTCCCGTTGCGGAAGACATGGGGGTCCCGGGTTTCCCACGGATGGAAGTCTCCCCCGGTCAGGGCGCGGGTGAGAACATATTTTCGCTTCGTGGCCGCGAGCGAAATGTGTTCGGCAATGTCGTTGAACTGGGCCAGTAACTGGCTCTGCCGGCCGCGGATGACCCGGGTATCCGTTTCGCGTGCGATCAGGGCCGCGAGATGATCGAGGGCGTCCTCGATCTCGACCGGATCATCTGGAAGGTCGGGGAAGACAAGATCACCCCGAGCCTCACACGCCTTGCGGCACGCGATCTCATCGGCCGCTTCCAGCACTTCGACGCTCTCTACATCCGCACCTGCCAGATCGAGAATTGTCGGCATGGCCCAGGCACGGCGGTGGGTTTCGTCTTGGATGTAGCGCATGCCCGCGACCGCGAGCACTGGCCCTTCGGCGGAACTGATCTCGATGCTGTTCTCAAACCGGGGCGGGTTAAAAATAACCCGGGCCCGATCGCCGTCTGCAAGATGTTCCAGATTTGCCATGATCCCCCAACCTAGCGTCACAAACCTCAAGATGATTCGTTATACGGTATGTGTTTTCGCAAGGTCTGTCACGCTTCTGGAAGGACTCCGGGAACAGTTCTAGCGGCACCCTCGAAGTTTTTTCTGTCGCATGCTGACCCATGCTGTCGCACGGCAAAATTGCCGCTTGCAGTGGCTGGAGGCCTTGCGTGACATGACCATCATTGGACTGACAAAGGAGTGGAATGATGGCCGAAGAGAGATTTGATATCCCCGAATGGATGCTCGAGCGGATCGCGAAATCCTACAAGGAAGAAGTGCTTAAAATGCGCTCAGAGGGGTATATGTTCGACTTCTTAACCGGTTGGCACGGCAAGGACCCCAGCATCACCGTGTTCATTGATGGGGAAGAGTTTGGCAGCGATACCTTTAGTCTTGAGCTGCTCTGCACGGAGCCGGCGAAATATTGGCACAACGGCAAGACCATCGATCAACACCACTATGACCTCATTGGCGAAATCGCGCAGGAGCTTAGAAAACAGTCAGACCGTCTTCTTGCCGTTCAAGCGTCGCTAGAAATCATTCGACCGGATGAACGGCATTAAGCCTTGGCTCCCTAAATATGGTGAGGTGGCGCATATTGGACATGAAAAGGTCTGCGAATTAACAGAATTTAGGGCTTTCTGTTCGTATCAAACAGAAATACTCTTGCGTAACCTGTCATGCAGGTACGGCTGCCGCGATATCGGCAGTACGCAACCAAGGAGTATTTATGCGCAACCTCATTCTCGCTTCCGTCGTGAGCCTTCTCGCTTTGCCAGCTTCAGCTGTATCCATCCAAGGTGTTTGGGCGAGCAACCCGCAACATTGCAGTGGTGCCTATCCAGAAACTCAAGTCAAAATTACTGGAAATCGCATCTCTTTTATCGAGTCCACCTGTACTTTGGAGAACCCGACATCGCTGCGCGGCATGCCTGAGGCAAAGCTATATGATAAGACGTGCAGCGGCGAAGGGTCGACCTGGTCCGAGCGTGTACTCATCGGCAAGGATGGGGACGACCTGATGATCTACACCCGTGGCTATGTCAGCACATATCAAAGCTGCTGACCTTTCTGCCGGGGTGGCGATGCCGCCCCGGTTCTTCGCTTAATCTTCCATTGCGCAAAAGGAATACGAAAAATGGATAAGAACACCAAACTCATCATTGGCGGTACGGCTGCGACGGCCATCAGCTTCTTCCTCCCCTGGGTCAGTACCTGGCTGGGGAGCTTTTCCCCGAGCTACTTGTTAAAAGCAGGCACTGACATGATGACCTTTGGCATTCTGCTCTTCATCGGCAGTTTCATCCTGGCTGCAGTAACCTGCGGCGTAGCGGCCAAAGGGAGCCTCGATGCGCGACTGGCTGTCGCGGCCGGCGCTTTGCCGTTTGCGCTCGCCATAATCACCATGTTCCGGCTCAACTCTGCCGCAAGTAGCGCTGGTCTGCCGGTCAATGGATTGGGCGAACTCATGCAGTTAGCCAGCTTCGGAATGCCGGTCTATTTCATCGGCGCCGGTGTGGCGCTTTACGGTGGCGTTAAGATGCTGAAAGAGGCCGCACCCTCGACCGAAGTGGTTTCGACTGCTCCGGAAGACGCCATCTGATTTACCAACTCGCAAGTAATACGACATCAGTAAAACCCGGCCATCGTGCCGGGTTTTACTTTGCGTGCAGGGCTGACTGCATAATCCGGTCGTGGTACCCAAACAGTGGAATGACCTGTTAGTCCTTTCATATCAGTATGCGATAATTGGGCTAACCAACAGTAAGGACGTCCAATGGATATTGATTTTATCACCCGCCTGAATATTGAAGCGCGTGTCCGCGGAGAAACCCCTCAGCCCGTAGATGCGGTTCGCATGCAAGCTGATATGGTCCATGGTCTTGGCAATGTCTATCGAGACCACCTCGACGCCAAAGCCACCCTGGTGAAGCCAGGCGTCTATGAGCTGAACGCGCAAGATGCCTTCATCCAGCCAGAGTATAAGCGTAATTCTATGACGCACCCTAAAAAGGGGGATGTGGTCATGGACGAGCAACCGGTCGGCGTTCGCAGCCCTGAGGAAATCTATACCAATCAGCGCATCGCACATGTGGCCCACCTGCTGAAAATCGATGAGGTCGCCAAGGCGTCGGATTACATGAATGAGACCTTCGCCAATGACGCGATGCCAAAGACACCGGAAGCCCATGAGCTGCGTGGCATGATGCGTTTGGGGGTGTGGGATACCGATGAGGTGAAGTTGCTCGACCCAGAAGGGGCTTTGCAAGATCTCCAATACGCGGTGGAAAATTCTCACAGTGAGAACCCCACCTCACTGAAGAAGAACCTCGCCTTCGCTTTGTCTCTGAATGGAGATATGCAAGCGAGCGCCGATCTCTACGAACAAATCGTAGACAAAGACAGGTCTGCATCGGAGCAGGAGAGGGCGGAATGCTCCTTCCTGAAGGCGCGCTGCCATTTCGCCACAGGAAATACGGCAGAGGCACAGAATGCCATGAAGCTGGCTCTGGCCTTCGATTGGTCAACTGCTATTCATGCCAGCGTCGATCCGATTTGCCGCAAACACAGTGATCAATGCATCGAAGTTCTTGATGCTGAGGTCGCGTGGGATAAGAGTAAAATCTACAAGCAGCTCAATCGCATGGACCGGTTTCTGACATCTCAGAAAGAAGAGGTCGATTTGCGGTCCGCAGAAAGAGCGAAGATTTTTAAAACCGCAAAGAGCATCGATATTGATGGATTTCTGCAAAACGCCGCGCCGAAGGATGGCGGGGAGGTTGATTGGAACTTCAAGAGGCGGTTGAATACCGGCTTTTATAATCAACACATCGCTCTCGATGCCCAGCCAGACACGCGGTACCATGATAGCATTTCTATACATCAGGAAAAGCTGCTCGAGATTCGCGAGGACCTGGATAATTCCGGTCTCTTGGACGTCAGCGAAGTTGCGATCGATCTTGTCCACGGCATCAGAAAAATTGAGGATTTGGTCGGTGATAATCTGATGTCTGAGGTTGTCAACTATGAGGGGGATGTGACGTTCGAAGGCAACTTGAACGACTACCATAAGATGGCTGATCTGCCTGATCGAACTCTGACTGAGCGGATCAGTGACCGTTTTAAAAGAATGGGTTCGAACGGGGATAAAGACGCAGGAAAGATATATCTGCGCAACGAGATTGTCAGAGTGACAGACGAAGTGTCCTCGAAGTTCAGAGCGGCTTTCGCTGAGGCTTCAAGAGGTGCGCGGGATGCTCTCAGCGCCTCATATGCGAAGTCGTATAAGTCCTATCAAAAGGATATGCGCAGTATTCATTACGCGCGCCAGGATTTGTACACACTTGCTGACCCATTGGTCTTTTCTGAGATCTCCTCTGATACGAAGACGTTCACGATGGAGGTGAGTGCGACACGACCCATCGAGTTCAGTGGGGTTTCTGATCCTTTCAGTGCCGCCAAGAAAGAGGACGCGCCCAAATCGAAACGGGAGCTCGACAGAAATATGGCGATGATCTTTGAAGAGGCGAGGGCTCGAAATCCTTTCAAAAAGGTAGGCGCCCCTGACATTGAAGTTAATCAAGAGGTAGCATCCGATGGAATTCATCAACCGTCTTAAAGAGGCATTGAATACCCCAGTGAATGATCCTTTCGGCGCCGAGGATCCTACAGTAGCGCCGAAGGAAATGCGCGCTGCTGATCCGTTCAAGGAACCAGAAAATGATCCGGCACCAAAGGATAAAGACGATGTCGATGTCGTGGCTCTAAGGGGTTTTATGGGGTGATCGCTACTTTTCGCATTGCCTTTATGCGCCAGGCTTTCTAGGATTGACGTATGAAACAGGATAAACCCATCTGCGCGATCAATTGGTGGCTGCCTCTCTGAGGCGGCCCAATTCCTGTGACCAACCCCAGGACCGGCCGCGTGATGCGGCTTGAGATGTCCTGAAAGACCCTTCCCATCATGCGGCTGTCCTCTCTCCATAAAGGACAAGACCATGCAAGATCTCTCCACCCTCGAAGGCAGAACCATCCTCACCGGCGACCGGCCCACCGGTGCGCTGCATCTCGGCCATCTCGCCGGGACCCTTCAGGCGCGCGTCGCCCTGCAGGACAAGAACGACGTGACCATCCTGGTCGCCGACATGCAGGCGCTGACGGACAACGCCGGGCGCGCCGCAGATGTGGCGGCCAATGTGCGCGAGGTGGTGCTTGATTACATCGCGGCCGGCATCGACCCTGAGCGGGTGACCATCGTGCGCCAGTCCGATCTGCCCGCACTCAACGAGCTGACCATGCTCTATATGAACCTGGTCACCGTGCCGCGTCTGATGCGCATTCCCACGATCCGTGAAGAGATCACCCAGCGCGGCTTCGGCGATGGCACCCCGGCGGGCTTTCTTTGCTACCCGGTCAGCCAGGCGGCCGACATCACCGCCTTCGGCGCAGACATCGTGCCCGCAGGCGCCGACCAAGCGCCGCTTGTCGAGATCACCGGTGAGATCACGGGGAAGGTGAACCGCATGGCTGGGCGCAAGGTCCTGGTCTCTCCAACCTTGATGCAGAGCAACGCGCCGCGGCTGCCGGGCATCGACGGGGCAGGCAAGATGTCCAAATCCGCCGGCAATGCCATCGCGCTGCGCGACAGCCCGGAAGAGATCCGCGCGGCTGTCATGCGCATGTTCACCGATCCAGGCCATCTGAAGGTCTCGGACCCCGGCAAGGTCGAGGGCAATGTGGTCTTTGCCATGCTCGATGCTTTTGATCCAGACAGCGGTGCTGTAGCGGACCTCAAGGATCAGTACCGCGCCGGTGGGCTCGGCGACATGGTATTGAAGCGGCGTCTGGACGGGATCTTGCAAGAGATGCTGGCGCCCATGCGGGCGCGGCGCGCCGAAGCCGCAGCTGATATCGAGTTGGTAGACCATATCCTCGAAGAAGGCCGCAAGCGCGCCCATGTGCTCACCATGGAGACTTTGGCGGACGTGCGCCGCGCCTTTGGCTTAGAGGGTCGTCCTGGGCGCTCTGCGGCGCTCTCAGAGCTCGTGAGCTTGGGAGAGGACTGCGAGGCGGGACAGGTCCATGAAGGGCTCGTGGACGCCCTGTCAGCGTCGCGCGCGCGCTTCTCTGCCTGAATAGCTGCAGGGTTGCGACGTGAGGAGGGCGCCTATTGCTCTAAGAGCTCAGAGAGTGTGCCTTCCTCAGCTCCGCCATCATCTGATTTAACCTCGGCGTAGGCCGATCCATCGGAGATTTGCGCCAGCGCAATGGTCAGCGCTTCTTGGGCATTCGCCGCACGGGTTTGGGTGCTGATTACCACGGTGAACTGCTGATCTCCCCGATCGGCATCCTCCTGCTTGGCCTCCGCCTCTACGGCGGGAGCGACAGAGATGATGGAATAGCTGTCGACGTTGAAGCGATCGCGGCCGTAATCCATGATGCTGGTCAGATCGACTTCGGGGTCATATTCATTCTCGGAGTCCAGCCGGTGGCTTGGATCGAAGGTAATGCGGGCTGTAATCGTCTGCTTCATCAAATATATCCTGCAAGATTAAGAAGTGATTTTGCGAAAAGTGGAGCGCCTTCAAAGTTCAGCGGATGGGGCGGAACCATCCTTCGGATCATCGAGCACCTCCTCGGCGGCCCATTCCGACACCGGAAATTCGATGCAGTTGGTCGCGGCCGTCATGCAACAAAGGCGAAAAATCTCTTCATGATCTGCATCCGGCTTATCTGCCATGTCCTCAATAGTTGTGGTCTCATCGATGCCGATGCGCGCGCAGGCTTCTTCAAGACGGCTCAATGCATAGGTCCGCGCTTCCATTACCGTCTGGCCCGTGATCGCCATCACTGGGACGCATAGATCAACGGCCTCGCCGGGCAATGGCATCGAGATGTTGAAGAGCTTGAAGGGTCGCACATCGGCTTTTGACCCGTCACTCACGAGGCCCTCGTTCATGATCGATTGCAAGCACATGGACTGCAGGATGTGGACCGCGGCCTCTTCGGCTTCCTCTCGGGTTTCGTGGGGCATACTCATAGGAGTGCCCATGACATCAGAAACGCCAGGGGGAACCTGTTTCAGCAAGAGGTCTGCGTACCAACCTCTGGGTGTTCGGTAGACCACCAATGCACGGAAGTTGTCGGCCCGGATAAACCGCTGCGTGGCCATTCCCTTTGCCGTATTAATCTGCATCTGAATATCTGGATTGCGCATCGCCTTACGCGCATAGGCCCGGGCCTCTGGTAGCAGGCGCTTGAGGCGAGCCCGTCCGTCTTTCATTTGTTTGTCACTGTACTGCATGGTCTCTCCAATATCGCTCATAGCGATAAAGACACATAATTCTTGGTTTGTGAAATACTATTACTGATCGGTTTTTCGCAAAGTAATGAGGGAACTGGTGTTCCCGGTCCAGAAATCCTGTTGTGCAGGTATTCCTGATCCGCCAATTTCAGCCGCTGGAGCCAGCCTTCTGTGACGATTTAGAACCACGAAGGAAAGTACATTCGCCCTCGTCTGAGATTTCTATGACGGTAAATCCGCCGAGCTGCAGATACCCTTTGACTGGCTCAAGAAGCGCGCTGAATTTTCTGTTCACCACCACTTGGTGGATTTCAGGATCTAATTCCGTCGGCGTGATCTGCCACCGCTCCGGGTCATCTGTACAGGGCGTCCAATCAGCAATGCCTATTGCGGAGCGGCTGATGCCAGCCACGACCCCCATGGCGATGGCATCACGCTGATTTGGCCAATAGGGCCCCAGTTTCCAGCAACATTGTGTTGCTTTGACGTAGTCAGGTCGTTCTTTAGGGTTTTTGATCCGGTCGATCTTCTTCCACATCCTGCTGACCTTGGTGCCGATGTTGAAGATAAAGATCGGTCGGTTGCGCAGCTCGGCCGGGAAATCTTGTCCGGTGATTGGAGGTGCTGCGAATTCCCTTAGCGCATTCCCCGCAATCAGCCCTTGATGGCCACTCCTGTGGCCGCCTTGGATGTTGGTGAGGATGTGGCCACAGGCGGCGAATGCATCTATCAAGGCGGCTTCTACATTCAGTGCTTCCGCCTCATCCCGCAGTTTGCGGCGCATGATCTTCCATTCAACCTCGAGACCGGCGCCCCATATTTCTTGGATCCTTTTGAGCTTGGCGCGTTCCTTGTCATTGGGATCAGATTCACGCTTCATATCTTCCCTGGCTTCCAAGAAATGGTGCAGAACGCGATCGTTGCCTTGCCGGCCGCCACCTTTGCCCACATAGAAAGGGGAGCCGTCTCGCGGATCGAAGAGGGCATAGACATATAGGCCCAGCGCGTCGGTGATATTGTTATCGAAGGGCGCCTCTCGATTCAGGTCCGCGTCACCAACCATTCTTTAGATCCCATCCCGTTGCATTTGCCGCCAGATTGGTAATCTGCAATGGTTTTGGCAAGGGCAGGGGAGGTCTCAGCACAAATGAAGGCGCGGTTCTGTACCAATACGCATGGCGATCTGGTCGACGTGGAAGATCTGACAGCTGAGGATCGCAACGCCCGCGGGCCCTATACCTGTCTGGGCTGCGGCAATGGCATGCTGCCCGTGCTCGGCAAGATCCGCGTTCATCACTTCCGCCATATGTCGGATGCTGAGATTTATTGCTCCCATGAGACCTATCTGCACCGCGCCGCCAAACTGGCTGTGGTGGCAGGTTTTACCGCGGCGTGCCGGGAGGGACGGCCATACAAGCTCACCCGCAACCGCAAGGTGCGGTGCATGTCGGCCGCAGATCTCTTCCCGGATGGCTGCAGCAAGCCCGAAGCACCAGAGGTCTTTGATCTTACACATTGGCTCGATACCGCCGCAGAGGAGGTCGGCGTCGGGGGTTTCATCGCAGATGTACTGCTGACAAAGGAAGGAGAGGGCGCACGCTTGCTCATCGAGATCGAAGTCTCTCACCCCTGCGCGCCTGAGAAGTTGGCCAGCGGCCTACCCATACTGGAAACGAAGGTCTCTTCGGAGAAGGACATCGCTCGGCTCAGGACCGGGATAACGATCGACAGCGACCGCGGCCGCGGCTTCAATCTGTCTCCGCTGTCCGAACGCTTTGTCGACCGGTGCTCCGCTTGCCCAAAGGAGGAGACGGTCTTCATCATCTACCGCAGCGGCAAGGTGCAGATGACCTCCCAGAGCCGCCAGCGGTTCAAGAAAATCCTCGCGCGCAGCAGCATCGTACATTGGGAGGTGGTCACCGATAAGATGCGGGGCCTCAGACCCGTCGAGCGGATCGATGCCTTTTTAAAAGCCGCGCATTACGAGGGTGGGGTCAACGCCCGGACCTGTTTGCAGTGTCGCTACGGCGCCATCAGCAATTCAACACGTCAGCCCATGGTCTGCTTCAAACAACGCGGAAAGATCTTACCGACGGGGATCAACAAGGCCACGAACTGTTTGGAGTATTCTCCGGTACAGACCTATGATGAGCTTCTACAAGCCCGGCAAAACCGCGCGGCCGACCAGCCTTCAGACCGGGATGACCCGAGGGAAGATAATCTCATCGAGGACTGATAAATCGTGCTCACATGTTCAAACCCGGGTCATTGCAGGCGATTGTATTGCCAGCCTCAGAGAAGCTCGTCGCCATCCTTTCGATACAGACATCACTCGCGCCATGCCGTCTCATCGCATCTTTCCAGCTTCTAGCGACCATCAAGCTAAGCTCATTGGCAATCTCAATGGCCCTATCTCGTTCGACATCCAGAGAGCTTGCCGCTGACACTGCATTTTCAACTGTCGCATCCCGGCCACACCCGGCCCTCCCGAGATGCAGGAACAACCTGCGAGATGGGGATACTTGAATAGTCGGAGTGACATCGTAAACGGGCGTTGGTGTGAATGATCCGTCATCTTTCTGGAAAAAAGCGTGGTTCCTATAATGATCGTCGGTATTGCCGCAAAGAACATTCATCAGCATTCGACGGTAAAGATCCTCACCGACGACACTGGGCGCTCCGGAAGCCCGAAGTGCTAGGTAGATATCAGCATAACCAGATACCCCTCGGTCCATCTCATGACGCTCAAGCAGTGTGAGTGAGGATATCATATGGCGGCGAATGCGGCCTCCAGGCGCGGAAACTCTGTCAAAGCGCTTGACCAATAACACACTCGAGCGGGGTCCAAAGGATCTTACCTCTCGATCAGGTACGGCAATGCCTGCCATTTCGCAAAGGTCAAGACAGCCCGCCTCGGCCGCGGCCATGTTGATAACGTGACGCTCGTTTGGCAATTTTAGCACCCATAGCTCATCCATCCAGTCGATGCATATCTTCGGCTGAGCGCCCCCCAAAGCAGCAGCGGCTGGAAGGCAATGATGAAGTTCAGCGGGAAGTTCCGCCCAGAAATCTTCCTGTGCATCCATGAATGTCTGAAAGCGGACTGCGTCATCGAATGTCACCTCACGATCAGCCAAGCTGATATCGTATCCAATTCCCTCACCTCCGGGCGTCTTGGCGAGGAATAGACCTCCAGGGCGGAACCGTGTCTCGTTGAAGAGGAGGTAGTCGCTCATCTTGGGATGTCGATTGGTGGTTAGGTGTACCGCGTAGTCCACGATACTTCGCCCCCAATGGTCGGGCTCCATATCCCTAAGCAGGTTTAGCGTCTCGAAGTCCTCAGGGTTCTTGTATTCTTCGGGCTCCAGAGGGAGCCCCGGAGAAAGGGCGTGAGCCATCTTGGACTTCAGAAATTTGCGGCCGTATGAGAAGCGAATATCCGGGAAATCGCCATTCTGATGGTGATGACCTAGCCGAGATCGAGGATCATTCTTGTAATAGATCCGAGCGACAGGCCTCACGCCCCCCCCGTCTTCACATCTATGAAGAATATAGCTTTCGTGCAATAGAACGGCACGTTCCCCTTTAGATCGATATGCTTTGTATGTCGATTGAACCCCATTTTCGAGCTCCGCAATCATTTGCTCTACATCTTCAGCTTTCCTGCGCGCCTCCTGGAGCGCGATTCCGAGAACCGGTAGAGGCAGTAATTTATCGTGTTTTCGCAAATTACACCGCGTGCAGGATGCAGCGAAATTATCGGATCTATCAGGCCCACCCAGGGAGTGCGGAACGATGTGGTCTACGTGTTCAGCCTTTCGCTCTTTACAAAAAATGCACACTCCATCGTACACTGCAAACACCGCTGTGCTGACATGTTTGCTCACATCCCTTAGGGGGAAGCTGACTTCATTGAAATATTCTTGCCACGCATCTTTCGATTTCAGCATAAATTCGTCCGTAAGTTTCAAAAGTTATATCGCTACTCAGTTTAAGCGTTTTAATCACGGCGCGGGCGCATCTTCCTGATCTTGGTCACGCCTCTTCTGAGCTTCCTGCTTCAGCGCAGCCACACCATCCTTCACCTGCTGAAGGATATCTTCCTTGGAGAAGGTTTGATCCACCCCATCAGCATAGCGCTGCTTGAACCCGGCGGGGAAATGCAGTTTCACCGGAATACCCAATGCATGCGCCGCAATGCCGCCGGCCATATCGGCGCCGGTCTGGCCGCCGGAGATCACCTTGGCGATCGGCCAGTGCTTATGGACCGGGCTCAAGATCTCCAGCAGCCGGATATTCACGAACTCCTGGGTGAAGCCATTGCGGCTCATCGTCTGCATGCCATTGCCCGCGACATTGATGACCGGGTTCTTTAGGTCCCGATCCCGCAGCGTGCGGTAGAGGAGCCGCGCGGCCTCGATTGCATCCATCGCCAAGGGCAGGGCGAGGAACTTGTCCCCGGCGGCCTTATGGGTCAGACGCTCCCCGCCGGTCTTGTAGTTGGCGGCCACAGCGATCGTCAGATCACCCTCATGGGCGTTGGCATAGGTCCGCGGGCCGTAACCCGAGGATTTATGCGCGATGATCTCGATCGGAGCTGAGCTCATGGCTCGAGGCCCTGTTCCTTTTGGAAGTCATTCCAGTTCGCGAGGTCCGCAAGGGCGACGAGATCCACCTCATAGGGGGTAAGACGCATCGTGATCGTATTCGTAGACCCCCAATCAATCCAACGCGGTTCGCCTGTGGCGTTCTTGCCGACCCATTGGACAGTCAGAGAGCGCGCGCCGTCCATCTCCCATGCATCTACAGAGATTTTTTCGTCAATGACACCTTGAGTATAGATTTCAGCGGCATGAGTTGCGTCTCGCGCTACCACATACCAATCGCTGCTCTCCATGGAATTGGGGACGCTCACAGAATAGAGGTTCAGCGCGCCGGGCGTGGGGATCTCAATCTCGATGGGGTCGGTGCTGTGATAGAGTTCGTGCAGGTAAGGCTGCAGAACCTCAGGCTGGAATTCACGAAGCTCATGGCGCTGCGCAATGTCTTCAGCATCGAGAATGATCGACATCATCTGCCCGCTCAAACTGACACCGTCGAGCGCGCCAAAGCAGCTGAAGGCCACACCATCACAATTTTTCAACTCATCCGTTTTGTTGTTCTTTGCCCAATATTCAGCACTACCCATGAAGGAACGCACGATCTGATCGCGAATTTCATCAGCGGTGTAGGGCGCAGCATCGGTTCGCTCCGGCAGCCAGGACGGGTCCTTCAGACGCGACAGAAAGTGGTCGGAGAGGCCAGGACTGCTGAAGATGTCTTCATTGTACCAGGGCGTGCCCTCGGCCTTTGCTTCCGCGATGTCTTCTTCATGCTGTTGCGGCGCAAGCATGCAGCGCGGGAATTTAGGCGTCTTACCGTCGAGCAAGGCCAGCAGCCCGTAGGCTGTCTTCTCGCACCGCTGGGATCGGGTGAGACCCGGCTCGGTCTCGGCCTGATGCGCAATCCCGCGCGCCAGACCCAATAGACGCCTTGACGCCTCTTCCGCGGTCAGTTTTCCGGACATGAACTTCTCCTCTGATGTTGTCCTCAATCTATGCTTGAAGCCCGAAAAGAGGAAGGTATTAGAAGATCAATATCAATTTTCGCAATTGAACAGTATCATATAGGGAACAGCAGAATCCAAACCTATGGAGTTCCGATATCATGTCCGGCAAACTCGTATTTACAGCAGATGATCAAGAAATGATGCTTGAGGCCTCGCGCCGCGAAGCCCGCGGTTTCGCCCGGCCCCAGGACATCAAAGATATGCTCGCGCATATTCGGGACGGCGGCACGGCTGTCGCCTCCATGCACAAGTTCAACATGGGCTTCAGCCTGCCTGAGGGTGCCACCATCGAATTCACAGGGAACTGCGAGCAGGGCACAAAAGCGAGGCTTCAGGCCGAAGCCCGCGATCGGAGCAAGCTGGGAATGGTGAAACTTCGCCCGCACCAAGAAGAGATGATCAAAGCGGTTCGGGAAATGGACTCTGAAGAGCTCAGCAAGCGCCTGGCGGGACATGGCGACCGACGCATGCATCCGATGCCTGAGATTGAGATCGAGCAGTCGAGAGGCCGCCTCCACCGCAAAGGGCAGAAGCCGGTGGATGTGGTCGTGCTTGGTGAGGCCCATGATTTCGACAAGTATCACGCGCTGAAAGCGCAGGGTCAGGTTGGAAAGACTGTAAAAGGGGTCGAGCCCCTTCCAATGAATGAGGCCCCAATGTTCAGGTCTCGCCGTCAGCTGTCTCACTCTGGGGAGCGCGCACCGCTACAGGACTTGGGCCGCGTGCCACGCCGACCACAAGGTCCTGCGCTCTATGAAGAGGAGCTCCCAGCTTACGCGGCCAAGAAGGACCGCACCAAGTACGAGCCAGTCTCAGAAAACGACATCCAGCAGTCGATGGGCCGCAATCTCCCCCGGCGGGGAGAGCCTGTGACCGTTGACCTCTCAGAGCCTGGCCCGGACATCGACGACGCCGTCATGATGCGCACCAACGGCAAAGCTGAGGTACTTCCCAGACCCAAGAACCCCTTTGCTGAACCGGTGAAGTTCGAGTTGAATCTCGACGATCACGAGCCAGACTAAGTGGCGCCGATGTTCGACGAAAAACAGTTCGATGAGAACTTCTACGTTCTGCGAGATCCAGATCGCCAGGGCGTGATCGTTATGGGACCGCCGGGCGAAGAGCTTGGTGCAGATATGATCGAGCTCGATGAAGCCTTTCGCCGTGGGGCCCTCTGGCTCTTGCTAGATGCGGAGACGGGGCGGACGATCGATAAAGGATTTGTGCGCGGTGATTGCGACTTTCCGGCGCCCGGCGCGGGTGAGCGCCTTTGCCTGGTCTCGGCTGACCCATTCGATTTCGATATCCAGGCCCTCTCGGCCATGGTCGAAGCAGAAGAGGGAGGCGATCTTGCAGATGTACTGCCCAGCGACGCTGCGCGCCGCGCTACGGATTTCATGGCCATGATCCGTGAGGCAGACCTAGACCGGTTTCGCCTTAGGGCACCATCGGAGGAGCCTGATCTATAAAAGCTTCGATGCTTGGTGGTTATAAGATCCCCTCTGGGGGTTGGTTGCGAAAAACGGCGACATATGGTTGTTCTGTGAAATCGGAGAAACCGGATGATCAGAACAACCCTCGCAACCCTCATATCGCATTTGAGCGGCAATACAGAGGCACGGAAACCTCCGGTGGAGGAGGTTGAGCCCCTCTACCGATCCTATGCCTTCCCGACGGTTCCATCGAACACCGAGAGGCTCTTCAATGAGTCAGAGCGCAGGATCGAAGAGGAAAGGCCGCTACGGCTTTTGGATCTGCCGGTTCTTTGAAGTCCCGCCGGGCATGAGCCAGGTCAGCCATATGCAAAAGAGCCCAATGGCAATCATCGGCCAGAGCGTCCCGAAGGCATGAGAGCCAATGATCGACGGATTCTCGCAGACACCCTGATATTTGCACCGAATGCCGGATTCCAGTGTGAAGACCGGCCAGGCCGCCAAAAGCATCAACAGGCCAAAGAGGCCAACGATGCTTTGATACAGCCGGCGCAGCCAGCGCGGCGTTGGGTCCCAGTCTTGGGGCTTCGGGTCATCGTGCTTGAGAAAGTGTTTATCATCCATGCCACCAGACTATCCGCAAAGAGGTGGCATTCCAGAACCCACAGCCAGCGCATCGCGCCTTTATGTGGATAACTATCAACAATGTTTTTTCGCAGCACGTTGTACAGCATAGGCTGAAGTTGTGAAACGAGGAGTAAATGACTATGAAGACAGGTGGCAAAGACGTGATGACCAAGGAGCCTGAAGGAGGCCCTGCGCAGGCTGAAGGACCGAAAGTGATGCTCGAGATCCTGGACGGCAAGAACAGGATTGTGGCCTGTTTTCCAACGGATCGGCCGGACTGGGCTATCGACCAGTTCTTCCGCAACCGGGATAAGGCAGGGCATAAATACGCGACACGCGAGATCAAACCTGCTGTTGTCTGATTTCAGCAGTAACTGCGAAGGAGAGCGACATTGTCTAAACCCCAACAGCCCGACACCTCGGTCGATGACAATGCAGATATCGGGTACGATCCCAGCCTGATCAAAGTGCATGATACCCCGCCGTACTCTACGGATCACGTTGAGCATGGAAGGCCGCATCCCGGTCAAAACGAAGATCCGGTCGAACCATAAATAGCTAGGGCGGCGGGTATAGCCCGCCGCCAGCTTATTCATGCCGCTACTTCGACTTTTGTCTTTGCCTGATTTGACGACCAGATTTTCCCGGCACGGCGGATCTCAATGAGCTGGGTCACCAGACCAGCCCCGAAGTGTTTGTGCATCTGGGGCCCAGACTGATCCCCCGGACGCGATGTCATCTCTTTCAAGCTGCGCTGCGTGGTCTCCATGAGGCGCAGCCATGCTTTCAAAGCATCGCGCATCTCGATGTAGTCTTCCTTTGTTTTCAACTCGAGCTTATCAGCGAAGTAGGCAGACTGTTCTGCCTCGTTGGAGACCGTATACCAGCCCTTGAAGGCGGTCGCTTTCTGGAGCTCCATCATGGCAGCGAGGCAACCGGGGTAGCGTGCTGCCGCAGCCTTCATCTCTTCAGATACTGCAGGGAATGTTGTTTTCGTAGTTGTCGTCGTCATGTCCAAATTCCTTTTTTGTTGGACGCCGGGACCGCACCATTGCGGCCCGGCCTTAGGGTCACAGGGTGTGCGCCAGGTCGGCCATCTGGCCGGCATAGCGCCGCGAGGCCCGCAGGATCGAAATCAGGCGGGTAATGATGGCCCGGTTGCGCAGGCAAAGGCTGCGCGCGTCCGGGTCGCCGCCAGGGGCGCTCCAGCGCGCTTTGAGACGGCGCTGGCGGTGTTCGAACTCCTTGATCCAGCCCTTGAGAAGGAAGCGGTGAAGGAGATAGGCATCCTTATCGCCAGGAGGGCAGGCGCGCGTGAGCAGACCAAGGCGCGCCGCCGGGCTGTCATCCCAAGGGCGCAGGAGCCAGTAAAAGGCGATCGACAAATCGCTGTCGCTCATCTTGGGGTCGAGGTGCGGCAGCCAGGTCAGGCCGTGGCCGCCCTCGATGCGCATCTGAATGATCTTCTGCTTGTAGTGGCTCTTCATCCGCGAATGTTCGCGCTCGATCTTCCACTGTTGGCTGTTCTGGAAGGGTGCCTTTCTCATGCCGAGGCCCCCTTCATGATGTCAGCTTCCAGCTCCACGGCTTCTTTCTTGAGGCGCGCGAGGCGGGCCACGCGAGAGCAGTTTCGAAGCTGGAGCTCGGCTGCTTGTTTATCCTTGAGGTCTTTTTCGATCAGCGCAGTCCGCGCTTCGCCGGTGGCGTAGAACCACTCAGCAGGAAAGCTGTGGTCCTCACTGCTGGCGCAGCCCATGCAGGAGGTGTCCTGGGTGATGTGGAGCTTCGAGCCGATCTCCCAGCTGGCCACACCGTAACCGTGATGCTTGTTGTTGATGCGGCACCATTCGGAGAAGAAGCGGTCGACCTCTTCGTCGGCCCATTCCTTGGCACTGATCGCCAGATCAATGTGCTCTTGGGTCAGCTGGCGCCGGCCGGTGCTGTTGCAGGTCGTGCAAAGAGGCGTGCCCTCTGGGGTGTAGCCGCCACAATCTGGGCAATTGGAAAAATCGGTCATGCTTGAAGTCCTTTGAAAAGCTTGAGTTTGCGCAGGGCGCGGGGGGTATCGGCACGCGTGAAGGGCCCGAGGCCAATGGCCGTCAGGATCGGAGAGCCATCAAAGTCAGGCAGCTCCACATGGTCGCGGTCGATGATGGGAAAGCAGGGAATGCCCTGCAGGGAGAGCTGCTCGATCAGGAGCTGCATCTTCTGAAGCGATCCGCCATCGAGGCAGATCTTGGTTCCAGGGCTCAGACGGGCATAGGCATCGCCTTCAGGCTTGCCCAAAGCACCGATCGCAGCTGCGACATAGGCGTGACCACATTGGGCATTCGCCTTGCCTTGCGACATGGTGATATCTGTTCTGAGAATGGAATAGAGACGAAGATCGTCACCAATATGCCCTTCGACCTGAGCAGAACTCGGTGCCGGGATGGTGGTCTTCAGGTCGTGGGCAAACCCACGATATACATCGTCGCCCAAAGGCGCCGTGTCGTTCTTAGTGCGGAGTGAGACGCTGGTTTAATCCTTGCGCATGATCTGTCCTTTCAAATGGCCTGCGTTGGGGCAGGGGGTTCTGTTTGCCGTGTTCTGAATATAGGGAAGGCCTGAATTATGTAAAGAGGTCAATCCGTATTTTTCGCAGGCGCCTCTATATGGCTGCCATGAACTCTTCCTTTCAGCTCTGGAATTCGCAGCCCATTTCCTTCAGTGAAGCCTGTGTTGCTGTGTCCTCTTGCAGACACCACCAAAGCTTCTTATCCGGGTCCCAGCGGACATAGAAGTTTTCGCCGAAGAGTTCATTCTTCTCGTTGAGAAACCTCGGGTTTGAGGCGAAGTAGTAGCGTGGCTTGGCTTCGCTCTCTTCCCTCCTTTTCTGCTTTCGAGCCGCGTTTTGCTTCGCCCTCTTATCAGCCGCCTCCATGCGCTTACGAAAGGCAGGATCAGGAGGGGTGCTGGTGACGGTTCTCAGTGCTTCGGCAGGCGACCACGTTGAAATATCCACCTGCGAATACTGCGAGGTCCCAGGGCAGCTAAGCCGCTCATTCTTTTTTAGAAGTGCGCCGCTTTCGATGTCGTAAAGGTCGACCAGAACCTTGGGAGTGCCGTAGTATGGCGCCGGTGTCGTAAGTTCATCGACATGGACTACGCGAGCAACGGTTTTCCCCCACGTCTGACGCATGACCCAAAAGTCGACGTCCCCATTAAGAATATACATCTCGTAGATATTCACTTCGGCTTCCTTGGTCCTCGGTCCCTGACGGACCTCTCCCACTGGTGCTGTGTCCCAGAGTCTGTAAACAAGCATCTTCACAGTGACGCGTCGAAAGCACGCATCCCGCAGCCTCTTACTAGCCTCTATGGGCGTTACCTGGGTGTAGAGGAGAGATCGATCACGATGCTTGTCTTACTAGCGGCTCATCAATTCAGAGTGGTGACCCCGCTGGGCTCCGCCCCCAGACAACCGGTTTTAAAGACCGGGACTCTTCTTACGAGCTCCGGGGCCTCTCTGATACCACCTAGATAGAGCGCGTTTTTCGCAAGCGCAATACGTCATTATATTTTATTTTCGCATATATGCACACCGGTACAGCCGGTGTGCAGCCGGCAACACCTTTGAAGAGGTGTGAGAGGCAAGTCACTCCCGCCAGGGAATGACAGGCGGCAGCATTTCCGAAGGGAGTGCAAGAGCCTGCGAGAACCTTCACATTTAGGATTGCGCGCCTGATTTCCTGGCATAGCTGATCGCCAAGAAGACCGCACCAAAGGGTGCTGTCGAATATCCATGAGAAGAGAAAGCCAATGCCATCGACAGATAAACCAGATTTCGAACGGGGCCTTCCTGAGCAAAACACGCCTGTGAAAGACTTCATTACCAGCATCATTGGCGCCTGCTTCGTTCTGGGTTCCGTCTTTGTGATCACCCTCGGATTCGCCTGGGCAATTGGGGCTGATGTGCGCACATCTCGGACCAAAGCTGCTGAGAATTTCCTGAATGCGACCCGAGACAGCGGCGGTTTGCTCGAGGAAGGGATGATCTTGACCGGCCGCGGCGAGGATAAAACCATCGTGGCTATGGTGAGCGGTCGAAAATATCGCGACACACGTCGGACCAAGGTCACCTGCGTTTTCAGCCGGGATGGAGGCGTCGATGCCTATGCAGAAGTTCTTGTGAGCGGGCGTTGGAGCACCAATCTCTCGAACTACAAAGTGACCGGCAAGATCGACGAGGCGATCGCACGTTGTGCGCATTTCGAGATCGCGGCCGCGCGCGGCATGGAGAATGCGGTGAAGGATGGCTTTTGGAAATCCATCCCGGAATTCAAATACCACTGATATTGTGGAGCCAACACGCCATCGGCCTCCAGGAAGCATAGGACCACCTTCATGAGCGAAAAACGTATGGAAATTTGGGAGGTGATTGCGCGTATAGTGGCCTATATCGCAGTCGTCTATGGCATCATGTGGTTCGCTGGGGTCGAGATACGATCCCCCAAAAATAGGGCAGCCGACGTCTTCCTGGCAGCGACCGCACCCGGCGAAAAGCTCTTGGCAGAAGAGCGCATCAAGGTAAGGGCTGTTGGCGACATTAAAGTGGTGGCCTGGGTTGAGCATACTCAGCATGACACGTTCCGACCCATGAACGTTTCATGCGAATTTTACCCTGATGGCTCCATTGAAGCTCACTCGGAAACTGCTGTGACATTGCGCTATGCGTCTCAGGTCTGGGCCTATGACGTTACCTTCAGGATCGATGAGGAGATTACGCGTTGTCAACACTTCGAAACGGCTGCACGGAATGTCATTGAGGAAGTTGTTGCCAGGGGCTCGTGGAGAGCTATCCCCACGTTCAACTATGATAAGCCCCCGCACTGGTTCTGGCGCCGCGGGCTGTATTTATCGCCAAATATCTTTGGAAAGACTGAGCCGGACGCCGGTTGAGCACGATTTGGTTCAGAGCCAGCCCACAGAGGATCCCGCGTTCGCGGGCTCCCTCCAATTTATTGTTAGTATGGGATATTTGACGGAAAGGGGCGAAAGCCAGGTAAAGCAATAAGCACTCCGCGAGGATGGCAAGATGCAATATGCAACTGTGCAAAATAGGCATAGACCGGTGAGCAAAATGCACTTGGCTTCTGGTAGGGCCTGGGTGACACCGGAGCGCGCCTTTTTATGAGCCATAGCAAGCAGTGAAGCTTGAGGATCATGCGGTAAGAGACCGCACAAAGAACCTGTCTTTCAACTCCCTTCCCGGATGGTTATCGCCGCCCGAAGGCGGCGACGTGCCATCAAACTTAGACGATACCGGCAACCTGGAGGCAGGCAATGCTCTCATCAGTGAGCCCGATCGTATTCTGGACGTTCATGGCGAGCAGCTCATCCTGCAGCGCGCGCTTGCGGCGACGCAGGTTCGCGATCTCCGCGTTGAAGGCTTCGATTTCATCAGCCGTGTAGATGCCGGTGGTGACCTTTTCGTCGGGCATCGCATAGTGGTGCGTTTCCCGCGGCGAGTCTTTCAACTTATTCAAACGACCGGCCAGGACCTCAGGCTCCATACGCTGAGCGGAGGGCGCCACGAGATGGCGCAACATTGCCACGCGATCGTCAATCTCGGCAACCTCGGACAGAGCCGTATCGATCCCGGAAGTTGTGTTCGCAACGCCGACCTTACGACGGATGTCGTAGAGGGTCTTGGTCAGATCGTCCCAGGAGCGGCGCGCTTCAAGCGACTTCTCTTTGGTTTTCGCAATAGCATCTTCACCGACTTCAAACTCGGTGATATCGACGCGGGTAGGGGCTTCGAGAGCGCGGATCGCATTCTTGATCTCGTGCTGGATTGCATTCGCTTTGCGCAGATTAACTTCCATCTCTCTCGTCCCTCTTTGAATATCTCGGTCTGGCTTATCTAAGGCGTTGCGAAAAGCAAAGCAAGCATTGATTATCAATCAACAGGAGGAATACGAACTTGGACAGGTTTGGACATAAGTTTTTCATCTCGCTCTTCGTGAATGCGCTCTGCGTCTATCTCTTCGACATGGGGATCGCAGGAGCGCTCGTCACCTTTGGCTCGACCTTCCTGACAGTCTGAACGGAATCTTCTTTTTCGCGGGCTGCCTTCATATTGGAGGCAACCAAGGAGATCCAACTCATGTCAAAAGCCCCCGAGACTGACCGCGTCACTGTCAAACTGCCCTTTTCAGGGCTTTATAACACCATCCACGATCAAATGATGGATATCGCGCTGGAACAGATCAACACAGATGATGAGGGGGCAGAGCAGCAAGAGATCTGCAGCTCGAATGTGCGTTGGGCTGAGGTCCACCTTGCCTATGTCCAAGCCTACACCCAGAAGGCCGCGGGGATCTCCGATCTCGACATGTCTTTCCAGAAGATCATTTCCCCACGGGATTACGCGATGGGCAATGATGAAATTATCGTGACATATCCCCTGCGCGATCTCGAGGAGGCTTTCGCCTCGATGGATAATGCGCGCAAAGAAGAATGGCGTGACCGGGTCGAGGCAGAGCTTACCGAGCGTCCAGGCTTCGTTCCGTTCTCTAAATACCCAAAGGATGCAGATGACTGGGGCCCGGTCTCGGAATGGGATGATGCTCAGCGTGACCTCTTCTTTGATTTTCATGCCGCACCGCTGATCGGTGATGAGGCCGATATCGCAAATGACCTGTCAGACTTGATCGATGACCGGATCTGGCGTGCCGTCATCGACACAAGCCAAGTGCCTGGCCACGTCGATAATTACTCGCCCATAGCGGGCGTGTAACGAAGATACTCAGGGCGCCCTCAGGCGCCCTGGACCTCGCTCATCAGGGCTGTGGTGTCTCTTCAGGCTGATCGCCGGACCGCGCGCGAACAGCCTCTGCGCCCTCGCCCTCCATCCCATGTTTCGTGGCTGTCTCGGCCATAACAGAGATCAGTTTTTCCGCGCTGCAACGGCCTTCAAAGAAGACCATGCCAAGATGGGCGATCCGCGAAAGATCTGCGGCTACGTCCGAGGGCACAGAGCCAAAGCTTTCTCCGAAGACCGGCTTTTCAGGCGCCTCGCCAAGAAACCCATTGGCGCGATCAACGGCTTCATCATCGATGATCCGCAGGGTCGAGAAGGTGTCGACCACATCGCGGTTGAACTCAATCTCGGAAATCTCGCCGTCGGTGGCCTTGCAGCCGCGGTAGATGAAACGGTTGACGGTATCCGCAACGTCATCGACTTCGAAATCGATCTTGTCCGAAAGCCAATCGTCATAACCCAGGCTGGTGTCGTCATTGTCGACCTCATAGCGCCAATCCGCATGAGGGAAGAGCTTGTGGCCCTCTTCATCGTTCTTAAAGCTCTCAAGGTGCGCTTTGATCTTGTCAGTGAAGGTCATGGTTTCTCCATTATGCTGTTCCTCGAGCAGTTTATCCTGAAGGTCTGAAAACCCCTGCGACTTCGAACCGAGAGAGATCAGGTCAAATTCGAGCTCCGCAATATCGGAGGGCCGCAGAATGATCTCTGCTTCGCCGCGGTCGGCCAGGTAGGCGACGACCCTTGCTTTTGGGATGTCAGCACGAGCAACCCATGCTTCGCCTGAGCTGCGCGCGAAACTTTTCGCGAAACGTTCGGCAATCTTCGGATCGATGCTCCAGCTGTGCCCTGCGGTCACAGCTTCGCGCGCTGAGGTCTCATCCATGCCCTCGACACCGCGCCAGACCTGAATGACCTCAGGCATTGCCGCGAGCTGGGCGCGATCCCCTTCGCCCATCATGGCTTGAACACTGCCAATGTCCGCCTCGAGCATTTCCGCCCAATAGGGATCATCTTCAGGCAGATCGCTGTCGACCCAGACCTTGCGCACGAGCCGCCAGTATTCTTCGGGCTTGCTGTCGAAATGACCCTCGTTAACCAGATCCATCAGCGCTTCAGGCCGGTAGGGCTTTTCGTGCCGGAGCAGAAAGGAGTCTGTGTCTCCGGCCGCGAGCGCTGCCATGGCAGCCTCTTCACGCTCATGAAGCAGTTTCTCGAGAGGTACGGGGAACGCCAAAGGAAAGGGGCAGACGCAGAACTGATGGTGGAAGATGTAGATGCCGCTGTTGCCGGCCTCCATGCAATAGCGCTGCAGCACCGGCGACAGGTCGCCCGGCCCAGGGTAGATGCTATAGCCCTCCAAACCTGTCATTCCTCAGCCCGCCGCGGCCGCAAATGTTCGATTAAAGGTCTGCGCGGGCTCGGTTAGGCGATAGAGCGCCGCCGGACGCTTGCTGCCGGTCTTGCGCTTCTCACCGCTGTCCTCGATCATCTCGAGGGCATTTATCTTGCGACGGAAGGAGCTCTCATCGATCTTGGTGCCCAGAACGATCTCATAGGTACGCAGCAGCTCGGGCAGGGTGAAGAGATCATCCAGCAGGGCAGCGGGCAGGGAGGAATAGGCGCCCTTACCGCGCAGCCGCGCGACGGCATCGTCGATCATCTGCTTATGGTCGAAAGCGAGATCTGGCAGCCCTTCGACATCTGTCAGCATGACATGCGGGTCATCGGGCAGCTTTAGCTTCGCGCGCGGCACAAGCCCCAGATGGGCCACAGACACGGACCAGCCCCGCGGGTCACGGTCCGGGCCGGAGTAGGTCTGCAGCTGCTCGAGGTAGAGCGTCGGTAGCCCCGCCTTGTCACGCAGGATGCGCTGGACCGCCTCCAGCACGCCCGCATCTTCATTCTGGTGAATGTAGCCGCCTACGAGCGCCCAGCGCCCCTCAAAGGGCGCCTTGGGGCGGCGGTGCAGCAAGACCTTAAGGCATTCCTGCTCGATGGTCAGAAGCACCCCGTCGACAGTGCAGATCGGGTTGTACTCACGCTCATTCCGGGGCGGGGTCTCGGTCATCATATCTCCTCTCGATACACCTTTTCTGGTTCAGGGCATCAGTATTTTCGCAGGGTTATACAAGAGATAGGATAATAATTTGCATAATGCAAGTTAATTGCCTACGTTATCCTCAAACAGCCTAAAGGAGATCAAAATGGACCTCAATGCAGAGCAGATTCTAAACATGGGATTGCGGGATGCGTCCAAGATTTTCTCTGGGGATGAGAAGGCGGACAAAAAGTCTTTTCGCACTCTCGCGGCCCGCTGGCACCCGGATCATTGCCAGGATCCGAAGGCTGCCGATGTTTTTGCCAAACTGGTGACGCTCCGCGATGCGGCCCGCGGCGAACCCGCCATGCTGGTGACCCGATACATCTTCACCAAAGCCGACGGCCGACGACAGGCCATGCGCACCCTGTCAAAGCATGAGACCGACATCGGCACTTTGCTGGTAGGGCCCATCAGTGTTGCACAGATTTTTGATGCCGATCTTTTGGATATCGCGGAAGCTGAGCTGCACAATCTCTCGGGCTTCAAGTTTGCCGATACCAAGATGGAGGATCAGATGCGCAAGTTCCTCCCACGCAACAAGTCGCGCGTCGATCTGGTGGATGGCAAGACATTGATCACCCACAGCCGTCAGAACGGGGAGGTGCTACTGGCCGATCTGCTGTCAGGCGACGGGCCAATGGAACCTGTACACGCCGCCTGGCTTTGTTCGGGCCTGATGAACATCGCTGCTTGGCTTACCTGGGCTGGTAAAGTTCATGGCGCCATTGGTCCCGATACGGTCATGGTGGATCCCAAGACTCACGCGGTGCGCCTGGTCGCGGGCTGGGGCTTTGCCACAGATGTCGGGACGCGGCCGGTGTTGTTGCCAAACCGCAGCCTGCAGATCGCGCCCCAGATGGCCGTTAAAGACATGACCGCGGATCCGTCGCTTGATCTCGAGTTGATCCGCCGCACCACATGTGAGGCGATGGGGGCCGCCTCCTTGAGCCAGCTTTCCGGCCTGGGCCTGCCCGAGCCGATCCGCAACTGGCTGATGCTGCCGCCCGGCAAAGACGGGATCGCGGATTACAGCAAATGGCAAAAGGCGCTGACCGATGCCTGGGGTGTCCGGCGTTTTGCAAAATACACTGGAAATGGGGCGGGGGTCTACGCGCTCTAATTAACTTGCATTTTACAACTTGCAAAGTGCAAGTTAATATTCTATGCAGGATGTAAGACCAGAGAAAAGGAGATCTATCATGGGAAATGGACGCTGGGACAGCTCGGCATGGGCCGGCTACACCGCACAGAACACCGCGGGTAAATCGCAAAGCCAGATTTTCACATCGCGCAACATGAAGGACGAGTTCGACCCGTCGAAAATTGAATTCCGTGAAAGCCGGGATTCTGCGGACAACCCGCTGTCGACCCCGATCATCCTCGCCTCAGATGTGACCGGCTCCATGGGTATGATTGCCGAGAAGCTGATGCGCGACGGGCTCAACACCCTGGCGACCCAGATCTATGACCGCAAGCCGGTCACTGATCCGCATATCATGATCATGGGCGTGGGGGATGCGAAAACCGACCGGGCGCCATTGCAGGTAACCCAGTTCGAAGCCGATATTCGCGTCGCTGAACAGGCCCGCAAGCTCTGGCTTGAAGGGGCAGGGGGCGGCAACGGCGGGGAATCCTACTCATCGGCCCATCTTTTCGCCGCAACCAAGGTCCGCGCCGATGCGATCGAGAAACGCGGCCGCAAAGGCTATCTCTTCACCATCGGCGATGAACCGATCCACGATGGCATGACCAAAGCAGAGATCGAGCGGGTTCTGGGCATCACTGTCGAAGCGGATCTCTCGGCGGCCGACATCATCCGGATGGTTCAGCGCGATTGGGAAGTCTTCCACATCGCTCTCGTCAACGAGGGCTACTGCAACTGGGGCCAGAGCCGCGATCAGGTTCTCACGTCCTGGCGCCAGATCCTTCCTGAGCGCACCATTCAGCTTGAGGACGTCAACGCACTGGCTGAGACTGTCGTATCGCTGATCCAGGTGACCGAGGGCGCTATGGCCTCCGATGTGGCCGCCAGCTGGTCGGGTTCGACCGCACTGACCGTGGCCAATGCCTTGAAGGGCGTGCCGGCCAAGACCGGTCAGGGTCGCGGCGTCCAGCGGCTGTGAGTCAGTGGTCCGGGTGGAAACGCCCGGGCATTACGCCCTTGAAGGAGCATCACTGTAAGATTTTTCACAACCCTCTTGTAGGGTTGTGCCTTGCATAGACCGGAGCCAATCATGCCTGATCCCAAACACCCCGAAGCCTTCTCAGAAGAGGATTTCAACACCGTACCAGCCCTGGTTCTTCGGGAGCTTTCTAAGCGCGGTGGCGGGCTTCTCGACGGATCGCTGGAGCTGACCGATGAATGGGTCGCACCCTCGATGACCGAGGCGCTCTGGTCTGTGGTCATGGGAAATATCAAGGCACAGGACATCAAGTCCGATCCTGCAATTTCTGAGATGGCCGATGAAGAGCTTCAGAATTATGGAGCCGCAGTGTTCCAAAAAACGGCCCAGCGCTCGTGCGGCTGCCATGGCGCCTTCGGACCCCTGGGCGCCGCTGCCTGTGAGGCCCATGTCCTCACGATCGAGGATTGGATCCAGAGATATGAGCCCGAAGACGAGCCTGAAGATGAGATCGAGCTCGACTGAACTGGCAGAAAGGGATGCAGATGAAACGCATCAGAACGGCAACACGGGCCAGCATTGAGAAGAAGAAGGAAGAGCTTCAATCTCTCAAGGACCGCCTGACCAATGCTGATACCCCGCTGTATCAAAGGGTCGGCAACTTGGCCTTAGATACCGCCAAGAACACCGCAAAATCGAAATGGTCCAGGATGTATTCCATCTGGGGTATCGGTGGCATCGCCGTTGTCCAAGGGCTGCAATATGCAACGAGCGTCCTTCCGATCATGCCTCATCATCTCGATGATCCGGGCCAGGTCCTCGGTGAATATCAAGCTGCCCAAGCCGAATATCTCACGGGGGCTGCCGCGGGCAGCCAGATGCCACCGGAGGGCTCGGCCCTTGTGGATGACCTCTTCACAATGCGCAATCAGTCCTCCATGGAGCGCTATGCGGCATTCTACGACCGCGGCCTGGAAGATGCCCAGAACGGTGACATCACCCCACCCGAGATTGAGGCCGCTGCGCGCGTCCTGCGAGATTTCGAAACCAAATTTTCACAGCAATACCAGAAGTCTTTCGATGCCTTCCTCGATCTCGATCTTTCCCCGAGGAAGGCAAGGCAGGGGGCTAACGCGGCGCTCGTATATAGTCTGTTCTGCAAGGAAGCTTCAATGAAGGTCCGGAAGGACGGCACCCAATATCTCATTCTCGAGTTTGCGGGCCAAGAAGCCTGGTCTCTCTTTGTAGATGAGAAAATCCAGAACAAAGCAACGGATACCTTCATCGCTTCAATGGAAGATAGCTGGATTGAAGCAAGGGTATTGGAAGAACTCACCGGTGTGACGCCTGAAGACATCACGGCGAGCTTTGAGGGGGATCATCTGGTTCGGATTGCGGCGGGCAAGGCGGATTGGCGTATCTCAACCACAGACATACGCCTCGGCATCCCTACGTCTCCCGACAGCGACCTGACCACAGAAGATGAGACACCCACGCCATAATCTGAAGGGCTTCAATAGTCCGATCAGGCCCAATTCTCCCCGGAGCGAACATCTATGACCAAATGCCCCACCTGCGGTGCTGCATCTCCAGCTGCGAACCAAACCCCGCAAAACAGCGAGGCCGAAATCGTCCTGCGCATCCCCGAGCGCCACTTCCCCCTCATGCGTAAGACATTCCGCGAGATGGAAATGAAGCTTGGGATGTACGGTCTGGGGGAGCTGGCCAACACGCTGAAACCCTATGGGGCTTTCTTTAACAAGGACTTCGACAAGCTACGCTATTTCGACGATGGGGCTCTGGGCATGGTGATGCATGGGGTCACGGCCGGATACCCAGCTGCGGTTCGGATCACTGAAGAGGACGACAAACGCTTCGCATCTCCCGAGCGTGGGGAACGTGTGGCTGTCCATGTCGATTTTACTTTTCCCGATGGTCGTGTGAAGCCCATGGCGGTCGCTGAGCATGCGACACCAGAGGCCGCCGCCTGGTTCACCGACTATATCGCGGATCTTTGCGCGCGGCTGTCTCCCGCTGAGCAGAATGCGGTTCATCATGACACCCAAGAGAGTGAGGCCCTGAATGGGAAATGACATCCGCAAAGCCTATGGGATCATCGGCGCCGGCTGGGGCGATGAAGGCAAGGGGCTGGCCACAGATGCGCTCACTGCGCAGCTTGTAGAGCAGGGGCGCCATGCCACCGTTGTGCGCACCAATGGCGGCGCACAGGCGGGCCACGGCGTCACCATGGCTGACGGCCGCCACCATGTCTTCCATCACATCGGGTCCGGATCCTTCCGGGGCGCCGCCACCCATCTGTCCCGCTTCTTTGTATCTCATCCGATGGTCTTCTTTGCTGAGATCGAGGATCTCGCGCGCAAAGGCGTAAAGGATATTCAGATCACG
This sequence comes from Sulfitobacter sp. 1A13353, assembly GCF_043557255.1. Lineage (NCBI taxonomy): Bacteria > Pseudomonadati > Pseudomonadota > Alphaproteobacteria > Rhodobacterales > Roseobacteraceae > Sulfitobacter > Sulfitobacter sp. 1A13353. Next base: position 85,637 of record NZ_JBIFFS010000004.1, on the reverse strand, counting down.
GCCGATCCGCGCACAGCGGTAACAACACCCTGGGACATGGCCATCAATCAGGCAGCTGAGATTTTCCGCGGCGGTGATAAGCACGGATCTTGTGGTCTCGGCTTTGGTGAGACCTTGGAACGGCAGGAGCAGGGGCCAATGCTTTGCATGAATGACCTCTGGCGGCCTGACCTCGCACGATTTCTCGACGAGATTTCGAGTTCTTGGGTGCCGCAGCGCCTGGCAGCCCTTGGTCTCGATAGCATCCCAGACCATTTAAAGCCTGTTCTCGGCAACGCCCCAGAAGTCGTTGAGCGATTTTATGACGATCTGCGCCACTTTACGCAGTATGTCTCGATCATGTCGGATAGCGCCCTGGGCGATCGCGATGCCATTGTCTTTGAGGGCGCCCAAGGGTTGCAACTCGATATGGACCTCGGAGAATTCCCTCACGTGACGCGGTCGCATACTGGCGCCAAGAATATGGTGGAGATCGCTCGAGACGCCGAGATCACCGATCTCGAGATCATCTATATGACCCGGGCCTATGCAACGCGACACGGGGCAGGGCCGTTCCCGCTCGACCGCGGAACGACGCCCTTGCCCGGCACTGAGGTGATCGACCGCACCAACAGGCCAAACGAATGGCAGGACGCCATCCGTTATGCACCTCTGGACCTCCGAGAGCTGGACCGCATCATCTCGGCCGATCTCGCGCGCTGTGCAGGGCAGGGCGTAGGCATTGATCATGGCCTGGGGGTCACCTGCCTCGATCAGCTGGGCGATAAGATCGAGATCTCGGTGATGGATATGGGAGAGGGGCCCTTAGTCTCAGAGATTGACACTGAGAACCTCGCCGAGGTTATCGGAGGTCTTTGCGGGCATGATCTCAAGCTCAAATCAGAAGGGCCCTGCCGCGAGAATGTTGAGATCACACTGCGAAAAGCCCTGGGAGTGGAGGAGCCCTGTCCTTGACAGGACGCCTACCTTAGGCGGGTGCATTCCCGATCTGACGTTCGTAGCTGAAGCGCGAAAACTCCCGATAGGCCAAAGCGCCCAGTGAGAACAGGGCCATGAAGGCGCTTGGCCAGGCGCCAATCATCACCGCAAAGAGGCCCCAGGTACATTCCCCGGCCGCGCAGGCGAGGGTGAGCTTGCCGCGGCTTAGAAATGCGACACCGGTATTGATGGCCGCACCGCCGATGAAGGGGAGGGTATCGGTCATTGTGATCTGCCCTGCGGCGACAGCCATAAAGGAGGCCGGAATCGCCGCAATACAAAGGTACCATGCGACATTTGCAGTACGTTTGTGCCCATAGAGCGCACCCCAGATCATCACGCAGGCAAGAGAAAGGCTGGCGACCGAGGTCCACTCACCGAGCATCACAAAATAGCTGGTCCAGAACAGGCATGAGATGACGTTCAGAACCCGCAGGCGGTGGTCATCACGCAGCATGTAACTGGTGATGCTGATGGCAATCGCGAGATAGCCGATGAGGGTTGCTGTGATCATACTGCCTGTGGACTCGTTCTTCTCATCTCGATTGGTGCCGCCAGTATAGGGATGGCTTGCGATAATCCAGAGGTTCAAAGAAGTTTTAAGCCTCGCTGGGCAGAATTATTTCTACAGCGACAGGTTGCCCCAACAAGAAGTGCGAATATATATACTTTAACACAGAGGGGGTTTTTCGCAATGCCGAGACAACATGAGTATGCCGAAGGCACATCGCAGATGCGGGAAAAGGATGCGGAACGCACGCGGCGTTGGAAGAAAAGAGGGGATGCAATCGAGTATCAACTCATTCGTGGACCGGTTGGGTTTGTGTTGCAGGCAGCCACTCTAATCATTTTCGTAGCCTCTTTCTACTTGATGCAGCTCGACGCTCAGAACGAGCGCGAGGCGGCTTTGCTCGATATTGAGACTGAGTGTCTCGAACAAGGGGGCACGTTCACGTTGACACGAAGTGCGGTCAGTAATGACGCGGCCTACTGCAGGATGGATGGAGAGCTGATTTATAGGGTTGATGGGCTCGCAGGGCCCGTGAACGAGTTCGAAAAGATCCATTTTTTGACGTCAGCTACAAAGTAAACGAGGGCGCAGTATGTGTTACGCTGAATATTTGATCCTTTTCACTGTCAGCTGTTTTGCCGCCGCTCTTGCAGTTGCATCACTCTCGGCTGAGACTCTGGTCTTTCTTATCGCGGTGACGATCCCAATCGGTTCTGCAGTGATCGGCGCAGCAAGCTACAAGTTTCTTAATCAGAAACGGCTGCGCAAAGAGATGAAGGCGCGCTACCTCGCCACGGAAGCCAAATATTACGCCCTTAAAGACCGTCGAGACGATCTTGCGGCCGTGCGGGTCATTGGCCGCAGTCTTGGCTTGGAAGAGGCCGCTTATCCTTTCGTTGATCGCTGCCGCCAGATTGATGCCGCCCGAGAAGAGATCCCCTCAAGCCAGCTGGTCTGCATCGACCATATGGAGCGCACAGTTTTGAAGCTTATGCAGACAGCGGCGCAGCACGCGGATCAGATGAGCGATGGCACACGCGCCGAAATCGAAAGCAGTTTGAACGCCGGCATCGCGCTCATGGATGCATCGCTAGGCAAGATCACCCTGAGCATTGAAAAGGAGGTCACCACCTCCGCACAGGCACTCTCGATGCAGCTGAACCGCATGGTGAATGTGCCGCGCTGATCTTCAGCAGGCAGGGCCCTTCAGTGGGCCCGGCGTGCAAGATGGGTTTTGATGCGCTTTTCAATGAAAGCACGCCAATCCCGCCCCCGGTCCATATTGGCCAGGCGCACATTGGCCAGTTCCCGCATCTGCCCTAGCTCAGGCGCGCGCCACACCAATCGGTCAAGCACCGGCAAAAGCCGTGGCGTGCCGTTCTGCCGGAGCGTCACCGCATAGAACCTTGGCGCGCAGTCACTGCAGATCACAACGAGACGATGTGCTGAGTGGCCATCGCTCACCTTGATTGTAGATGCACCATCAAGAGTGAACTCATGAACGGCATCTCCTGTGAGGGTCGCGGCCATCGGTCCGCTGATCCAATCAGCTTGGTAAAGATCGACCTCACGCAAGCCCAGTTCTGCTCCGGCGCGTAGTTTGGTCAACACTGCTTGCTCGATGCGCATGGCGTCGGGCCGGCCGAGGGCAATGCTGCTATATCTCAGGATCGCGACACAAAGTCCGGCAAGCAGGAGCACTTCAAGAAAAAGCATGAGGAGGTCTCTTTTATCAGATCAGTTAAGCAGCAGGGTAGAGCGTGTTCCCTCATCGAAAAATGTAGAACTTCTGTTATCCACATGTTTGGACTGGCTTAGGGTGATATTAGATGTGCGAAAATAATTCTTGACGGACTTGACGAGCCGTGCGAAAAAGAAATCCAAATCAAAGGAAGAAAATCATGTTCCGTTTTCAGGAAGAACAATTCGGGTATCGAGAGACGCGCTGACGCCAGAGTTCAGTTTCGCGCCCGATACCCATGCACCCGCCCCTGAGGCGGGTTTTTTTATGCCCTTACGTCTCCTTAGTTCACCCGGTTAGAACAGCCGCCTTTCAAGCAGCAGAAACGAGTTCGAGACTCGTAGGAGATGCCAAAATCACAACCACGTCCGCATAGTTCAATTGGTCAGAATACCGGGACCTCACCCCGAAGACGCGAGTTCGATCCTCGCTGCGGATGCCAAATTCAGGAGACCAAGATGCTGTCCATGCTGAGCCGTTTCAAACGACGTTCCCCAGATCCGGAGCTGCCCCGCTTCCCCGATCGGGGCGAAGCAGCTGCATGGATGCGCAGCAAGGTTCTTCAGACACGCCAGAGATCAGATCAAGATGCACAGCGCCTCTTTGATCCTACATCCGGAGATTATCTACCCACATCGGTCCACATAGGATCGTATTTCGATGAAGAAGCCCTGGCTTCATACCGAACCCTCAAAGCCGAGTTTCCTGATCTGGTTGCGGCTTCTCTCAATGAGTCAATGGCATTCTGCGTCTCGCGCATCGCGGACCCGGAAGACCTGCAGGCTCACGCACATCGAATTGGCGTCTGAAAGGATTTTCGCAATGACCTATACGACCCGCGTCGCCCCATCCCCAACCGGCGACTTTCACATCGGCACCGCCCGCACCGCATATTTCAACTGGCTCGCAGCGCGCGCCAGTGGCGGTCGCTTCATCTTGCGCATCGATGACACGGATCTTGCGCGCAACAACCACGCCTCGATCTACGTGATCCACGACTGTCTCGATTGGCTGGGCCTTGCACCCGATGCCGTCTACCGCCAGTCGCACCGGCGCGACATCTATGACGCCGCGGCTGCAAAGCTTCTAGATGCAGGGCTGGCGGTCCGTGCCGATAATGGTGCTGTACTGATGAAGGGTGGGGCGGCAGCCCCTTGGCATGATCTGATTTCCGGCGACCAGCTGCCCAGCGCCAAGGCGCATGATCTGGCGCGTGATCAGGTGCTAATCAAAGCCGACGGCATGCCGGTCTATCATTTCGCCTCCGTGGTCGATGACATCGATCTTGGTGTGAACCTCGTTATCCGCGGCATGGATCATCTGACCAATACCTTCCGCCATGCTGGGCTCTACACGGCCCTCGGAGCCGCGATGCCGGACTTCGCCCATGTCGGCTTGATCACGATGGACGGCAAAAAGATGTCCAAGCGAGACGCCGCGGCAAGTCTTCTGGGCTACCGCGATGACGGCGTCGATCCCGATGGCATGTTGAACTATCTCCTGCGGGTGGGGTGGGGCCCACGTCAGGACGATAAATCGATGAAGATCATCGATCGTGATCGCGCTGTCAGCCTGTTCCTGGATCATGGCAAGATGCGCGCCTCGCCGGCCGCCATGGACCTGCCCAAGCTCGCGAGCTTTGATCGGAAGTACAAGCATATGAAACGGTCCGCCTGATCCTCTGACGATAGGAATGCTTTCGTCTTTTCGCATGACCCGACGACACTGGCGTCTAACAAATATGCGAGATCAAGATGTTCAGATTCCTATCGTCCTTCTTCCCGTCGAAGGCGCCTATCAAAGAGGTTGAAGAAGCGCATCCGGCCGGTGAGACATTGGTCGAGCTCTTCGAGTTTTATCGCTATGGGGGCTCGAACGAAGTTGAACCTGCCGAAGAAGAGGGCGCCCCATGGATGCCTGAGGCAGATGAGACCGCGCTGCAGGAAACGGTACCGTCTGCTGCAGCAGTACCATCCATGGCCGCTTCGCTATTCCGCAGGGCACCTCAGGCTGAGCCAGAGCCCGAGATCGTCGAAAGCGAGAAGGGCGTGCGCTTCAAGCGGATCCCTGTCTCCGATTTCATCGCGAACGACCCGATGATGAAGGATCTCAACCCGTTCTTGAAAATGCAGCCTGAGGCGAAGCGCCCTGAGGAGTATACACTCTTCAGAACCTTGGCTCAGAAGCACAGCCTCGACCTGGACAATCCAAAGCTCAAGGAGCTCATGGAGGATTGGGAAAAAGGATACGCCGAGTACATTGAGGATGCGCGTATCTTTGTTTCCTACAAAGATCAGTTTCCCGGCTTCCGCCGTTTGATCATCGCTGGAGACAACCTATCGCTCCACAGCAAGGCGCTGTCGGTCATCGCGGTAGACGATGACGGGGCGCTCATCAACAAGATGTTGAAGTCCGTTAATCAGGAAGTCGCCCCTCTCAAATCTGTCGCCGAGGCGCTCGAGGTAATTTACAAGGGGCATCCAGACTGGCAAATCTCCCACGGCCGGGGCGATATCGAGCTGAACCGCCATTCGAACAGCGCCCGTGCTATGGCGCTTGAAGGGCTGGAATTCCTTAAATCCGGCGGTCTTTACAGTATGATGGGCGTCGACAGAACGAGCCGACGCGTGATTGATGACAAGCTTCGGCACCAAGTCAAACATATGCTGAAAAACAAAGCCGACAGCCGCCTCAATCTGATGCGCTGGGCCATCGCAGACGCTATGGATCCAGAAGTCTTGCGCATCATGCGTGGGACCGGTCTTACCCAACTGGGTCATGCACAGTGGCTCTGTGGGACACATGGCAGCACTCTGCTCGATCCAGACACGGTCAACACCGAGGCAGCCATCGCCCGCCAGCAGGCCGTAAAAGCCTATCCGATCCTCGCAAGATCCATGCATGAAGAGCCCGCGCTTCGGGATGCGATCGACGCACGTGTGCCCCTTGCACCGGTGATCGCAAAATTCCTGCGCTGTGATGTGAAGGACGTGAAGCGCCTGCAAGGTCTGACTTGGCAGCGTGCCGGCGCGAGCCCGCGCGATCCAATGAAAGAGATCAAGACCCTCCTGAAGCTTCCTCACGATAGACTGCCAACCAGTCGCAAGGAGCATCGTTTCCTGAAGGAGTTGCAGAAGTTCGGCAAAGGGGTCTTCGGGACCTCCATGTCTGAAACGATGCAGCGGGTGGCGCGGGATGGCGATCCTTATAAGATGATGGACAAAATCCTCGCCACCCCGGCCGAGCAGGTAAAGGATGCGGTGAGCTACCTGGCCAACACACTCTATGTGCCCGCGACCATGAACAAGGTCCGCGAAGTTGCCGAAGAGCGCGGCCTTGAGTGGAACGAGACGAATTCCGAACGCGGATATGCCTCGAACAACGACGACTATGTTTCGCCCCGCCAAAAGGCCGTCGATGCTGTACTGGAAGACTTCAAGGTCACTGAATTGCTGGAGCTTTCAACCCGGTATCACCGCAACATCCATCGCTATGCCGATAAGATCCAGAAGATCAGCACGGAAGAAGTATGGGAGCCGCTCGTCGGCGAAGTTGATCTCGGCAATGGCCTGCGCGCACGTGAGCTGAACAGCGCAAAGGCTCTGACCAAGCAAGGGCGAGAGGAAAACCACTGTGTGGGCGGCTACCTCAACACGGTTCTCAAAGGGCGCAACAAAGAAGCGCGGCTCATCTTCTCGCTCGAAACCGAAGAGGGTATTTCGAGCACAGTGGAACTGGATGTGGTGGTCATATCCCGGACGATAAAGAACGAAGATGGCAGTGAACGTGAAGTGCCCAGCCTACAGTGCAAGGTCCGCCAGAACTATGCCTATGACAATGCGGAGCCCTGTGATGCAGCTGAGGAGGCCGCGAAACGGCTCGCCAAGCATATCCAAAGCCTAGAGGTCCATGATCTTGAGCGCTATGCGGATGGGCTTGCGGAGACGCGACACGAACAGGATATGATGAGGCTTTTGCCATTGTCGGTGCGCTCGGCCGGCTACAATCCCTGGGACAGAGAGCACCTTCAGGATGCCTGGGACGAGCTAAGTTCTTTACTGCCGCGCAAAATTCGCAAGTCTGGCCTTGATAAGTTCATCGCCGGGTCAGATATCAAAGGGGAGGAGTTCAAGTTCGTCGAGGGCAGTGCTCCCCGAAATATCTGGGTTCGCCTTGCAGAGGAAAAGGCCGCCGAACTTGAGATTGAAGATGTGCATGGGGATCAGGTTGATGACCCCTTTGACGCAGAGATCGATGCCGCGATTGAGGAAACCGAGCAAGATATCATGTGGGCCGCGCAGTGATGCGTTTGCGAAAACAATAGGAGCGCAGAAATGCACACGATCTATATGGGCGATACCTGTCTTTTGAGGGCGGATCCATTGGCGGCCGAAGGGCCAGGGCCCGGGCAATACAGAGATCTCGCCTATGGTGCCAAGGTTTCTGAGGCCAACAGCCTGGCCTCACTCTTTGACAGTGCGGCCTTCGCGACCCTTAAGGCGGCAGGGACGCTGCCTCTCCAAATCTACGCTGGACGCGGCCGCGCGCTCGAGATTATGGCGGAGGATTCTGATGACGGTGTGGTGATCCTTGTCAAAGATGAGATGGGATCGTGCTTTGATTTTCATGAGGTCACGCTTGGCGCGCTTTTCAACCAACCTGCTTTCGAGGAAGCCTGAACGCAAAGAGACTCATGTGTTTGGAATTTTCGCAATCCTGCCGGAGACTTGCACACAAGCAAGAACCTACAGGATACTCACATGCTCGATGATCGCACTCTTGATAAATTAAAACCCTACGTGATAGCAGCAGCAGTCGCACAGGTTGTAGGCCTCGTCGGAGCCGCCGCACTTTCGAATCTCGCTGCGAATTCTAATGTCGAACATAGTTTCAACGGCATGCTGGATCTTCCCGCAAAGCACTATGCGGCCGAAGTCCTGCTTGGCGCCTCAGATGGAATGAAAGCAAACGGCTGGTCGAATTTTGGCATCGAAGAGCGTCTGGCCGTCGTGAAGGCTGCGACGCAGGAGACGATCCGTGACCAGATGGCACAGGTCTATGATCAGGCCTACGCGCAAGGCATTTCCGGACAGTGGGATGAGGCTGCGCTCAGCGGTTATCTCGAGGTTGTCGAAATGCCCAAGAGCGACATCTACCGGCTGAATCAAGCCACGCTTGAGGGGGATGAGAAGATCAATCCTGAGGCTCTGAATGCCAAGATCGAAGCTGATTATGGGGCGCGGTGGGATGATGTTGGCAAGCATTTCCGCGAAGGCCTTGAAGGCATGATCCATACATCTGTTGCTTCGGTAGAGATCGCGTTTGGGGATAAGCCATACAGTGAGGCACGAAGCATCAGTGAAATGCAGGCGCCGGTGTATCAGGCAGCTCAGGTTATGGGCTTCATGACCAGCGGCCCCAATGAGCCCAACGCCTTGTTGGCCCATGGTGAGCTGGAGGTTGTCGACGCGCGCGTGCCGGTTGAGCGCCTGGCGGTCAATCCAACCGAGAGGGTCGAGGTCGAGATGGGCCGCGAAAAGAGGGCCTTAGATCCCAAGTTTCCCCGGATCGAGATCGCTCTCGCCCCACTTGGCGAGCATGTACAAGATCCTTTTGCTGTTGAATTGACAGCAGAACAAGACATGTCCAACGACGATCCTGACCAACCTAGCTAAACTTGATCAGCAACGTTCCGCGAGGGTCATGACCCAAACATCATCGACCTTCGCAATGCCCATCCAGAGCATCTCCGATCTGAGGATGTTTTCGCGGTGCCCAGGTGAGTCCATCCAGGTCTGTATGATGTTGCCGCTGTTCAATGCATTGCCCTTGGCAATGTTTTCGGCCAGACCGTGCGAACAGCCCGCATCCCGCAGGCGCTCTGCGGCAGAGGAGCCATCTGAGCCCGTATGGCTGAAGGTCCCGTGGCGGGCCATATCCGCGGCGGCGCGATGGGCAGCCTGATCCGCTCCCGCACTTGATGCAACAATCGAGAGGCCCTGGGCGCGGCGGATTTCACTGACTTCCTCAAGAAGGCGAACATGGCCGTTCAACGGAATGCTATGCGGCACGTCATTCGTATATTCCGGCACAGGTGCAGCGGTACATGCTGAAAGGACTGCAGCGCAGGCCAGGGCAAATCCGGTCAATCTCATGAGTTCAGCCTCTATTGATGTTTGTGTAACGTCTATTTTTCGCAAGCTCATATCGCAAGGTCAGCTTGGTGGTTGTCCACATGTCTTCAAGTGTGATCTGCATTACAATAATTTACTACATTTTTCGCAAACGTCTTGCAGCCCAGTTCAGTCTTGGGTATTGCTCAGTCATTGGGTTTTTCGCAAACCCGTCGATTCACTTGAAAGGACAATTTGTGACCGCCCGAGACCCCATTGCACTCAAAGCGCCTGCCGCCTTGCTGGTGGCGAATGTCATTCTCGCGGTGATGGTCCTCAAAGTCTTGAGCGAGAAGGGGGGTCAGAGCTGGGTCTCCATCCTGCAGGACTATGGCTACGCGATGCTGCCCAATCAGGACATTCTCTTCCAGATGACGTCCTATAGCGCAGTTCTGACAGCCTCTGTCACCATTTCAGCCATTCTTATTGGTAAGCTTCTCATGCGCAGTCTGCTGATCGTGACCAACGCCTGACATGGTCCTTTTCCGCCTCATCGAGATTATGGGCGCGCGCGCCTATCAAGCGGTGGCCCAGCTCGACTGGAAAGTCTTCTGGATGCTCACCGCCGCGCATATGCTGGTGACCTATCTCGGCCTGCGGCTGGCAGGCGAGATACATCTGATGGGTATCAGCACCTTTATCTACTTCTATTCGACGACGGCGAGCACGATTGGCTATGGGGACCTGTCGCCAGCGACCGAGCTCGGCAGGGTCTTTGTCTCGGTATGGCTTTTTCCGGGCGCACTCACATTTTTCACTGTTTTACTGGCAAAGGTCTCTCAGACCTCAGTTGCCTATTGGAGGAAACGCATGGATGGATTTGGCGATTACAGCGCCGAAAAGGGCAAAACGGTCATCATCGGGTTGCACCCAAAGGCCACTCAACGCGTGATCATCGATCTACTGGCAGGCGGTCTGCAGCCCCGCGACATCATTCTCATGACCACCAAGGTTCCGGCCTTTGATACCAGCGAGCTGCACTATGTTAGATCCGAAGATCTGGTCGCCGAGCGTGATCTGCGCAGGGCAGGGGTCATGCATGCGAAAACGGTTCTCGTTTTTGCAGAAGAGGATGACACCACATTGACCGCAGCCATGGCTGTTTCATGGTTGGTTCCCGCCGCACGGGTCGTTGCAGCCCTCGAATGCGATGTCAAAGCACGCCTGCTTGGCGCCCATACTAAGGTGGTGCCAGTGGTTTCCCAATCGGCGGAGGTCGTGGCGAGTGAGGTTCTCGATCCGGGCATTTCCAGTTTCTTCACGGTCCTTGGATCCGCGTCGCAGGATGTTACAGCCTTCCGGATCCAGATCGACATCAAAGAGATCACTGCGGACATGGCCTATAACGCCTTCCGCAGTCTTGGCATGACATTCCTTGGAACCATCCGGCCGGGATTTGATACGCCCTACCTTAACGTACCCGGCGATACAGACCTTACCGGTCGACCGCTGTTCTACATCTCCGCAGAGCGTGTCTCTCCGGAAGCTCTCACTGATGCCCTTCGGCAGCAGAAAACCACCTAAAATGCTTTGCAGCACAGAACTTAATAAAGGATATCAATATGTCTAAGCACGAGAATTTCAATAAACTGACAGCAGCAGAAACCGAGCGCCTGGCCATGCTTTCCGAGGAAGCAGGGGAAGTGGTTCAAGCGGCAACCCAGATGTTGCAAGATGGTCCGTACTCGGAGAATCTCGAAGGGGCGCTGGATGACAACATCGCCGATCTCGGCCGGGAAGTCGCCGACCTCTTGGCCGTCGCAGAGTTCATGGAAGCCGACCTCAGCATTGAGGCTTTCGCGACCTATTTTGCGAAAAATGAATCTGCCTATGAAAGCCCATACTCCGAAGCTTTGATCGAGATGTCGCAACTGGGCAATACAATCGTTGTGAACGGCGTCGATCTGGCGGAGATGGAGCAGCTGCACATCCTGTCGAACAGGGCAGCCAAGATCGTTCAGACCGTGGGAAAGACCCTGCGTCACGGCTTTGAGAGCTATCACCCCGACTTCCCGGAGCAGGACAACAGGCAGCAGTTGACACTGGACCTCTTCGACTTCTGGCTCGCCGTTCATTTTCTGCCGGATGATTTCTTTGAAGATGTGCCTGATGCCTATGAAGAGATCATGGCGCGCAAGATGCGCTATTCCCACCATCAGACACTGAAGGTGGTGGCATGAGCAATCTTCTCGCCGGCGCTGCCATCTCGATGATCTCCGTAGGGGGCGGGCTCTACAACGCAGAGACCGGTCATGGCACCGGCCTTATGGTCTGCGGGATGCTCCTCGCGGTGATCGCTTGGATCATTCACGCAAACCCCACTCAGGGGCGCTGACAGCAAGTGGATGACCACCAGACCCTATCTCAGCCCCAAAGGCTGCACGCAGTGATGCTGGGCGCCCGTGAGGCGCGCCTGGCTTATCAGCGGGGCGAGATCAGCCATGAGGAGCGTATGGCACGCCTGGGGGCGCTCTCCCACCCCAGAGGGGCTGCCCAGAGGCTCAGCGGGCTTCTGGGCCGTTGGCTCAATGCCACAACGACCAAAATCAAACAAATGACGGAATGACAGAATGCAATTCCTACTAATCCTTTTGGGCCTTGGGGCCGCCTTCGGTATGAGTGGCGGGTACAGCAGTAAATCATCGGACCCCTCGGATCCCACAAATCCAGATCCCGTAGAACCAACGCAGCCTGATCCAGATGAACCCGGTCCGGAAGAGGATGGATTCGATATCAGGTCCTATGATGATGGTACTTCAGTCATCGAGACGCTCGATCTCACCAGCGACATCCCCGGGGAAAGGATTGAGGGCACCGAAACAGATGAGCGGATCTCGGGCACTGGTGCAAAAGACATCATGTTCGGCAATGGCGGCGAAGACCGGTTCAGCGGGTTGGGCGGCGATGACATTATCGTATTGGACGGCTCAGAGGGTTACAGCGAGCTTTGGGGCGGTCATGGCGATGACACGTTGATCTCCTCGATCCCGGGTTTTGGCCAGGTCCACGTCGGGGGCGGGGAGGGTGACGATCGCATCGTTCTCGATCTGACCAATGACAGTAATTATGACGGCCATCACGTTTATACTGGCACCGGCAATGATACGGTGGAGTTTGACAATATTGGTCAACTCAACAGCCCGATCCTGGGCCGTATCGAGGACTTTGATATCACCCGCGATGTGATCGTCCTTGAGGGGCAAGAACTGGATCTACACGATCTGCCTGAGGGTATCGATGTGGTCGAGTATCTCGATCAGCAATGGCTTCGCCTCGGAGACCAAGGGCTCTATGCGCTCGAAGGCGCGCGCCATGCCGGTGCTGAAACGCATTTTTCTGAAATGCCCGAAGATCTGTCTGCGCTGCCGGTTGTCGATTATATCGACCAGCAGAACTACGTGCCTCACGGCACTTTCGACGAAGATATCAATATCATGAAGAACACGGACGACTCGATTGCAGGCACCGATGGTGCTGATTGGATTTGGGATGTTCAGAAGACACCCGATGCAGATGGCTTGTTCCGCGCCGGCGATGGGGACGATGTCGTCGATGCCGGTAAGGGCAATGACACGATCTATGGAGGCAATGGCGATGACCACCTGGCCGGGGGGATGGATATGGATCAGGTCCGTGGCGGCGCAGGGGATGACACGCTCTACGGGGGCTCTGAAGACGATCAACTCGTGGGTGGATCCGGCGATGACCTTCTCCGCGGCGGCACCGGCAATGACACGCTGACCGGCGGCTCGGGCACTGATACGCTATATGGCGGGTCAGGGGCGGACACCTACCGCTTTGACAGCGGCGATTTGCAGGTCTGGAACGACTTGGAAGGATCGGACGCAGAAAAATACGCGCAACTCGATATTATTAAGGATTTCACATCTGGAGAAGATGTTATCCAGTTTGGTGATGGGGTGAGCCTCGACAGTTTCGCGGATCTCGATATCAGCGAGGTGACGATCGACGATGAGGCGATGTTCTCGGTGAGCCTGCAAGAAACAGGTGAGCGTTTTCTCGTAGAAATGGGAGACGATCAAGAAAGCGATCTGACTGACGAGACCAATTTCATCATCTGATCTAACCGGGGCAGGGGCGGCGAAACTCCGCAGTGCTGCTTGTCTGCCCCGCGCCGCTGCTCTACATGCGGCCCAAAGTATGACCAACAAATGAAAGGCGCGACGTTATGAAAAATGCCCTGGTAACCGGAGCCGGCGTGCGCCTCGGCCGTGCAATGGCGCTCTATCTCGCTGGCCGCGGATATGACGTCGCTGTGCATTATCGCAGCTCTAAAGCAGACGCGCAGTCGGTCGTCGATGAGATCAAAGAGATGGGCCGCGAGGCTGTGGCCGTTCAGGCGGACCTTCTCGATGAAGCACAAACTCAGGCCCTTCTGCCACGCGCAGCCGAAGCGCTGGGCGGTCCCATTACCTGCTTGGTGAACAACGCTTCCATCTTCGAGGCCGATGAGATCACCACGGCCACGCGTGAGAGCTGGGACCGGTCCATGGGCAGCAACCTGCGCGCACCCTTTGTGCTGACCCAAGCCATGGCCAACCAAGGTTTGGAGCGGATCACGGATGAGAACGGGGAAATGCGTGCTGCGGGGCTGATCGTCAATATGATCGATCAGCGTGTCCGCAACCTCACACCAGAGTTCATGACCTATACGATGGCCAAGGTCGCCCTCTGGGGCATGACGAAGACGACTGCCCAGGCCCTTGGCCCCACCATTCGGGTCAATGGGATTGGCCCTGGCCCCACGCTAAAAAGCGATGACCTGACAGATCAGGAATATGCAGATCAGCGCGCTGGCACGATCCTGGGACGCGGGTCAAATCTTGAGGACATCACCGGCGCGCTGGGTTATTTTCTCGACGCGCCTGGCGTTACGGGACAGCTCATCTGCGCGGATGCAGGACAGCATCTCGGCTGATAATTGTTGCCTATCTGTACACAAACCACATCTCTCAGACCGGATTCGCGTACAGATAACCCAGATCTAGTGGTGATCAGACAGGTTCACCCAAGCTCTGCTCAGGACTTTTAGGGGTCAGTTTTTCGGGCTTGAAAGGATCATCCGGTTCAGACCAGATCGACAGGTCCAAGATCTGACGCTCCTGCTCGGGATCCGCACGGCCGGTCAGTTTGCGCGCAGCATTCTTAAGCAGGGCCATGGGCATCATCTGCTTTGCTGCATGGTAGCTCTCAACTTGGGTATAGCTTGCTGCATGGGTCACCGCGAGTGTCATTAGGACTTTCGCGGACCGGAAAGCCGCTTTGTCATGCCGGCCGCTGGCCTCCCATTCATTCTCGAGGACGCGTGCCGCGCGTTCATAAACTGGCCCCAAGAGGCCCATGGGAAGGGGCTTGCCGTTGCGCTCAACCCGGTCGGCGGCTTGCTCGAAGATGCGTTTAGCAGCTGGGCTCTGATCAATACGCTGTTGAGCGAGCACGCGATCCGCGAGTACCTTTCGGACTTCACTGGGCTGGGCCATGACATGTTCGGTGCCGCCGCGGGTGGCGATGTCGGAAGGGACATCGGTGAAGATGCCATCTTTGCCAATCATGACCTTCGAGAAGGCGAGGCCTTCGTTCAGGACATTGTCGAAATCATAGACCATGCCCGCGTCGCGCAGTTCATTGATGGCGTTCCTCATCGGCTGTTTTGTCTGAATGGCATAGGCCGTTACCAGACCACCGGCATCGTGGTAGCCCTTCTGAATTTTTAGAAAACGCGTATCATTCATGGCTGAATCCTCTCTCGGGTCTGATGAAAAAGGGGCGGTAAATACCGCCCCTTTTGATATTCGCAGGTCAACTTGGCGATCAGGCTTCGAAGACGTCTTCTTCCTCGGGCTCATCGTCCCAATCGAAGTTCACTTCGGCACCGTTGTCGAACTTCAGGGCTTCATGGATTTCCTTCAGCTCTTCCAGCTCTTCTTCAGTCGGCACATCAGCCTGGGTCAGGTTTGTCAGTACCGACGCTTCGATGTTGATATCACCGACGCGGCTCTCAGTGTCCCAGGCGTAGGCGAAGGCGGCATATTCATCGCGCATCAGAAGGATATCTGCACCATCTTTGGTATAAATCTTACCCTGCCATTTATAGGCTTCCATAGCATCGCCGGTCACGGCTGCCATGCGGGGAAGAACCATTTCGCTCGCATCCTTATTCTCGTACTTGGCGAGATTCTGTGCGAAGGTTGCAAAGCCAGTATGCGACAAGGCGCGCTTTTCGACAGCCATGACCGGCGTGGTTGTCGCAACCGAGAAGAGGCGGTTAACCAAAGCAATGTTGCCTGCCTGCGCCATAACGGACTGCTGTGCGGCACTCAGACCTTCCGGATCATGAGGCATAGCATCCATCAGATCGCGAGCGGCCTCACCGTCACCTTCATAAGCGGCCGGCATGATAGTGGCGGAAGCTTTCTCATGTTCGGGAGCAAGCATCGCGATTTCAGCTTTCAGGCGGCGCGCCTCAAGTGCTTTGGCTTTATCAGAGCTGGTCAGCTCGTCGCGCGTCAGTTCACGCATTTCGCCAAGGAACGAGTCTGCTTTGCCTTTGACCTTGATATCGGAAAGCACATCTTCCTTGATCCCAATCATCACGCTGCGGAGACATGTCGCCAGACCGTCGATGCCCTTGAAGGATGCATCAGTGAATTCGGTTTTGCGCTCTTCAGGCTCGGCGGGATTTTCGCCGCGATCGACCGCTTCCTGATATTCTTCCTGAGCCTTGGCATTTGCTGCTTCGACCTGAGCCACATCTTCGCGGTGCGCATTGCGCAGACGGAGCGCCCGAAGCGCTGCATCTGTCATGCTGGTGGCATTGACCTTCTTGTCGCTGCCGTCCTGGCGTTTGATCAGGAGATTGATATCATTGGCTGCGAGGCTGTTGATAACCAAACCTTTGCGCTCATCGCCGTTGTTCCAGCTCAAGAGCATATTGCCAGAAATTGCAGGCTTTTTAACCTTTTCCTGGTCGAGCGTTTCTGCAAGCTCCGGCGTTACCGGCACGACCATCGCAGGCATGCCTTCGAATTCGGCACGGATGCCATGGGTTTTGAATGCTTCGTTAATTGTCGGCATGTCTGTCTCCTAATATCTGACTTGAACGTATCTTGCGGCTTGTTTGTGAAAGTTCATAACTCTCAAAAATACTCTCTTCGTCTCTGGTAATAAAATATGTCATTCCGTGTTTTTCGCAAGTGGCGTACCGAGATTTAATCTGGGTTTCCGGACTTATCTTCTGCACTGTGTCATGACTGCAAGGGCCAAGGGCTTACCCGTCTTCCCGACCGAATATCCTACGCCTAACTTCTCCGGGGAGATCAACGTCGCTTAACTCCGCGGCCAAGGCAGCATCGTCGTGATCAAAGATCACCGGTTGCGTGTGATTCTTGGTCTGTACAAGCACCTGTCCGTTCCTGAACTGGATGATACCCGGTTTTTTATGCAGAAGAGCGCGCCCGCTGCCGATAAGGCGCCGGGTCGCCCCGACATCGCGGGTTCCGCTGGGCGCGCAGGGGGGCTTGAGGTCATCCCGGTCTTCCTCGGCCCAATCTTCGAGAAGGGACGGCTGCAGAAACTGACTGATAACCAGGCGATCAAGATCGTATATCGCGGCCATAAGAACGTCTCGTCCGGGGCAGGTGCCCAGCCGGCCATATCGGCCGGAGTACCTGATCCCCAAAGCGGCGTTCGTCGTCATGTCCAGGAAGTCCCACAGACGGATCCCATAACCGCTCCCATCTTCCACGCAATAGATGATGTGGTCGCCTTGAGGATACATGCGCCCTTGGGAGTCCAATGGAGCCAGTATCGCAGACCCATCAGGAAGGTCGTCTTGCTCGGGGTATCTGGGAATTAGAATTGCAGCTTCACGCGCCAGGCTGAACTGCTTTTCCTTGTTGGGAATCTGACGCTCCACTGAACCCCCATAAGTATGTGGCGATAACTTTTTGGAGGATGAGCGCGGTCTCGGCAAGGGGATACTGAGGGATCGGTGGCAAATACCGCAGCTTGTAGTCTTGCGAAAAATCGCAAACTGCATAAATATGGAGGAAACCCGGCAAGGAGCCATATCGTGCAGATCCTTCTTATTCTGACCTTCCTCATTCTCTTCGTATGTATCGTCGCATTTTCGAGCTTCAGCGTCGGCAAGATGGTTGGGTCGCTGAAAGCAAAGCTGAAGTGGCCGGTGCGCGGCGAGCGCCCCTAAACCACAGACTTGAGACGACCCTCGCGTCTATCAGTATGCGCTTTCAGAATCCCGGTGCTATGTGCTTTATATGGCATCAGAGCTAGGGATGCGGCATGCCAGAACATTACACTGCCTTGATTGAGGACCTGATGATCGATGTCCAACGAGCGGACAGCATCGAGAGCAGTTTCTCCAAAATCGGTCTCGCAGGTTTGATCGAAGCACGTGAAGCGCAGGTCTTCAAAGAATTCGAGGGGCGAGGTCGCCCGAACCCCAATCTCCTGAATGCCGCTGATGATGTCTGGCTGCGCTCCATCCTGTCCCATCAGGATAAGGCGATCCGATTGCGAATGGCCATGTGCCTTGGCCTTGGTGCGGAGGGTACGCCGCTCGAGGCCGCCATGCAGCGTTTGGAAGCCTCACCTGACCCCGACGTCATGGTCGATGAGATGCGCTATGGCTATAATGAGGGGATGCGTCGGCGCTTGTCGCTGAAACCTGAGCCTGGTCCGAAGGGCGAAGAGGATGAGAGCGCCTCTGTAAAGGCGCGCATCCGCAAATGCGGCACAGAGATCGTCGATCTCATGCTCAAAGATGCTGTACTGGATCTCGATCGCAAAGCTTTCCTGCGGCACATCAATACGCTGATCCTTCTTGAGGAGGCGGCACTGCTTTGTGGCTCACAGGCTTCATTCGAGGCCAAGGAACTGCGCAAGCTTGCGATTGACTATGCTCTGATGCGGCTGCTTTCCGGGTTTGATCGATTAGGCTCGGCCGGTGTGGATGAGATCACATCGGTAATGCGCCTAACAGGGCGCGCAGCGCGGCTGAGCAATCCTGTCAGCGATGCCCTAGATCGGGTGCAGAAATACGCGGCGCAGATCTCAAAAGATCCCGATGCTCTGGATGCGGCGCGGACTGCGGGACGGCCTCTGCCGGCCAATCCCTCAGATCTCAAAGCCGCGGCGCGCCAGTGTCGTTTGTTCCGTGACCGTGAACGCGCCTGAACAGCACTACCGCGGAAAGCTATCAGATGCGTTATCCGCTGCCCCCACGCTGTCCAACTCAGCGGGCTCTGGGGAAAACATAAATGAGACCAGCAACATCAGGATGAATGTGCGCAGTGATTTTCGCAGGGCCTCAGCGGCTGTTTCGCTGTCGAGGTGCAGGATCAGAAATGCGATCGTCATGGGGCTGACAATGATCAGCATGATTGGCGCTGCATAATACTCCAATGACAAGGCGGCAGAGACTGTCCAGAGCAAAGCTGCAGCGAATGACAGCGGCAGTGCGCTGAAAGTGTGCCACAGGCGTGTGCGCGCGATTTCCAAATCCGAAGGCGGCGTGTCGTCCTTCATAACTGTCACTAGGGGGAAGGGCACCAACTTGAGCAGTTCTGCAACCAGCGCAATAACAAGGCAACAAAGGATCATCGTTAGGATCATCCCCGGCAGACCCCCTAAAAGCGCCATGAGCGTTGGCCCTAAGAGAACCAGCAGAACGATGGGGAATGGACAGATAAGGCTGGCGATGGTCACACGAAGAGCGAGGCTCCCGTCGAATTTGTTGCTCTTGTAGTTGCCCACAGACGCGCCCTTTGCGTAAATATGTTGGTTTTTCATTTTCGCACAATAAAAAGGGGAGGGCGACACGCACCCTCCCCTTATCCACATATCTTGAGAGTTTAGGACGCCTTAACGCGGTAGGCCTTCTGGTTGTCCTTGGTCCCTTCCTCGATCATGCCGCTTGCGATCATGCGGTTGACGTGAAGAGGCAGGGAGGAGCGCGCCGAATTAAAGCTTTTATAGGGCAGATCCGGCAGGGTCGCATGGGTCAATTCCTTGAATGTCACCAGTTCGGGGCCGAGAACCTTCAGCGCTTCGAGGATGGTCGACGTGATCGCTTCATTCTGAGAGAGACCCCTGGTCGCAACGGCAGAGGAGTGCGACGTATCGCTTGCCGCGGCAGGCATAGGAGCGGGGGTCGCCGCAGGCGCTGCTGCTGTCGCAGAAGGCACCACCGACAGAGACTTCGCAGGCTTCGAGGTCACCGCGCCCGACAGGACGATCTGACCATCGTAGTAGAGCGTCTGGCCAACCATATCAGCCGTCACTTCGACCTGCATCATCTCGCCGGATGTGATTTTCATTGCAAGCGCAAGAACGTCGGCGGAGATCGACGGAATGGCGGTGGAACCTGCCTGACGAGGATCGGGCTTCCTGGAGACAGGCTGCGGTGCGGGTGTGGATGTGTGAGCCGGGGCCTGAGGCTGCGCGGGGGCTGGTGTAGGGGAAACGGAAGCGAGCATGGTATTGGTGTCCTTGTCTTTGTCGTTGGAGAGGGTAGGCGCCGACTTATTCTTCTGAGGTGGCGCTTTCTGATTTGTCGCGCTGGTAATATTCAGCTTTTTCGCAACCGCCTGCATGGGCGATGATGCGATTTCTGCACTGGCCTTTACGGCCTGTTTGGATGCGGGCAGGGCAAGTGTGCCGAGCTTGCGCTTCGGCGTAGCTGGATCCGCGGGTGAGGCAGCATCTGTAAGGAAGTGGCTCGGTGTCGGCACATGCTTGTGACGGTTTGTTTTTCGCATTTTCTTACTGCTCTTCAGGATGCTGGTGAACTCGCGGTCGGATAGTTCCTTTTGTTTGGGAGCTGGACCGAAGACTTTCTCTTCTCGTGCTGCTTCGCCGATCGCGATATTGCATTTCCTAACTACATTGTGCCTGGAGCGATAATCCGATGGGGAGCATGGACCGAAAATAGCTTTGCTGGCCTTTGGGTGCTCTAGCTTTAGATGGCCTCCATTGGTTTTGCTGATCGACCATCCATCCTCCTCGAGATCTGCTAAAGTTGCGCGGTAGTCCGAACAACTGATGCCTCTTAAAACAGGCGAAACCATAAACATCTCCTTTTGGCTTTCATAAACTTTCTGACATACTGGAAACAGACTAGCAAGCCGATTTTTCGCAAAACCGCTAATAGGCTCAATCTTTCATTATTTATATGGTCAAACCACCACGTCGCCGCCCGGTTTGCAGCCGCAACCTCGCGTTACGTCGATTCTCACGCAAATGAGATAGAACCGTTTGCGAAAATTCTAGTTATACCTTAAAGATGCATCTTCTCGTAAGGAGATCCCACATGAACTCGGTATCACGTATCGCAATTGCTATGACATTCTGCTTGGTGACGACACCCAGCTTCGCCGCCAATATCACCTCAGCACATAGTTTCACCACTCTGCCTTCATTCGTTACCCTTGCTGCTTCCAAGTCTGGCAAAGAAGGCAAGAAGGACAAAAAGGCTGCGAAGGAAGCTGAAAAAGAAGCCGAGAAGGCTGCTAAGGACGCCGAAAAAGCTGAGAAGGAAGCCGAGAAGGCCGCTAAAGAGGCGGCGAAGGAAGCCGAGAAGGCGGCGAAGGAAGCCGAGAAGGCTGCTAAAGAGGCTGAGAAAGCCGCCGAGGAAGCGGCTAAAGAAGCCGAAGAGGCGGAAGAAGAGGCCGCCGAGGAAGCGGCTAAAGAAGCCGAAGAGGCGGAAGAAGAGGCCGCCGAGGAAGATGATGACCGCGAAATGGGACCGGAAGATGATTCTGACGGCTCGACCGATCAGAATGGGACAGCACCTGACACAAGCGACCCCACAGGATCCACTGAAGATGGCGACACAGCTAAAGAGTCGAATAGCGGATCAAGCGATGAGAGCACCTCCGACACGCCTGACGTAACCGTCCCACCGCTTCCACTCCCTCCTGTCGCATTGCCGCCGGTAGCTGTCCCGCCCCTCACTGTCGATCTTGACAATAAGGTTCAGGAGAGCCGTGAGAAATTGGACGGCATGCGCAGCAAAATCGCAGATCATCGTGATGCCGAGTCCATTCTGAAGCTTCGTCGTCTGCGCGGTGAGATCACTCAGGATGAGTATAAGACACAGATCCGGAGGTTGCGTGAGCAGGAAGCCTTCGCTGTCCTCAAGATGAAGAAGCTCCAAAAAAGCACACGCTCTTTGAAGTAGGTGCTATGAAGGTGCAGCTGTGGATTTCATGGCTGCACCCTGCCAGACCCCACCCGGGGTCACTGGGTGTTGCTGAAACAAATATTTCGTACTAGATGATGCGAGAACGATAGGGTCGGCGGACCCCTCACTAAGTAAAGGCATGGCGCTGACGCATTTTCTGATGAGACCCTCGGGTTTCTGATTTTGGAAATGTTATTGGGGAGGTCAAGAATTGCCGCTTGAGTTCGCATGCATCGAGGGTGTGGTTCACCATATTCCCAAGCTTAAAGAAGATGCCAAGAATCTGAGCCGTCGTGAGGCCATCCCCCTCCACAGGGCGCTTGATAGGGTTGCGCAGGATGTCGGGGTCAAAGATGGCTGGCATTCAGTCATCTTCAAGAAGTGGGCCTACCACAACGATGGGCATATCTATCAGATCAGCCCGGTCGACAAGCTGCGCCGGATCAGATTTGACGCTCTTGCAAATCTGAGCAGCCTGCCTGACGATTTGAACCTCCATATCTCACTGAATGACATTTCCGATGGGGACGTGCCTGTGCGGGATGTCTGCATCCAGGTATCTGATCACATGAATGTCGCAATGGACGCCCATGCGCAGAAGCATTTTAAAGCATTCCTG
This sequence comes from Sulfitobacter sp. 1A13353, assembly GCF_043557255.1. NCBI lineage: Bacteria > Pseudomonadati > Pseudomonadota > Alphaproteobacteria > Rhodobacterales > Roseobacteraceae > Sulfitobacter > Sulfitobacter sp. 1A13353. The sequence continues at coordinate 63,392 of NZ_JBIFFS010000004.1, read as the reverse complement.
TCGGAGAAGACCCTGAGGGCTGGCTGTATCTTTGCTATCTATTGTGCCGATCACCTTCTCGAAGCAAGAAATAGGATCGCCTTCCAGACTTCGCCAGCCAATACCGATAGCGATCTGGACGGGCAGGATGGGCCCTGAGGTCTAAGCCGCGGCTGGTACGTGATAGGCGTCCGCCAATACCTGGCGAAACATCTCTTCGAGCTTCTGAGCATTTGCGCTAAGAGCAATCTTTGTTTTGCTGCGTCCCAGTCCAAAAAGACATTCAGAGAGTCCGTTCAGATCATCGATCTGCAAGGTATCATGAGCGGTTGTGAGGAATATCGCTCCAGAGCATCCACCTTGTGGAAAGGACGCGACTTCACCGAAGAGGGGGATTTGCCGCGGAAGCACAACCGGCCTGTTCAATCCAACACCAAAGGCAAGGAAAAGACCGGCATGACGGAGCTCGGGCGCGGCCTCGCGTGTTGGTGTTACGTTTGGAGCAAATCGAAACAATCGCACCTCCCAGCCGGGGGAGGAATATCGCGTCAGCCCACGATGAATACGAAGTTTGTCCATGTCAGTGAATATGGACCTCGACCGGGGTTTTGGCAAATGGCATTTGAGCCCTCCTGTATCAGGGCTCGATCGCGCGCTCTCTCCGGCCAGGGATCTCGATACCGTCTTGTGCATAGGCGCCGTGGAAGAGGGTCCTTGTGAAATCACGTTCGGCCTCGATGCTGATGAGGCCGCGTGATGCAAGGCAGCCCTGCACACATCCCAACCAGCGCGAGATCTTGTCGATCGGCAAGCTGTCGTGCTCCGCAACTGCTTGGTCACACATCCAAAGGAGGTTTGTGAGCGAGAGGTAACGATCCTCTGCGAGAGGATCTGCCATGCCGGAGGCTTGCTGCTCCTTAATGAGCTTGCTGTACCGCTCGAAGACCTCTGCGGTGGCTGCACTGAGCGCCGTCATTTGTTCAGAAGAGAAGCATTGGTGTTGGCCGAGGTGAGGCCATCGGCCCGCGCATTCGGGTCACGCGGATCAGGTCCATATTTATTAGGCCCCTTACTGCCTGGAACGATGAGTAGGAGAACCTGGAACAGGAGCGCAATAAAGGGAACAAAGTTTAGTAGCACAAAGAATCCACTGTAGCCAATATCCCGGCAACGCTGCGCCATAACGCAGAATTGGGACGTTATAAGACCCACACCAACAACGAACGTGCCAAGCCCGGTAATCCCAATGACAACATCGTTAGCATTTCCAAGTTGAGTCAGAGAGACAATCAACACAAAGAGGGACAGCGATACGCCAAGCTGGGCGAGCATGAAAAGCGCAAAACTCTTGCGGTTTCGACGACCGGACTTCCAGCCGAACATATCTTCAAAAGGTGGCTTCGACATGGGTGCTCCATCTGTAGGTATCGCTTCCTGCGCCGTTATTCGCAAACCTAGCCGCTCGAAAGCTTCACTTCCATGCAGCCCAAGAGGCTTAGTTGTGGATAACCCCCAGAATGAGACCGACCCTAGCTTTCGCTTGGTTTTCGCAACGCGTTACAGTGGCGTCAACAGGCCCTCGGACCTAATAGCCGCACTCCTATGACGAAAGCCGCCACCATGCAGCAGATCAACCCCGCGAAAATCATTACTTCCCTGATTGCCAGAGAGCGTGAGGATGAGGCCCTACAGATGTTCGACGCGCTGGGGATCGACACGCCCGAAGGATACATGTCAGTGCTGAATCTGCTCGGCGAACGGGGCGATGACCTCAGGTTGCTCAAACTTGCGCGTCGCGGGGCGGCCCAGTTCCCGGCACATGCTGAGATCCATGAACATTGTGTCAAAGCCCTGTTGCGCGAAGGCGATGCTCGAGGCGCTGCCGAGGCTGCTGAGGCCTTTATGCATAGCAGCGGCAATCAGGGGCTTTGGGCCCTATGGGCAGAGAGCCTGCTGCGCGCCCATGAGTTTGAATGGGCTGGCACTGTTTTGAACCAATACATGCCTCAGAACCCGTTTAATGCAGGTGCCTGGATCGTCACTGCACGGCTGCTCTGGCTGCATCCCATCCCGGAGACACGGAATGTCTTGAGTGGACTTATCCAGGAGATCAGGGAAAGCCCGATCGAATATGGGATCGATCAAGGTCACATGTGTTTCGCAGCCGGCCTGATCCACGAGGCCTTAGGAGACCTCGATGCGGCCTGGGACGCCTTCAAGAAGGGCAATGAGATCCATCACGCTGTCGAGATGGCGGAAGGGGATGAAGAGGGCCGGCTGGCGCAGAGCATCCAGGACCATATTTCCGCACAATGGATCAAGGAAAACAGCCTTGAGATCGGCCGTAGCCCGCGGCCGGTCTTCATTCTCGGATCACCCGCATCCGGCCTTGCTGAGCTTTACACAGCTGCGACAGCTGACCAAAGCATGGGCCGTGTTGGTGAGCCGCGCATGTTTGAGCGCGATCTACACCGGCTCTGCGGCCCCAGCCATGAAGAGGGCTATGGGGAAGCCCTATCGCGGCTCACAAGGGACGACATGAGTAGCCTTCGCCAACGGTACCTGGAGGTGAACCGGGACCGCATTGCCGGCGCCACGAGCTTTGTGGATGGTTTGGGAACGAACATCCGTCACGCTGGCGTGTTGAAGGCAATGTTTCCCGATGCCGTATTCTTGCGGGCCACTACAGCACGACCTCAAGAAACCGTTGATCTATTTCGTATGCCACTGGATCCGCGGGCCCATCGATCCGCTTCAGACCTAGAGGCCATCCAAGGGTATCTTGCCGCACATGATGCGTTGAGCGCGCATTGGTCAAACGTCATGGGAGGCGACTTTGCAGTTGTCGAAGGCCCAAAGCGCAAGGCTGTGGAAGCGCATGTCTCCGGTTGGCGCGCCGCGGGGCAGGGGGGAACCCTTTCCTCCGCGGCTTTCGATTGGCCGGCGCCGCGGGGCAGTGTCAGAAAGCGGTATTTGGAGTTGGCGGGCTTGAACGCCTAGAACAGGATCCTTTTCCACAGTTCAGCTGTGCGAACGCCTCAAACTCTTGGAACTCTAAGTCAGTTTCAGGGCATACTCATACAAACGCAATAAGATAGTCCTCAGGAGATACAGATGCTCAAAACCCTCGCTCTTACCGCCGCTGCAATGGCAGCACTTACCGTGCCAGCCCATGCGCATGGGGCGCATCATACCCATATTGCGAAAAAAGCGCCCGCAATGACTGCCGCAGGCGTCTGCGATGTGGCGGTCTCCAAGGCAAACCTGCAGCGTGTAGAGGCTGTTTTCCGCAGTATGCCGCAGTCAACACGCAAAAACCTGCAGCATGTTCTGCGTCACGCCGATCTCTATGATGGCAGCGATGATGGCATCTGGGGTCCTAAAACGGAATGCGCCATGGCGCCGGTTGTTGCGCGCTACAACGGCATGATGGACGATGCGGCTTTGGTGGGGTTCTTTGAGTATATGCTCGATGGGGGCTTTGTCCTGGATTACCCCAGCGTCGACGGGACACCCAACCCATATCCGCACCGCGGTATGCTTTACTGAATGCAGACCATTCCGGATAGGAGGCCGACATCGAGCGACTTTTTGAAGTGATGAGCTCTGAGGTCGATTTGGACCAGGACTGATCTTGCGGTGTGATATGATACACTGGAGGCGGAGGACATTATCTTGAATATCATTCGCCCCAGCGACCCTAACATACAAGGCATCCTTACCGCCAAAGGCTTTGCGGTCTCCATGATCCTGGATATGAGCCCGCTCGACCTCGAAGCTGAAATCGCCCAAGCGGCTCTGGAAGGGTCAGATGCTGCCAAAAAGATTGTCAATTCCACGGGATTGGACGATGAGGTTCGATCGCTTGAGGCCAGCGACGGCAGTCAGACCGCCGTGGAGCACATGTTGCCAGATGAGGTCGAGGACCCGTTCAGGAACGCCGTAGAGGCTGGCTTTGATAAGCTAGAAGAGGCTGAGAGCCTCTATGAGTATCCCAGCGAGATTCCGGATCTGGTGATGCACGCAGCTCTTGGTTTCTGAGCGAAGGTTTTCTCAGTGACGCTCTAAGATCGTCATGGAAAACAGCAAACCCTGAAAAGGAAACGACATGCGCTATACGATCGCTGATGAGAACCATGACCTTTGGGGTCATCTTTTCGATGAAGACGATGGCGTGATCGAGCGCCATTGCCGCTTTGTCTACGACAATGAGGAAGAGGAACTCGTTCGCGCTGATATCCGCGTGGACCATCGCTGGATCAGGGCAGGGCGCCACTCTCTGAATGATCTGGAAGACAGTCTGAAGGACGCCAATCCTGAGGCGCTCGAGGACCCTGAAGCCTGGAACCTTGGGCAGTCAGATGAAATGCCTGACTGGGCAAAAGAAGAAGCGACGCCCGAGCCTTAACGCGCGCGGTCTCTGATTGGGTAGAGCCCACCGCTTATGCGGTGGGTTTTTTATTTCCCGGGTTCACAGGCATCTTCAGACGTCAGCAGCTGTTCTGCATCTGTGGGTGTCTTGTCACCCAGACCAAAGGGGCAGGCAACGATCACATCTTCCGCTTTGATTGTTTCGGAAAGCGCGCCCATGTTGCGCGATACCAGGGATTCTTTGGCTGAGATCAGGATGTCCTCTGTTGAAGCGATCCGGGCGGATTCCGCTGTCGCCTGATCCATTGCGTTCCTCAATTGGTTGAGGTCATCTTGGCTTGGCTCATAGCCTTCATCAAAAGCCGACTTCAAAATGCTATCGACAGCTTCGCGTGCTGTGACATCTTCGAACATATCATCCGCCAGAAAGGCAACCGACTGTGCGATCTTTGCCAGCCTGTCACCGGACGAGATTCCTGAGAGGCCATTGAACATCTTCTCATGCGCGACGCGTGTCTCAGCGAGATTATCCGATAGGCCCTCTACATAGTCTAGGTAGTTCACCAGATCAGCTTCGCTGTGCCCTTGAGTGCCTGCGATTGCACCTAAGGCGCGGATCTCAAAAAGTGCCAAATCATCAGCACCTGTTCGCTTAGACAACACAGGGTCTTTTTGGATAAACGGCACCATTCGGTCATTTGTCTCTTGAGAGATCTCGACCCCGGTAGTGATCATACCAGAATGCAGGCCAACCAAATATTGCTCATGGGAATTGATGAAGAGGGTCTCTGCTTTTTGCATGCGATGTTGCGCTTCCCACAGCACGTCACTTCCGGTGGTATCACTGTTGATTAAGTGGCTCCCGACAGCGGCGGCAGCAGCAAATGTAAGCGCGAGACCCGCGCTTGTAGATACTACACCGATTAAGAGCCTCTCAAATTCACTTGCATAACCCATTGTATTTCCTCTTCATTCATAAACACCCCCTGCGGCAGTACAGCCCAAGGAGTGCAGTTCAATGACATCTTAAACGGGCCGCATGAAAACCCGCAGGGTCAGATCTTGGCATGGGTGAGGCCAGCGGTTCTCATGCCGCTGACCCCTCAAGCTTTAGGCAGCAGACAGCGCCCCCTTCATATTTCCCTCGACGATCTCACGTGCCCGCACACCAGAAATGGTCTCGGTTTCCAGCAGGGCGTCGGTCAGCCGATCCAGACCATCGCGCCGCTCCTTCAGCTCCATACGGACATCGTCAATGGCCTCGTCGATGATTTTGGCAATGACGCGGGAGGGTGGATTGTTCATGTCAAAGAGTGTCGGATCCTTTGGATCGATCACCATGAAGCCCAGCTCGGACATGCCATAGGTCGTGACCATGGCGCGCGCGATCTGCGTGGCCTGGCGGATGTCAGAGGCCGCACCGGTGGTGATCATGTCAGGTCCAAATATCAGACGCTCGGCCTCGCGCCCGGCAACAGCCACCCGCAAACGGGCCTTGAGGCGCGCCACTGTCTCGAAGACGCGGTCCCGCTCAGGAGACTGCAACACGAAGCCCATGGCCGCGCCCTGCGGCGTGATCGTGACTTTCTCGACCGGGTCGGAGTGCTCAGACCCCAAGGCAATGACCGCGTGCCCTGCTTCATGGACGGCCGTCAACTGACGCTCGTCTTCCAGAAGTTTGATGCTGCCGCCGGACTGGGGCAGAAGAAGCCTGTCGCGGGCAGTGGTGAAATCCTCCATGAGGATCTCCTTGCGCCCTTCGCGGCCGGCCGCCAGGGCTGCCTCGTTGACCAGGTTCTCAAGTTCAGCACCTGAGGTCTGAAACACTGTAGCTGCGATGGCATGGAGATTGACGTCCTCCCCCAGGGTTTTGTCGCGGCAGTGTACGGCCAGGATCTCTTCGCGTGCTTTGATATCGGGCAGGGTCAGGGTGATCTTACGGTCGATCCGGCCCGGGCGGATCAGCGCGGGATCAAGGATTTCCGCGCGGTTGGTGGCCGCGATGATGAAGATGCCGGCACGCGCATCAAATCCATCAAGCTCAGTGAGCAGGGCGTTAAGTGTGGCATCGCTTTCGCGTGCCCCGGAGCTGTCCGAAGACCCACGGGCCCGGCCCATGGCGTCGATCTCATCGATGAAGATGATGCAGGGCGCAAGTTTGCGGGCTTTGCGGAAGATGCTGCGGATCTTCATGGCGCCGAGACCCACGAACATCTGGTTCAAGGAAGAAGCGTCGATCGAGATGAAATTCACCCCGGCTTCCTTGGCCATGGCACGCGCCATCAAGGTTTTGCCGGTGCCCGGAGGGCCATCAAGCAGCATACCGCGGGGCAGGCGGCCGCCGGCCATACCTACATCGCCTTCATCGCGCAGCAGGCCGATAACCTCTTCGACACCCTCGCGTGCTGCATCGAGGCCTGCAACATCCTTCAGACCTACCGGAAGGTCCTTGTGCTGGATGATGGAATACCCGCGTTCAGTGCCAAAGCTGCTGCCACCCACGCCCATCATTTTCAACACCATGAAGGCGATCAGAACGACAAAGAGGATCTGGAAGGCGATCGACGACTTTTGCAAACCGGTCAATCCTGCGTCATCAGCAAAGACACCCACCTCGAAGTTCGAGCTGCCCAGGTCCTCGCGGATCAGATCATTGAGGAATGGGTCGTTGTAACGCGGAATATCGACAGAGAGGACATCCCCCTCGATCTCTTCCCCCTCCGCATCAAGCTCCTCGGCGTCGTCTGGCTTCGAGAAATTGAAGAAGGGCTCCTCCTCGGCAATGACATCGCCGGCGCCTTCGACCATCTCGATCAGGATCTTGTCTTTCAGGATAGCGACCCGGCGTCCGGCGCCATCTTCAGTGAGAATATCTTTGAACCGGGACAGTGGCACTTCGTCAGCCGTATCCACTGCCGTGAAAGGCCACTCCTTCGTTTCTTCGGGAGCGAAGAGCAGATATGTGCATGTCAAACTTACGATCAGCGAGACAACAAAGGCGACAAGCGTGAGGGTTTTGGGTTTGCGCGGGGGAGTAATGGCCATGTCATATCCTGAAGTTTGGACGGCCTATTCGCCGCAAACAGAGGATATGCGCAATGCCATTTTTCGCAACGCGCGATGGATCAACGAGAGGGATGAGTTGTGGATATCCCGGCATTTAGTCCGGGGTATCAATAAAAAAGCCCGGCTACCGCCGGGCCTTTCAGGGCATTCCCTTCGGAACAGGGTTGCTACTTCTTCTTACCGGTCGCCGCGAGAATGCGCAAAAAGAGGTTGATGAAGTCCAGGTAGAGCTCAAGAGCCCCCATAACGGCCGACTTCTCGATCTCATCATCGCAGGATGAATGAATCTGGTTCACATACTCGGTCTTGATGTGCTGGGTGTCATAGGCCGTAAGGCCCGCAAAGATCAGTACGCCCGCCAGATTGACTGCAAATTCAAATGCTGTCGACTGAATGAACAGGCTCAGCACCGAGGCTGCGATCAACCCAAACAATGCCATGAAGCAGAATGCACCGAGACCGGTGAGATCCTTCTTTGTCGTATAGCCCCAGAGAGACAGACCGGCGAAGGCGGCCGAGGTGATCAGAAAGGTGTTTGCGATCGACCCGATCTCGAAGGACAGGAAGATGGAGGTCATCGAAATGCCCATCAACGCCGCAAAGAGCGCAAAGAACATCTTCAGCACGAAAGGGGAGGAGGGCCGCTCGATCATCCACAACAGGATCACCATCAGCAATGGCGCGAAAATGGCGAACCAGCCCAAACCCGTTGGCGACAATGTCTCGGGATTGAAGAAGACTTTGAGCAGTTCTTCGGTCGTATAGATGTACCACGCTGTCGCGAAGGTCACGAAGGTACCCAGGGACATCATCCCATAGACGTTGTTCATGTATTTCTTCAGGCCGGCATCAATCCGGGCTGCACGCGTTTCGTCGTAGCTGGTCGTCGAATGCACTCATGAAATCCTTGTCTTGCCGCGGAACGCCCGCCGCTTTGTGAATAATATTCCTGTTGCACTCAGGGATTGCAAGATAGAACATTGCGAAAAACTAGGTTTGTCATATTTGGACAACGCGTTAACTTAGATTGGAAAACCATGAGCATTCTGTCAGACAGCGCGCCCTTGATGATCATCGGCAACCGCAGCCGCACCTGCGAGCAGGCGCTCTTCCAAGAGGGGCATCTGGTCATGGATGTCTATGAAGAGCTGCATGGCACCAAGGGGGTCGCATTGCTCGGAGCAATGGCCGAGCGCGCCGCTGCCGAGACCGGAAAGCCGATCTCATACGTTTGGGTAACGCAGAAAGAATATCTCGACTGTCTGGGCTATACGCCGTTTGACGACATGGCCGATCTGATCCGCGCGGCCTGGGATGAGGATACCGCGCATGGCAGCGAATGGACAAAAGACACACCATCGCGGGGGCAGGCGGCCGCAACTGCGCTACTGGTGAATGACATGACGGCCATGCCCGTGATCCGCGGACGTGCGCGGCGCCCCGACGGCACACTGGCAAACCATTACTGGAACCAAGGCCTCGATCTTACGGCGGATCAATTCCCCGAAGGGACTACCTTCACCGCAACGCCAGGACTGCAGGGCAGGGCGGCCCGTGATTATCTCACGGCCTTCCCCCCAGTATTTAAGCGCTATGCGATCCTCGCTGAGCGGTTCCATGAGGCCCGTTGCAGGTTGCAGATTGCATCATGAAAAATCGTTCGACCGGCCGGGGTTGAACCCCGCGACCCGTTTGGCTTCCGCTTCCAGTCGAATGATCATATCGATCGGCAGCTGGCCGAGCGCATTGGCCTCCCGGACCAAATGCGTAAGAGGGTCACGGCTGATCAGCTTCACGAACTCCGGCACAGTGTAGAGAAACTGACCGGTGGCCGTTTCCTCGATCCAGAGCCGTCCGCCCACCTTGGTAACTTTGAGCGCCTCCTGCCCGGGATGCGGCATGTTGCTGTAGCCGCCAAGATGCGGCGCGCGCCATCCCATGAGATCGGTGTCGGGCACCAGCCCCGGTGAGGTGCTCTTGTCATCAAGCTCGGTCAGCTCCGCTGAAAAAGCGGCGATCCCATGCTTGAGGACTTGCAGGTCATAGCCGCCTTCAAGGATCGACAGAACCCGGCCATGACAGACCTCATCTGCGAGCTCTGCCAGACGCTTACCGAACCAGCTGTAATCCTCCATCGTCCAGTTGAGACCCGAAAGCGGGTCGTCGCCATGGGCATCAAACCCTGCAGAGACGATGATCAGATCCGGGCCGAACTCTGCCACCCGGTCAAAGATGTCCGCCCAGGCCTCGCGCATCGTGGCGCTGCCGCTTCCCTTGTCCAGCGGCACGTTGATGATTTGGCCCATTCCGCCGGTCTCTTCAGGCTGTCCGCTGCCCGGCCAATTGCCCTTTTCATGGGTGGAGGCGAAGAGAGTATCTGGTTCATCCCAAAGGATATTCTGCGAACCGTTACCATGGTGCAGATCGGGATCAATGAGCGCAACCCGCGCCCCGTGGCGATTGCGCGCATCCAGTGCGGCCCAGGCTGCTGTGCCCAGAAGGCAAAAGCCCATGCCGCTGTCTTTGGTGGCGTGATGGCCCGGCGGCCGGGCGACAACGAAACCCGTAGAAGTTTTGCCCGACATGATCTGAGATGTAGCCGACCGGGCGCCGCCCAAGGCTGTCAGAGCCGCCTCCAAGGTTGTCTCCGACAATACCGTATCACCGCCATCGAGCTGATGAGCGCGCGTTCTGCTGAAGTCCGCCTCCGAAATCATCCGCAGGTAGTTCGGATCATGCGCAATCTCCGCCTCGACCAATTCCACCGGCTGTGCCCCATGCCAGCTAAGCTTGCCCTCCGGCAGCTGAAGCAACCCCGAAAGGGCCGCCATCTGACGATGAGGGCGCTCGGGATGTCCAGGCTTGGAAGGATGAATGAAGCCCTTGGTCTGATAATGGATCTGCATGAAAGTCCTTTGTGGTTAACGTTATTTTACGCCGACATCCGCCTTGGAATCAGAATCCCTCCGGAAGATCGATCCGAAATCCAGCGCTTTTGGCGGCCGCGCGGTGCAGATCGACACGCTCTTCCTCCGTGATCCCGATGGTATCCGCGAGGCTGTCGACCTTCTCCGCGCTCACGGTTTTTGCGCCAGTGGTCAGCTGCGAGATGTAGGACCGAGTGATCCCCATCTCGCTGGCCACCGCCGACCGACTCTTGCCGTATTGATCAAGGTATTTCCCCAAAGTTTCACCAAAGGCTTTGGCGTCATCCGCCTTGTCGCTCATGACTGGGTATCTCCGGCGGCCAGCTTCTCGGCATCGGTATAGTCCATCGACGCTGCGGCCCCTGATGAGAAGGCCACGGTCTTTCCAGCCGTGGAGGCAAAAGCCGCCCGTGTGGCAACGGCGTCGCCGCCATAGGCCAGCGTCTTGCTGCGTGATACGCCCATCTTTGCGGCTTCCGCATAAGCATCCATGCCAACCCCCATAAAGAGGATCTCCCAGCCAGACGCTTCCTTCTCTGCGACGAGCGCCTTGAGGCCGGCCCAGGTATTCTCTTTGGAGTCTCGCTCTTCCCCATCAGTCTGGATCGCCAGAACGATCTTAATGTCATCGCGCCCCTGAATGCTCTGCTCGATCGCCCGGATGGTCGTGAAAGCTGCATCGATCAGGGGTGTGCCGCCGCGCGGGGTGTAGGCTTCTCGGTCCAGATCCTTCACCTCGCCAATTGGGGTGGCCATGTAGGTCTTCTCAAGTTGCATCTTGTAGCTAGACGCGCCAGCGAAACCGGCATTGCCGAAGGCACCGCCGATATAGGCGGAGGCGGCCACGGCACCGGTCGGTGCGTGCTCAGATTTGGTTGTCTGCTCTTGATCGGCAAAGTAGTCAAACTGAATCAAGCTGAAGAGCATGTTATCTTTCGTCTTCCGCAGCTCTTCGATCCAGGCATTGACTCCGGCGATGGTTGTATCGCGGATCTGCATCATGGAGGCCGAACGGTCCAGAAGAAGGGTGACAATTGTTTTCTGTTTCTGAGATTCGGTCATTTTCAATGTATCCCTGTGTTTTTCGCGTTGGTGTTAACCTGATAGCTAACCACCCTTATGTCAACTCATTTGGTATACATGTGACTGCGTGGCGGTGGAGTTTTCCACATTATTATCTATAGCGACCATGTTTTTCGCATTGGACTGCATTACCCTCCGCTATGATCATCGAAAAACTTCAGGGATATGAGCCAGCAAAAGGGAAGCATCTACGCCTATACGACCCCCGCCTACCGTGACACCCGCTGGACCGGGCGGCGCCGGGGCAGGGGGCTCATCAAGGTTGGCTATACACGACGGGATCCGCATGTGCGCATTCGCGAGCAGATCGGCGCTTCGTCCCCAGAGAAGGACCCCTACACGCTGCTTTTGACAGCTCAGGCTGTCAAACGGAACGGCAAGACTTTCAGCGACAAGGATGTGCATCGCATTCTGCGCGGCATGGGTGTGCGCAACGTCCATAACGAATGGTTCGAGGCTCGCCCTGAAGATATCCGCTCCGCTTTGAAGATGATTGATGCCAGATCTGTTCGTAAAGGCAGGCGACACTCGCGCCGCAAGCGCAAGCCAGCGCCTTTCCGGCGGACCAAGACAGCAATTTATGCCTCCCTGACTGGCACGGTCTTTTACGCAGCTCTTTTTCCTGAACAGGCGAGGGCTGCGGGATCGGCCGTTCTGTCGCTTGCCATTGATTATATAGCCTCGGGCGTGTAGCTCACCGCCAAGTGCGAAAAAGCCAAAGTGTCTCTCAGATGCGCTACATCGTTGCGCGTGAGTACATGGCGGGATTTTCACAACGTCTTGCTATGGTGGCCTTATGAAACACAACCTGTTCAATGATGCGAAATATGATCCAGTCACACTGCTTCCTGTAACGGATCGCGGTGATTGGGTTGCCACATCCCTTGGCGGTATGTGGTCGATCCTGAACCCGCATCCGCGGGATGTCTTCATTGACGATCTGGCCTGGGGCATGGCGCGCACCTGCCGCTATGGCGGTCAGCTCAAACATGACGTCGAGCTCTATTCGGTGGCTGAACACGCCACAGCCATGACTTGGTGGGCAATTGAGAACGGCCGCGTTCGCCATGTGGAAGATGCACTCGCCATCCTGCTGCATGATGCCTCCGAGGCTTTCTACGGCGACATCCCAACACCGATTAAGAAGATGCTGCCAGACTATAAGATCATGGAGGATCGGGCGCAGTTTGTGATCCAGGACGCTTTTGGTTTGACGGCTGAAAACACCCTCATCACCAAGAAAGAGATTAAGGAGATCGATGTCAGGATCCGCATCGATGAGCGTCTCAGCATCATAGAAGAGCCGGCACTTAGTGCAGGGCTGAATGTGACCTGGGAAAGCGATCCTGAACTTGAGCGCTTGGGAGTAGAGGTGGCCTGCATGTTGCCGAGCCAGGCGCGCGCCTCCTTCATGAGTTGCATGACCTGGGTCTGCGAAAATATGCCCTACCGCGACCCGGCCATCGCGCCTTTGATCGAGATGCATCTGGACCGGGTGCTGGAGCCGACCGGCGGGAAGAAGCCGAGAAAAATGCAGGTCGTTGAAAATCCTTATGAGAAAAACGAGGTACTGTCCCATGACAATGACGCTGAACTCACCCTTTGAAGATGCCAATGTCCAAGCGTTCCGCGGGAAGCTTCACGCTGCTGCGCGGCGCATCGACAAGGTTCTGGAAACACATGGTTTCGACAGTGTGGATGCCGCGCTCTTGAAGGCGCTTGGCAACAAGTTCGCGAAATCGGGTGTCCTGAAAGAGGCCAAGGGCGACACATTGATCGATAAGATCACCCATGGGATGCCTGTGGGTTTCATTCGACGCAGAAGCGACTTTGGCAAGCGGCGTCTGGACACCAACATACAGAACAAGGCGGCCATCGCGGGATATTTCGAAGACACGCCTGGCTTTGATATCGAGCGGCTGGCAGCAGGGGAGCCACAATCGGATGACTTCCGCCGCGAAGCCGCCGCCCAGCTCGATGCGCTGCAGAGCATCGCCGAGATTATCTACGAGCCCTACCATGAACTCGCCACCACTGAATACAAATTCCATGAGAAAACAAATGTATTCAGGGAGTTTGAGAACCGAGAGATTGGCCATTATTACAGCTGGCAGAACGTCGACGACCCCTTTGCCACTGAGGAACCCGCAACCCAGCCAGCGGCGCAAATGGAGCTGGAGACCAGCGCCGGCCTCTGAGACGCGCTAATTGCCAGTTGGGCGTATCTTCCTCTATACTTTGCGAATAACTGGGAAGCATGAAATTCCATTAAGCGAGGATTAAGCATTGTTTACGCCAGTATTTATCTCAGGTGTCATTCTGGCCCTGACAGGGAGCGCCGCGGCAGTGCCGCCGTCATGCGACCCCAATCTGCTTTCGATCGAAGGGGCAGGGGGCGGCGATGCCGTCAGCTTCGAGGTCGCCCTTGCTGATACGCCAGACACGTTGTCTCGCGGGTTGATGATGGTCGACGACATGCCAGCCGACGCCGGGATGCTCTTTATCTTCCCCCATACAGGCGAGGTCTCCTTCTGGATGAAGAACACATTAATCCCCCTCGACATGCTCTTCATTGATGAGGCGGGATATGTGTCCTCTATCCATGAGAACGCCATCCCACATGACACAACCTCGATCCGTAGTGATGGTGATGTGCGCTACGTTCTGGAGATCAATGGCGGCCTTAGCGAGGCACTCGACCTCTCTGTCGGGGACAGGGTGGTGAACTTAGCCATGGGTACGGGCTGTGCGAAAAATACTAAAGGAGCAGAGTAGATGTCTGAGACAAAAGATCCATTCACTGGGGCGAAGCAAACTGCCAAGGGTGTCACTGCATCCTCGGCACATGGCGGTGGGGCCTTTTTCCGCCACAAGGGGCTGATGAATGTCATCGCCAAAGATCCCGGCACCGGTCGGGAAGATGCTCAGAACCTTGAAGGCGCCAGGGACTGAGACTTAATCTCGGGATGCGCTTCGCTCGAACAGCACCAGCTCGGCCGTCGCAGCTCATTCCGATCGGCAAATGTGGTCCACCAGGTTACGCCGCAGGCACCGCATACGTGCATTGTCGTCGCCCGCCGAGTACATGTCTTGTGAAGTCCAGAGCGCCAATCCGACAAAGCATTTCTGAGGCGATCTACGTATTGCATAGAAGCTCCTGGTTGGCTTGATGACAGGAGGGGCGCAGAACGCCCCTCACAGTTCATTGCCGTGGCTTAGAGGCTCGGCTGATCGTCCTCAACGGCCTCCATGCTCGGCATATATTCATCGTCCGGCTTGTAGCAGAGCTTGTCGGTGGTGCAGTCCTCTTCGAGGTAGTCCGTACGGACGCCGCGGAAGGTGGGCTGGAACAGCGAGCCACCCTCATAAGCATAGAGATACTGCACATCGATCAGAGCACCGATCTCGGGGATCTTCTTGTTGGCGGGCACCGTCACCTTGCCCACTTCCGTCCAGTCGCCATCCTGCAGCAGCTCCATCGAGACCGAGCGTTTGCCAGTGGTGTGACCGGACACCCGAGCCGTGATGTCATTGTAGAACTTCAGCTTCACCTGGTCGCCGCCGGAGTTGGGTTTGCCAGCAACATAGGGCGCATCCAACCGCTTGAATACGAGACCTTCAGCCTTTTTCTCACGGTGACGCGCGATCAGTTCTTTGGCGAGCGCGACATTATCGATAACCCAGGTATCGGCACAGCGCAGGGTATCGTCGACATCCGCCTTGGCGCAGAGGTTGCTGAAGACATTGAGCTGATGAAGACGCGCCTTGAGCGGCTGGTTGGCCAGATCCGTGCCATCGATCGAAAGCACGTCGAAGGGCACCAGATATTTGCCCATATCCTCACAGTCGATCGCGAAGTCTTTGAGGCCTGCAGCGACCAAAGCCTCGACCGCCTGAGCAAACTCACCGCGGACAGGCACTTCGAGGCCCAGCTTGTTGGCCGTGGTGATCTTGCCATCGACGACGTTCAGACCGCGGCGTTCGCCATCGAACTTGACCTGTGCAACCCACTGGCCCGGTTCGCGCGCGATCACCTCGAGCAACTCTTCCTCCGTGGTCGGATTCAAAAGCTGGGGCTGAAAGCCGGTGACGCGGCCTGCATTCTCGGTGCCAGCAAAGGCCACACCATCGCCACCTGCAGTATAGCCCTTACGTGTCTTTTCATTGACGATCTTTGTGTAGATCTTGTCGGCCGTTTCATAGTCGACCGGATCTGGGGTCTTGATCTGGGGCTTCAGAGTGCCCCCATAACGTCCATTGGCGCAGTGGACGACCCAGCCGGTGCCTTCCTGCTTAAGTTCTGCGGTATAGGCCTTGTCGCTGCTGCCGGCCTTAAGCCGAAGGGCTACGGATTTCGCTTCCATGGAATGCTCCTTGATATTCGGTTTTAACATCTTCCACCCCCTGAAGAGAGGTGGATTTCCGACGCATGCAATGGGGCATTGAGCCCCTTGCCTGCGCAGGGAGTTGACGCTTCTACGGGCGCTATTGCGGTCCCCTCCACGTCCAGCAACGGTGTGTTCCACCGCCGTTTTCCCGCCGTCTCGCCCCGGAGGGCGCGGTCGCGGATCACCTTTGCCGCATTGGTATCGGCATTGTCCGCCGCGCCGCAGGCGATGCAGACGAAGACCGCTTGGCTCTTGCGGTTCTCCTTGTCTACATGCCCGCAGGCGGCGCATTCCTGGCTCGAGTATGCGGCAGGAACCTTGACCAGCACGCCACCGGTCTCCTCCAGCTTGTACCCAAGCATCGTCTCGAACTGGTGCCAACCTACGTTCAGGATGGCCCGGTTGAGGCCGCGCTTCTGTGCCACATTCCGACCTGGCTCTGCCAGTGTGCCACGGGCGCTTGCGACCATGTTCTTCGTTCGAAGATCCTCAATCGCAATCAAGCCATAGTCCCGCACCAAGGAGCGGGAGGTAACATGTGCCAAATGCTTGCGCGCTCTGGCGTTGCTCGACTTCAGTCGCGCGACGCGGGCCCGGGCTTTCGCGTAACGTCGCGAACCCCGTCGCTTGCGCGACATTTTGCGCTGCGCACGACGCAGAGCTGTCTCGCGCGTTGCCATGGTCGCCGGCAGCGATACCTGAGTGCCGTCCGACATCGCAAAGGGCACTGCGACACCGCGGTCGACACCGACAGCACCCGTAGGGATATCGTCTTCGGGAATGTCCCAGCGGTGTGAGATCGAGACCTCCCAGCCGCCACCGGCGCCGCGGCGCAGGGTGGCGTTGCGGATATCGACTGCGCCCCCTTCACCGCGTCGCAAGGGCCGGGTGTCGCGGTAACGGATCCATCCGATCTTGGGAATCCTGACCTCGGACCATTTTGCATTGAGTTGCCGCACCGAGATCTCGCGGCCCGCCTGTCGAAAGGCGTCGTTTACGCCTTTTCGTCGCGGTGTAGGGTAAGACGCGCGGCCTTCGAAGAAATTCGCAATAGCGCGATCGAGATCCATCAACGCCTGGTTCTGTGCGGTCTGGCTGACGGCACCGACCCAGTCATAGGCGGCGCGCAGTTCGCTGAGCTCGCGCGACGACCCTTTGGCGCCAAAGCTGCGGCGGGCGCCGCCTGCATATCGCTTGCCGCTCCAGATCCGCCGCTGTTCGAGGGCGAGGTTGTAAACGAGACGCACCACACCTGCCGTCTGCGCCAGGAGCATTTTCTGCTCTGGCGTCGGGCGCAGGGTATAGACATGGGCTCTAATCACTTCCATATACCAAAGGTAAGGTTTGGTCTGAGGAAGCGCAAGATGGAATATCACACGGGACGACATGTAGTTACATCACTGCATGTGCATTTGGTCTTTGTAACAAAGTACCGCCCCGGAATGCTCGACGATGATGCGTTGGCGCGCTTGCGCGGCACCTTCACTTCCGTCGCCGAAGGTTTCGGCGCGGTGCTGGTGGAATGCGATGGCGAGAAAGACCATGTCCACCTTCTGGTGGAATACCCCCCGACCGTGGCGCTGTCGCGCCTCATCAACTCCATGAAAGGGGTCGGGTCCCGGATCCTTTTGAGGGATCGGCCTGACCTGAAGGCCCATGCCGCCAAGGGTTTGTGGTCCCCGTCCTATTTCGCAGCCAGCTGCGGGGGCGCACCGATCGAGATCGTGCGGAATTATGTGGCCAATCAAAGATCAGCCCCATGACAAATCGCCCCCATCCCTCCCCGCCGTGAACAGACGGGGCTTCCCGGGGGGGGGTTGGGTGACTTAAAGGATACGCGCGCATCGCGCAAATCCCCAAGTTTATGATCGGCACTTTATCCGTAAGGGGGATCTCTTCTTGTAAGAGGCGTACCTGAGACAGATATCAGACAAGCAACCCTAACCTTCAGGAATACCCCAACAGCATCGAGCGGTGCGAAAAACAATTATTCGGAGACAATATGCAACGACGTTACTTCCTTCACATGACCTCACTTGCCGGCATTGGCATGACGGCCGGCACCGGCCTCGCAGCGATGGGCCGCAAACCTGACGCTGGGGAGGCCGCTCTGCCGCGCGCTTCCGACAGCGTGGTCGAGATCCCGGACATGATCCTGGGCGACCCAGCCGCACCGGTGGAGATCATCGAGTACGCTTCCTTCACCTGCTCGCATTGCGCAAGGTTTCAGGCGACGGTCAAACCGCGGCTGGTTGCTGAGCAGATCGAAACGGGTCAGGCCAAGTTCATTTTCCGCGAGGTCTACTTTGATCGTCCTGGCATCTGGGCATCACTGATGGCGCGCGCCGCCGGCGCCAATCGCTTCTTTGCCGTGTCCGACCTGCTTTATGAGCGCCAGCGCGACTGGCTTTCGGGTGATCCGGCTGAGATTGCCCGGAACCTTCGCAAGATCGGGAAGATCGCCGGGATGCAGGAGGAGGCCCTCGAAGAGGCTTTCTCTGATGCAGACAAAGCTGAAGCCCTGGTGGCCTGGCAGGAGACTAATCTCGCGCGTGACGGCGTGAACGCCACACCGACAGTCTTCGTTGATGGCAAACGCATCTCCGCGTGGGACTATGAAAGCATTGTCTCAGCCATGTAAGGAAAAGCCGTCCTGCATGGGGTAGGGCGGCATTCGATCCGGCAGTGGGGGTCTTTAGATCATTGCCACAATGACAAGAAAGCCTGCGATGATCGCAACATCCATGGGGTGTAGATCCTTGAGGCGGAAGCGGCGGGCAACAGAGCCATGCGCTGCGTTCTCTATGAGCGTCATGCGCGATTGTACCGGACCTTCCATGAAATCAGAGTTCCGACCTTCGACGATCAGAAGAGGGTCTACCTCGTCTATCTCGAACGGATAGGCATCCAAGGCCAGCATACCGTCATCCATCATAGGGCAGGGCTCTTGCTCAAACTCGATATCCTGATGCGATGCAGCCAAAGGGCGCGCAGATGCACGTCCTGGAAACTCGAATATCTTCGCGGTGGTGCTTGCGCTCATAAAGATGACCCGTCCTCAGTTGGCACGACATTTAAGCACATTATAGTCTTTTTCGCAAATCGCCAAGAGCTACCGTCGTGAACCCTATAAATTAACCACAGTTTAATCGAACATAGCGGCGGGAACCACAAAGGCCCCGCACGTCGGGGTCTAGGGATCACAGAAGAGGCTCCTGCGCATCGATAGGGCGTATTGCGGGTGGCCAGCGCTGAACCGAGCCAGATCGGCTTCAGAGGACCTCTCAATGGCTTTCATAGCCAACCTGGACCTGCCGATATGCATATTTCGAACGCTTCAGGAGGAGCAATGCGCCCTGTAACGCAGGCTGTAACACAGAAGGCCTTGAAATCATTGATCAATTTTTCAGAGATGCGCGGAATTCGACCGATTTTCGGGGTCTGTTACAAACATATATATAAATATCAATGACTTAGCAAGTGTAACGCATTACGCCCAGATGTGTCTTAATATTAGAGCGCATGTGATGACCTACGTGAGGTTCTTCGTGTATGTATACTTTTATTTATATTTTGTTACATAGATAGAAATAGAGATATATCTACGTCTTTTCATGTACTTACGAGCGTTACTTAACGTGTAACAAAGCCGTTACAGCGTTACATCGTTGAAATTGCAGGGAAAATTCAATATTGATGAAGGCCGAACGACATAAACCCGGACAAAGTGCAGAAAGTTCCATCAAAATTACGATTTGCGAAAAATAGGGATTGCACATGATTTACATCTTTGACAGAAAGCCTAAGAAGTTTTCCCTCAGGAGTCTCAGATGTCCACGATCACACTCACCGAAGCCACCACCCAAGTTCACACAACAGCCCGCGCGACCCCGGAGGCAGCCCCCGTTCGTGAGCTTAACCTTTCGGCATCTTCCATGAGGCGTGAATACCTGAACAGGGAACTGGAAATCGAACTGGCGACGGCTTGGCGGGAGCATGGTTGCGAAAAATCGCGAAATCGCCTTATCGATTCGCACCTCCGCTTGGCCAGCAAGTTGGCATGCAAGATGAAACGCACCTCCGGATCGGTCAATGATCTCATGCAAGAGGCATCCATCGGCCTTATGAAGGCCGCTGATAAATATGACCCCAACTCCGGGTACCGCTTTGCCACCTATGCTGTCTGGTGGGTCAAATCCGCAATTCAGGATGCCGTGATGAGGGATAACTCCGCGGTGCGTTTGAAGTCCTCCTCGGTCAACCGCACAGCCTTCTTCACCCTCTCGAACATCGAAAGGCGCGTTGAGATGAAGCTGCGGACTGCCGGCATGTCGCCGACCCAGCAGCAGATCGACGAAGAGACAGCGCGGATGATGGGCATGGATGTTGCTAAGCTCAAAGACATCAAATCTGCGATGCCAACCAGCGCATCGCTGAATGCGCCACTTCCCAATGCAAACGAAAGGGGCGAGACCCTGGAGTTCGTCGACGTTCTGCCTTGCAGCAACCCTACGCCGGAGGACATCGTCATCTCCGAGGACGCCAGCAGCTTTGCGGTCAACGCCATCGCCGAAGCCATGAGCACCCTCAATGAGCGCGAGATCAGGATTATTCAGGCCCGCACCATGGCGCTGGAGCCTTTGACCCTCGAGGTGCTGAGCCAGGAATTCGGCCGCACGCGGGAGCGCGTGCGTCAGCTGGAGGCCAATGCCGTGAAAAAGCTGCGCAAGAAGCTCGAAATCATGGGCATCAAGGGTATGAATTTCCTTACCGTTGACGCATAATTGCGAAAAACGGGACTTCACCAGTAAGCGCAGGAAACAGTTTGCGCTTACCTTTGCGAAAATGGCGCTATGTACGCCGAAGATTCAGAAAAGGCGCGCTGAACATGAACAGGGCAAAAACTACCGAAGCCAAGCTGCGCCAAGAAGCCTATGTTTTCACAGGCAATGAGGTCTCGGGCAATAGGGATCGGGACATCTACGGGTCAGAGGATAAGGTTGAATTTCACCTCGACTATGATCTCGACGGCAACCCGCTGGCCGCAACTATCTGCGCGCCAGCCTATAGGGTGGATGAAATCCTGGTCTTTGACGAAGATGGTGTTCAGATGGACGCCGAGCAGGTCGAAGTTCTGGTCTATGAACTTCTGGATGACCAGCTCCGCTTCATTGAACGTATGACCGGCCTTGGTGTCGAAGAGCTTGGTGAAGAGCCCGCCTTGGTATAGACGGGCCCAACCTTAGCGTGGCGGACGCGGACCGTTACGCATCTCTTCGCCGGGATCATACTCGTAGGGGCTATGTTCGACTTCCAGATCAGGCTCCGGTGCCAATTCTGTGTGTTTCGCAAAGGGATCCAAGGGGTCCTCCTGCTGAACATCGTCAATGTCGCCCTTGACGTCGGTGCCGAGGATCTCTTCGATCTGGTCCTCTTTCATGCCAGCTGTTTTCATCGCCTTTTCGAGCGACGCATTGGAGAGGTGAAACAGCCGTGTCGTGAGGTCCCTCGGGCTAGAGAGGGCAATCTTGCGGATCATATCGCTGCCTTCGCGCGAGCCCGGGGAAACTTCGCCAGACCTGAGCCGGTCTATCATGTCTTCGATCTTCATTTCAGGCTTCTTGGCCATGGAGTGTTCCTTTTGGTTGTTGCGAAAAACAGCTTAACATGGACCCGCAAAAACAACTATATCCACAATTCTCGGACGTCTGTCCGGCTCTGGGGGCTATCGCAGCGGGAATAGGGCGCCTAAGTTTACCTTATTGCGAAAAACGAACTGCGGAGCAAACGAATGAGCAAGACTAAAACAGCCAGGCCAACGCCGCGCAAGAAGACGGCCGGAGAGAAGGCCGTCTCATTCCAGGCACGCGTCGATTACGTCGCCAAAGCCCTCAAAAGGGGCTCATGGGGCGAGCGCTTCGATGCCTGCTTCGATCACCATGACAGCCACCAGTTGATTGCCGTGGTGATGCAGCGTGCGGAGCGCAGCCCGCGCCTGAAGGAAGCCATCATGACCAGCTTTGCGGTCTCGTCCTGGGACCTGGTGCCCTGGCATGAAACCGCAGCTCCTTATGCAGACAAATCTGCCCGTCAGATCGGTGTTCTGGCTGCCCAGGCACGCAATGCGGGGAAGGCCGACTTCGAGGCTTTGTTCGAGAACCCTGAGGCGATGCTCGAAGACGCACGCTGATCCCAAAACAAAAAACGACCCACAACAAAAGAAAGAAGAGCATCACTATGCAACTTACGACTGCCCATTACTACGAAGGCCGCAAAACCCTTAAAAAACTGGAAAAGCGCGCCAAGAAAGAAGCCCGCGAATTGCTGGCCGGTACACTCGGCGCTGACACCAAAGAGCTGGCCGACGCACAGGCGATCATGGAAACCTACTACTGGATGAAGTCCAAGCACATCGACAGCATCATCGTCCAGAAAAAGACCATCGGTGGCTGGGTTGTGGTTCTGACCTTCAAAGATTTGCCCCGCGGGATTCCCAACGTGCTTGGCGCGCCTGGCAAGCCGAAGACCGAAGAAGAGGCCATGGCGCTGGCACATGTGATGGTGCGCGCGGCCTATGTGAAATGCGAAGAGACCAAGAAGATGATGCGCGAAGGCACCATGGATGATCTGCGCTTTTTCCGCTACCAGGATCTGCATCTGCAGGTGCCCGGCGACATGGTCGACGCAGCGGCGCGCAAGATCCCCGACATGCCGGCCGAGAAGGAAGCCAAGAAGATGCGCCAGGAGCACATCGACAAGATGCGTGAAGCGGTGGGCAAAAAGAAGCTGACCGTCGAGCGCTGGAACGAGCTTTCGGAAGAGCGCCAGCTGGCCGCTATGGTGGCCGCGTCCTTCTTGCTCTGCCTGAACATCAATCTGGTGGCGTAAAACACTGCGGCTGCGCCTCTATGGGGCGCAGCCGGTACCCTCGTATGGGCGACGGGCGTGGCTCTATCCCTTTGATCTGTTTACGAGCGCCGTGACACGCGCATGACGCTTACGCATGGTCGCATTGACTGATTTTTTGCTCGCGAAATACAGCTTGTCCCATTCTCTGCCGAAGTAGATATCGAGATAGTGTTTCGCTTCATCAAACCGTTTATGACGCACCAGGCCGCCGGTCAGCCGATTGAACCAATAGTCGGCCTGAAAGAAGTTGCTCAGGCCGGGGTAGACCGGGTCGAACTCCAGCCACTTGTCGACATAGATCTTTGAAATCTCCATCAGCCGATCTGTGTCCCGGTCAACTACTGCTTTGGTGTATTCGTATTCATTAAGCAGCGTGATCATCTGATTGTAGAAGGGTTTTTGACGGTAATATTCCTCAAGCTGTGCATCTGTGTAGGCCGGGCCAAAATGCCATGGCAGATTCTTTGAAACGGCATCCTCATCCGCGCTTGCTTCATTCATCGCAATCCCTCCATGGGGGTCATCGAAACCGCCTTTAGGAAGGTTGTAAAGAGCATATTGGCCAAAACTCCCGAAACCGAAGTGTTGTGTCGCATAATCCTTCTTATGTAATATTTATCCCGGCATTGAGGTGACCGGCAGAGCTTACTGCCGCCGCGGCCGCTCAACTGCTTCCTTAAGGTCGGCAAAATCAACGAAGCTGTCTGCCTGGCGCCGCAGATCATCAGAAACCATTGGCGGCGAAGTCTTCAGACTGGACACCACAGTGACCCGTACGCCGCGGCGCTGCACAGCCTCGATTAATGCGCGCATTTCGCCATCACCGGTGAACAGGATCAAGTGGTCGATATGCCTGGCAAGCTCATAGCTCTCTACCGCCATCTCGACGTTCATTGTGCCCTTGATCTTGCGGTTGCCGGCGCTGTCGGTGAACTCACGCGCTTGCTTCTCGTGGACCTTGTAGCCATTGTAGCTCAGCCAGTCGATCAGACCGCGCAATGATGAGAACTCTTCATTCTCCAGCGTGGTCGTGAAATAGGATGCCCGAACGAGCTTGCCTTTGGCTTCGAAATACTTGCGCAGCTTGTGGTAGTCGATCTCAAAGCCGAGGGCACGTGCCATGCCGTGGAGATTGACACCGTCGATGATCAAAGCGATCCGCTCATTTTGGTAGAACATACGTAATGGACCTTCCCGGACTCTAAAAACTGCTCGCCCCAACAGATATGAGACACTTCTGATTATAGTAAACCGATTTTCTTATTCGCAAACGGCCAACAGACATACCGCGCAATATCAGCATCAACAACACCGTCCACAGGAAATCCCGGGGTAAGCGCCTTTCCCCGTATGATTTTATTTGGTGCCCCCGCCGCACGGCGCGATAGTCTTTGCATGTTCGAAACCTTCATCAAAAACAGCTCGATCCAAGATCTTGCCTCCTACGTGGTCATCATGATGATCATCTTCGGGCTCTCCCCCTACGGGCTGTTTTTCATCCGCATGGGGCTTCACCTTGCCTTTGGCGCTCCGCGGCCGAGGATCATCCGCGGGTCACGGAAAACACATGCTCAGGTCCTGCAGGATGTATCCACCCAGGCGCGCACCAGGATCGACGAGATGAGTGCCTATATTTCAGATCTCGAGGAACTCTTGGCACAATACCAACACGGCGCGGATGCGCTGGAAGCCGAGAATGAAGCCCTTAAAGAGCACATCCGCGCGATGGAGGCCGGCGCCGATATGCATCGGGCGCAGTATGACGGCGAGACCTCCTCCCCTGACAGCGAGATAGATCGGGCACTTGAGGCGCTCGATCTGAGCCCCGGGGCAACCTGGGAAGACATTCGGGCCGCCTATCGCAGGCTGGTCAAGATCCACCACCCGGATCATGGTGGCGACCCAGAGCGCTTAAGGCAGGTGAACTCAGCCTATGACCACCTTAAGCATCTATATGGTATCTAGGAGCCCTGCCTCTTACGTTTTCTCTTTCATCTCGAGGCGCTTCTCGAGGTCTGCGATATACGCATCCCGGAGGCCGATTTCGCGCTCTGTATCTTTAACAAACTTATTGTGCGCCCTGCGTGCTTCCTTAAGGTCACGCTCGGCATATCCGAGCGATCGCCTTGTGGCTTCATCTCGATCCCGGACATGCTCAAGAGCTAAGCACCAAAGGCGCCCAATCAGCTGTGTGGAGCTTTCTCTTAGCTCTTTAGGAACCTCAAGAGCCGCCCGCTTTGCTGCCTTGTTTGTCCGTGCGTGCCATTTCTCTAGAAGCGGTGAAATTGTACGTTTTGATCCAGTTCCAAGCTCTTTACGCACAGCTTCAATAGTAGGTTTCTTGCCGCCTAAAAGTAGATTTTCTGCAGCAGCGGCAACAGAAAATTCGTTCACGAAAGTTGGCGGGAGGCGTGCTTCTGCTTCACCTCTTCCTTCACGAAACGTCCTAAGGTGTTTTCCGATGGTATTTAGTGAACCGCCTCCGAGCACATCTCTGATATCATTCAGGGTTGGCTCTTTATCCTGCGAAAGCAGAGTCGTCGCAGCCTTGGCTACGGCTTCATATGTAGCATATACCATTACGCATCATTCTCCATGTCAAACTATCTGACCTGCGAAAATCGCAGGCCTTCCTTGATATTGTTTTTCATCTACCCTATTTTTCGCATAGGTCAAGACATGGTTCGTCGCGACGATATTCAGACGCATTTGGCGTCACTCAACATCCAAACAGGAGCGCATCAATGCAGCTTTTCCGCACCTCCCTCCTTTTCGTTGCTGGCCTTACCCTTGCAGCATGCCAAGCGCCCCAAGCTCAGATGCCAAGCGGCAGCGTCTATCGCACCTCGGAGGCGAATACGGCCATGCGCGTCGCCGCCTGTACCGTGGCTCAGGCGCGCTATGTCGCTCTGGTCGATGATGCGCCCTCGAGCCGCGACGGGATCAATCAGGCCGTGGGGATCGGCATTGGTGCGGCGCTCGGAAATGCGATCGGTGATAAGATCGGCGGCGGCAGCGGCCGTGATCTGGCCAAGGGTCTGGGCACCGTCGCCGGTGGCGTGGTCGGCAGCCAGGTTGCATCCAATGTAAACACCAACCGCCGTAGCGGCACTGGTGTCGAATACACTGTCGATCTTGGGGCAAATGGGTTGCGCACGATCGTTCAGAACCTAAATCCGGGTGAAGGTGCGATGCGTCCTGGCTCTGCCTGCGTGCTGACGGGCAATGGCGCGATGGTGCGCGTGCGCCCCGCCTGATAACAGATAGGCGGTCGGGGAGCTTCCCCGGCCGCATTATTTCGCTCACCAACAGATTTCTGTCCTTTTTCGCATAACGGGCGTATCCTGAAGAAATAGCGAAACTGGATATGCCATGACGGACATCTCACAAAAAACTTGGAAGTATCTCCACGGTCCAGACGATGTGACCCACCTTTCCTTCAAGACTGGTGGCGTACCGCGCAGCTTTACTGCCATACAATATACAGCCACAGAACGCGATGAGATTGATCTGCAGGATGATGGGATCGCGATCATCGACAATGATCAGATGAGCGTGGTGCTCGATGGCCAGCTGAAGGGTGATCCAGAGGCGCAGGCGTCTTTCATGTCTGATCTGCGCAAGATGTCTTGGGCTGACTTCAGCGCGATGGCATTAAAGCACCCGCGGTATCGCGGGTCGCAGGACGACTTCCACCGCGACCAGCCCAATAAGGGTGTTTTGGTCAACCAGATCCAACGGGGTGTCATGCATGCTCCCTCGGATGAAGCGGATTTGCGATCCCCTTCCATGGTCTCAGCCCATGCCAGTTCAGAATGCCCCTATAGCTTCCCCAGAACGACCCGCAGTGAAATTCTGCAGGGTCTTTTGTCGCACAGTTGCCTGCAGGGGGAAGATGGCCGCTGGAGACTTTCCTGGGCCCTGCCCGACCGGTCGGAGCACCCCTACTTCAAACCTTCTGAAAATGATCTGGATGACCCCTGGCTTAAGCATTGCGAAGCTCATCCCGAACTTTTCGATTTGGCCGCGCAGTCCATTCTCGAGCCCTACTTCTCAGGGGGTGTCACCACCTGGCCGGAGACTGATGACGGCCGCTACAGCTTTTGCTCAGGTGGCGCCAGCAACCCCGATGTGATCTGCCTCGAAGCCATCGACGGGGCTGAAATCGATTTTGCGAGCCGAGGTGAATTTGGCGCGCTGCTTGACGCTCTCCCGGATACAGCCTTGCGCGACATCTGGAAGCTGCAACAAGTAACGGATCATAACCTCGCGCCAGAAGTCGTTCAAAACAGGATCACCGCGGAGCTCAAGCCCTTTCGGATTGAGGTCATTACACCTCAAGATCCAGATCTCATGGTGCAAGCGGATCTCTAAGTTTTTCGAAATAGAAATGTAAAGATAACCATGATAGCCCACCCGCGTTTCGGGCCGAGCTATAAAAACACAGAGCTCGGCAGTTTGTATGTCCGTTTCCTGCGACTAAAATTTGCGAATATGTCATACTTACAGAAATTAGGAAGGGACCGCACATGCGCTCAAACACTATCCTGAGTACAGCACTCATCTTGTCTTTCATCGCTGCAGCAGCCTCAGCACAGAACGCAGGCTCAGGTGGCGCAAATGAAGTCGAAGTGCCGCGCGAGATCGACCAGGATCCGATGTATGGCATCATCTCTCCTCAATATCGCTTTCAGGATATTGAACCTGGCAGCGGTGGGCCTGGCGATGTGCATTACATCACCAATATCACCAAATATGAGGAGAACGTTGCTGGGAATGTCTATAGCCCAATCCTGTCCTCTGAATACGTGAACAAGCTTTACGTCGACAACTCGTTTCGCAGTATCATCAACGATTTTGAGACGCAGATCACTGTCCTGAAGCAGGACATCACCAACATCACCAATGTGCTGGAAAGCGTCTGTAACGACATGCTGATCGTCGAGACCAATGGCGGCTCAGGTCACGGGAAGAAGAACGGTTGGTACAAGAACGGCAAGGCTTACCGCTTCCAGTCTGCCTTGGGTGAATCCTGTGGTGGCATCGAATGGCGGACCGGGTTCACGCCTTACGGGCATATCCTGAATGCCGGCAAGGACGACGGTAAGGCTGATGCCGCGGCGGGCTTGCCACGGAGCTACGCTGCTTTCGACGGCGAGGATGAAGCTCATACAGACTGGGGTTTCGTGCATAATGTGCCCACCGATCGGTCGGTGCGCTTTAAGCCCAAGCGTTGGTCTGACGCAGATGGCGATGGCCGCGATGACAAGAGCTATGACATGTACCGTCAGGGCTATGACATCGGCTACCGGTAACATCTCTACCAGCTGATCCCTCAGCGGCGACAATCTGGACCTCGGATGCATTGTGCTCCGGGGTCTTTTACGTTTGAAAAGGGAATGAGCGCCCCTTGGCTTCCCTATTTAGGTTAATTATTTTCGCAACACCTGTTGCAACCCGCCCCCAAACGGACAATATAAGTAATACAGTTTTTCGCAATACCGGCGGTCAGGAGATCGCCTCGCCAACTTCAGGGGCCCTGACCATGATCAAGAAAATCCTCCTCGCAACAACGCTGATCGTAACGGGTGCTGCAACGCATTACCTGGTGCCACAGACCGATGTGGTCCGCGCCGTTGGCGTCGAGACAAAGCGCGTCGATTCCACTGCCAGCGGGCTGGCCAATGGCGAGACAACGCGAACCCGCGATGTCTATTACATCCAGACCGAAGACACCGAGAGCGCGAAGCCGAAGGTCTACAGCAATGAGGACAACTACTGGTACCTCAAGTGGAACTCGGCTGATCTGCAGTCCCGTGCGCAATCGCTGGCTTCCGACAAATCCTTGGTTGCTGTGAGACATTATGGCTGGCGCAACAAGTTCTTCTCGCTGTTCCCGAATGCCACGAAGATCGAGCCTGTGGCGGAGAGCTACAGCACTGTGCCCTACCTCTTCTTTATTGTGCTTACCTTGGTCTGGGGCGCGATCCTCACCGCCTATTGGAAAGCCGGAAAGATGATCTCCCGCATCAGTGAGCGGCGTCGCGAGAAGCGCGCAACACGCGAAGCAGACCGCAATCCTGTTGCCGCCTCGACATCCGCTGCAGATATCGACGAATTCCTCAACAGCTGAGGATTGCGAAAATGGGCGGGCGCAACGATGTCCGCCACTTTCGAAGACTTAAGTTGCTCTGCTGACAATTGCGCTTTGCGAAAACTGTCATGGATTACAGATTTTTACACGACAACCGATTGGATATGACGTGAAAGACCTTATTACTGAAACGAACGCCTCAACCCATGTGCTCTCGACGGGCAAACTGAATCTGGACATTCAGATCGAACGCCGCGGCGGGCTGTTCAAGCTGGCAGAGCGTCAGAACCCGAAGCGGGCGTTTCTGTTCGTCTCGACCGTTCTGGGTCGCCATATCCCGGTGGCGCCGAAAGATCACCGCGATGCGCTGAACGCACTTTGCGAAATGACCGCACCCCATCTCAAGGGCGGCGCGGTCTTCGTGATGGGCTTTGCAGAAACCGCCGTGGGCATTGGCGCCGGGGTCTTTGACGGGCTGCGCAAGATGCTGCCTGGACGCGAGATGGGTTATCTGCACACGACACGCCACCCCCTGCCCGGCGCTGAGCCCTGGTTTGCGATCGAAGAGGGTCACAGCCACGCGACCTCACATTTTATCATGCGCCCGACCCGCGGATGCTACCACCCTGGCCCCGCCAGCACGCTGGTCCTCGTGGATGACGAGACCACCACCGGCAATACCTTTGCCGAGCTGGCCGCTGGGCTTTTCGAGAATGGCGCGCACTTCGGAAAGATCGTTCTGGTGACCCTGACCGATTGGTCGGGTGGCGCGGCCGCAGAGCGAGTCAAATCCGCCGTGGGAGACGTGGAAGTCGAGGCGGTCTCGCTTCTTGAGGGCTCCTGGACCTGGACGCAAGACCCGGATGCGGTTCTGCCCGCCCTGCCCGCGATGGCTGAGGCCGACTGCCCCTCTTGGGAGCCGGACGAAACCACAATGTACCGCTCACCCCGCGATGGCTTGCGCGGCCGTGATATGTCGGAAACCGAGTACCTCTCGTGGATGGAGAAGTTGCCCCGGTTCAAGCGCAAGGAGCGGGTTCTGGTGATTGGCACTGGCGAACATGTCTGGCAGCCCTTTCTTTTCGCAGAGACCATTGAGCGCATTGGTCGGAACGTTGGGTTCATTTGCACAACACGATCTCCCATCCTGCCGGGCCCGGTGATCGCGCATAAGATCACTTTTCCTGACCACTTCGGGATCGGCCTCGATATGTATCTGCACAATGTGAACCCGGACGACTGGGACCGTATCGTGCTCTTCACCGAGACTGGTGTTGAAGGCATTCACCCCCGCCTGCGCGAGGCACTCGGCAAGGGGCATATCGTCGATAAAGACGGTCAAGTTTTTGAAATGATGGATATCTGAAATGTCAGCAATGAAGCCTATCGTATTTTCGGATTTGGATGACACGATTTTCCAGACGGCCCGCAAGATGGCCGGCGCGCCCGATGAGGCCCTGAAGGCGTCACACGCGCTGAACGGAAGCCACTCTTACATGACGCCAGCGCAGGCTTCGGCCTTTGAATGGCTGAACGCGAGCACCCGGTTCATTCCGGTGACCGCGCGTTCGACAGAAGCCCTGTCGCGCTGCGCCCTGCCCTTCAGTGACTATCAGATTGCCTCCAATGGCGCGGTAATCCTGACCCCGGAAGGCGCGCTCGACGAGGATTGGATGGCGCGGACCCGCGATGTCTGCAAAGCCAAAGAACAGCTCTTTGCCGATATGAAGGTCAAGATCGAAGAGATGAACGAGGACGGGGGCCTGCGCCACTGGCTTGTCGAAGAGCAGATGTGTGGTGTCTATTACTGCGTGAAGTCCAATGGCTCGGAGGAACGCCTGGATGAAGTGCAGTCGGTCATGGAAAGCTTTCTCGGCGGCCCTCCGGGCGGCCTGCTCTTTGAGCACCGCAACGGCAATAACCTGGCCTATATGCCGCATGACATCTCGAAGAAGGGCGCGGTCGATTATCTGATCGAGAAGATCAGCCCAACCCGCGACCAGCCGATCTGGGGCATGGGCGACAGCATCACGGATCTGCCGTTTATGGAATCCTGCGACATGATGGTGATCCCCACCGAGACCCAGCTGCACAAGACATTCAAGAAAGGATCGATCTGATGCTCGACGCGACACCCCAAAAAGAGCTGACCTCAGGCTCCTACGATCCAGCGGACGTGACTTTTCTGCTGAAACTGGTGGCAATGAAGCCAACCGCGGTCGCTGAGAAAGAAGTCCTGATCCAGAGTGGTGCCGCGCATTACTCGGAGATGATTTCCGATGAGCGCCGCCCCGACACCCGCTATCTCGAGATTTTTGAGAAGGCCCAGACCCGCGGCGAAGCCCGGATCGCCGGAGAGATGATCTCATTGGCACTCCAAATTCAGAAACGCATCGCAAAGGGCGAGCTCGACCCTCAGATCACGCTTTGCTCTTTGGTGCGCGCAGGTGTGCCCTACGGCGTGCTTTTGCACCGTGAGCTGAAAGCTCTGGGTGTGGACTCGGTCCACTACGGTGTCTCGATCATTCGCGACCGCGGCCTCGATGAAGTGGCTATGGCCTATATCTCCGAGCGCCGGCCGGAAGCGGGCATCGTTTTTGTGGATGGCTGGACAGGTAAAGGCGCAATCACCCGTGAGCTGCGCCGCAGCTGGAAAGAGATCTCCGGCCGCGAGGCGGAGCTGGCCGTCCTGGCCGATCCGGCAGGCTACGCGACCATGTCGGGATCGCATGAGGATTGGTTAATCCCCTCGGGCATCCTTGGCGCCAATGTCTCGGGTCTGATCTCGCGCTCGATCCTCAACAAGGACGTCATCGGCGAGGGCGATTTCCACGGCACCATCTCCGTCGACCATCTGGCAGATATCGATGTTAGCCGGGATTATGTGGACCGGATCACTGCGCTTGCGAAAAACATGCGCGGTGACTGTTCGGCGTCAGTGACATCTGAAGAAAATCTGCGTCTCTTGCGGGGTGACTCTTCCGATTGCATCATCCGCATCGCCTATGACTATTCGGTAAGCAACCACAACCGGATCAAGCCGGGTATTGCAGAGGCCACGCGTGCCGTGCTGCGCCGCAAGCCCCGCAAGGTCTTCGTTCGCAGCCTTCAGGATCCCGATCTCGCCGCGCTGATCCATCTGTGCCGCGTGGACGACATCGATCTCGAGGTCTCCGCTGAGCTTACCGGTCCTTACCGGGCCATCACTCTCATCGAAAAGGTATCGTGATGATCAATCGTGACCACATGCTGAACGCCTATGGCTTGGGATCGACACTCTATATGCCGATCATCCATAACAAGGTGCCTGACATCCTGAGTGGCCGCACGGCCTGCGCCGCCTCCTCGATCGTGCTCTGCCTCGAGGATGCCTTGGCAGAGAATGACGTGGAGCGCGGCATCGGCGTGCTGCGCGAAGTCCTCAAAGACGTCAATCACCGCTCCGACCTGCGTGTCTTCGTGCGGCCGCGGTCCATCGACATGGCCGACCGCCTGGCGAGCTTCAAGAACATCACTGCGGTCGAAGGCTTTGTGGCGCCAAAGGTGCGCCCCGAAAACGCGGCACAGTGGATGGACATTGTCTCGGCCGCCGGCCTGCGGGTCATGCCCACCCTTGAGACTGCTGAATATTTCGACCCCAGCCGCATCGCCGCGGTGCGTGATGTGTTCAACGGATTTGACCATACGCTGATCTCTGCCATCCGTCTGGGCGGCAATGATCTGCTGGGTGCGCTCGGGCTGCGCCGCCAGCGCGGCGTGACCTCCTGGGAGGGGCCTCTGGGCTTCGTGCTCTCGATGTGTTCGTCGATGTTCGTAGCCGCCGGCTATCCGGTCTCTGCACCGGTCTTTGATATCATCGATGATCTGGAAACCCTGAAGCGGGAAGTCGAGCGCGATGTGGCTTCGGGCTTCATTTCTAAAACGGCGATCCACCCAGCACAGATCCCCGTGATCGAAGAAGCCATGCAGGTGACTGAGGAAGAATTGACACAGGCAGAAGCGATTCTTGCGAAAAATAGCAAAGCTGTGTTTCAAATCGGCGGCGTAATGTGCGAACCTTCGACACATCACAACTGGGCGCTCCGCATCCAGGCGCGTCACCGCGCCTATGGCTGCCGGGACGTTCTGGAGGTCGAAGAAACGCTTGCAATGGAGGCCTGAGGCCCATGAATGATGAACTCACAGCGTCGACGGGAATGAACCCCGCACCCGTGACGTTGCGAAAATCATTGTGGCAACTGATTCTGTCTCGCATTGCTGCACTGCGTGAGGACATCAGCCGTACCTTTGAGAGTGGAAAGGGTGTCGACAGTGTCACCTTTTCGATCTCCTTCATTGCGCTGGCTGCAAAGCTCGCCAAGGCAGATGGCCAGGTGACCCGGGACGAAGTCACTATGTTTCGTGAGATCTTCACCATTCCCCCGCAGGAAGAGGTGAATGCGGCGCGGGTCTATAACCTGTGCCGCCAAGACGTCAGCGGCTATCACACCTATGCGCGCAAGCTATCCAATGCTTTGGGTGCCGGTGAGCAAGCAGATGCCCTACGCCACGATGTGCTCGACGGTCTTTTTCACATCGCCATGGCGGACGGAGAATTTCACCCTGATGAAGAAGGATTTCTGCGGGATGTTGCAGAGGTATTCGAGGTGCCCGATGAGCAGTTCGATATTCTAATTGCCCGACATGTACCTGGCCGTGAAAATCCTTTCGACATTCTTGGCCTTCCAGGTAATGCGACAGCGCAAGATGCGCGCCGCGCTTGGCGTCAGCTGGTGAAGGAGAACCATCCTGACGTGCTGGCATCGCGCGGCCTGCCCGAAGAGATGCAATCCTTGGCAACCAGTCGCATGGCCTCGATCAACAAGGCCTATGAGGATGTCAGCGCAACCCTGAAAGCGCGTCCTCTGCCTGAAAATGACGACAGTCCTGCGCCGTGAATCGCGTCTGGGATATTTATTTTCGCAATCCTATTGCGTTTCAATCTGACATCCATAATTAAAGATGAGATCGACAAAGGAGTATTCGATGAGCATTTCCCTCGCAAAAGGACAGACACTGTCACTTGAGAAAAGTGGCAGCCGCGGTCTTACAAAAGTTTTCATGGGTTTGGGCTGGGACCCGGCTGGCAGCAACGAGAAGAAAGGCTTCTTCGGCAAACTGCTTAGCGCTTCATCCGGTGGTGATATCGATCTCGACGCATCGGTGATCGTTTTGGATTCTGCGAAAACAGTGCTCGACACTGTTTCCTTCTCTCAGTTGCGTTCCAAAGATGGTTCGATTCAACACGACGGCGACAACCTGACCGGCCAGGGCGATGGCGACGATGAAGTCATTCACGTCGATCTGACCAAGCTGAACTCCGCCGCCGCCTATCTGGTGTTCACCGTGAACTCCTTCCGCGGCCAGACGTTCAACGAAGTCGACAACGCTGTCGCACGCCTGGTCGACGAGAACGGCAACAAAGAGATCTGCAAATATACGCTGGCCGAACAGGGTTCGCACACCGGTGTTATCATGGCGTCGCTTGCGAAAACGAGCGATGGCTGGAAGATGACTGCCCATGGTGTTCCTGCCACCGGCCGCACCGTCCGCGACCTCGCCAACGACGCAATCCGCGTCCTGTAAGGAGAACAACAATGCTGAACTGGCTCAAAGACAGCGCCAACAAGACCCGCGACCGCTTGGCTGCCGAAACCTCGAAATTCAAAAACCGCTCCTTCATGGAGGCTGTGGTTTCTGGCTGCGCCCTGGTCGCTGCAGCCGACGGTGACATCTCCGCTGACGAAAAGCAGAAGATGGCCGGCTTCATCCAGCGCGCGGAAGAGCTGAAGCACTTTGAAATGCGTCAGGTCATTGAGGTCTTCAATAAGACTACCGCGGATTTCGAATTTGATGCGTCGATCGGCAAGGCTTCCGCCCTGCAGACCATCGGAAAAATCAAAGGCAAAGACGATCAGGCCCGCCTCTTGGTGCGTGTGATCTGTGCCATCGGCGCAGCTGATGGTGATTTCGACGCCGACGAACAGGCAGTCGTGCGCGAGATCTGCCTCGAACTAGGTCTGAACCCGGCTGATTTCGATTTGTGATCAATAAGAGGCGGCTTTTTGGCCGCCCTTATATCCCCCAAGCATTTTCCCCGGAGACTTTTTCAAGATGCATAGCCTCGACAGCTACCAAATGGCCATCATCGCCCTCGGCTCGATTGCCTTTGGTGTTTACCTGCTTGTGAAAGGTGGGGATTGGACCATCGACAGCGCTGTTGCGATCGCAGATCGCTCTGGCCTGTCCAAAATGTTCATCGCGGCCACAATCGTTGCCTTTGGCACATCGGCGCCTGAACTCTTCACTTCGATTAACGCCAATATCTCTGGATATCCCGGCATTTCGGTCGGCAACGTCATCGGTTCCAACGTTGCGAATGTGCTTATGGTGATCGGTGTTTCGGCTATGATTGCACCGATTTTCATCAGCCGAGCCGCAATTCGTGTCGATGCGATCGTCATGATCCTCGCCACCGCGGCCATGGTGCCTGCGATCCTTTATGGTCTGTTGCCCCGCTGGGGTGGCATCGCCATGGTTGTCGCGATTATCGGCTATATCATCTATCAGTACAAAGCCTCGAAGCTTGACGTCGATGATATCGAAGAAGCTGCCGAAGGTACCAAGAACCCCTATCTGATGGTCACATTGGGCATCATCACGCTGCTGGTCGGCTCTGAGCTTCTGGTTCAAGGCGCCGTTGCAGGTGGTATCGCGCTTGGGGTTCCCGAGGCCGTCATTGGCATGACCATGATCGCCTTCGGCACATCCCTGCCCGAGCTCACCGCCTGTGTCGCCGCTGCCCGTAAGGGGGAATCCGATATGATCCTCGGCGGCATCGTTGGCTCCAACATTTTCAATATCCTGTCTGTCATGGCCTTCTCCGCAGTGGTGAAGCCTCTCGTGATCGACAGCCGCTTTGCTGCATTCGACATGCCCATCGTCATCGCTGTGACCATGGTCTTCGCTCTGATGCTCTTCGCTTTCGGCCGTATCGGTCGGATTGCCGGGGCCGCAATGGCTTTGGCCTACATCGGCTTCACCGCTCTGCAATATAGCGGTGCAGCTGAGACACTCATCGCCTCTCTCTAACTTCCTCGAAAGGATACCAAAATGGCTCTTACGCTTTCCAAAGGTCAGAACCTGTCGCTTACCAAAACCGATCCGGGCCTCAACAATGTGCTGATCGGCCTCGGCTGGGATCCTCGTGTCACTGACGGCTCCGAGTTTGACCTCGACGCATCGGTCTTCCTGCTGGGCGACAACGGCAAGGTCCGCAGCTCCGCCGACTTCATCTTCTACAACCAGATGAAATCCGCATGCGGCTCGGTCGAGCACACCGGCGACAACCGCACCGGCGAAGGTGAAGGTGACGACGAACAGCTGAAGGTCGACCTGTCCAAGGTACCGGCTGACGTGACCAAGATTGCGATCACCGTCACCATCCACGACGCCCAGCCGCGCGGCCAGTCTTTCGGCCAGGTCGACAATGCCTTCATCCGCATCGTCAACGACGCCACCGGCGCCGAGGTCGTCCGCTACGACCTTTCTGAGGACTACAGCACGGAATCCGCGATGATTTTCGCAGACCTGTACCGCCACAATGGCGAGTGGAAGTTCAAGGCCGTGGGCCAGGGCTACGCCGGCGGTCTGAAGGCGATGTGCGATCAGTACGGCATCGCCATCTAAACGACCCGCCGCGGGGTTTGCGAATTCCGCGGCGGCACACCGATCTGTACCCGGGCAGGAGCTTCGGGACGAACCAACGAAAGAATTAGGAGAATTCACATGGCTGTATCGCTTTCCAAAGGCGCCAACGTTTCGCTCACCAAAGAGGCTCCTGGCCTCACCACCATCCTCGTTGGCCTGGGCTGGGATGCCCGCGCAACCGACGGCAAGGATTTCGACTTGGATGCTTCCGTCTTCATGGTCGGCGCAGATGGCAAAGTCCTGAACGACAATGGCTTCATCTTCTTCAACAACCTGAAGTCCGAAGATGGTTCTGTTGAGCACCTGGGTGACAACCTGACCGGCGCCGGCGATGGTGACGACGAACAGGTCAAGGTCGACCTGTCCAAGGTCCCCGCCGATGTTGAGAAGCTGGTCTTCGCTGTGACCATCCACGAAGCCGAAAGCCGCAGCCAGAACTTCGGTCAGGTTTCCAATGCCTTCATGCGCGTTGTGAACCAGAACGGCGATGCCGAGCTGGCGCGCTTTGACCTCAGCGAGGACGCCTCGATGGAGACTGCCATGATTTTTGGTGAGCTCTACAAGAAGGGCGACGAGTGGAAGTTTAAGGCGATCGAACAGGGCTTTGCTGGTGGCCTCGGCCCGCTCGCGGCAAACCACGGCGTGAACATCTAATCACGCACCCCGGGAGGCCCGCAATGCGGGCCTCTTTCCAGAGGGCACGGGTCATGTGCCTTTTGGAAAGAGATCGTCTGGAGATCACCTTGATGCTCAACCCCGACCCAGAAACCGTCTTTGTCATTTCGGTCATCTACGCCGTTATGGTTATCCTCTATACCCGGCTCGTCTTCATCGATGAGCTTGCCTATGGCGCAATGCCAGGAGGCCGCTGGGCGCGGGTTGGCACGCCCGAAGCCTCGATGCCGCGGGTGGCCCTCATTCTTGTAATCGCAGCAATATTCACGCCGATCACGATCATCGTGCTGCTCGCTTGCCATGCCTTTAAATTGAAAGCCTGATCCATGACCACATTGACCCCGGGCGCCAATGCCGCCCTCACAGTCCGCTCTCCCCTGCTCACCGTGATCCAGCCCGCGGGTGCCGGTGCCGACATCTCGGCCTTCGTCCTTTACGCGGGCGGCAAGGTGCGCGGCGATGATGACATGTGCTTCTTTAACCAGCCTTCGGTGGCGGGCGGGGCCGTGACCACGGACCGGCAAAGCGACACCGAAACCGATTTCGTCTTGCTGCTCGATCAGCTGCCCGATGATGTGGAAAAGATCGCTATCACAGCAACGCTGGACGCCAAGAGCTTTGACGGGCTGGGTGATTTGCAGATCACCTGTAAGAACGGCCCGGACATGACCATTCCAACGGCCGGGCGCAGCGAGAAGGCCTTGATCCTGGCGGAAGTCTACCGCCGCAACGGCGACTGGAAAATCCGCAACGTCAGTCAGGGTTTCAACGGCGGCCTGGCGGCATTGGCCACCCATTTCGGCATCGAGGTAGCCGATGAAGGTCCGGCAGCGGAAGCCGCCCCCCAGAAGGGCACCGTCGATCTGGCAAAGCGGATCGTGAAACTCGAGAAGGACGCCCCTGCCCTCGTCTCTCTGGTCAAATCGGTTGGCGTCAACCTCGAAAAGCGCGGCAGCCCGGTGCCCATGGCTAAAGTCTGCCTTTGCCTCGATATCTCCGGCTCCATGTCGAAGCTGTTCCGGACAGGCAAGATCGACACGCTGGTGGAGCGTGCCTTGGCACTGGGTCTGACATTCGACGACGATGGCGAAATCGATGTCTTCCTCTTCGGGAGAAATACCCATGAATATGGGTCGGTGAACGCCGCCAATTATAAGGGTTTCAGCGCGCGCGCCCTGAAGGACCACCCACTCGAAGGCGGAACCCGCTATGGCAAGGCCATGGCTGCGATCCGCAAGTTCTACGCACCGGATTTCAAAGATGGTCTGCCGGTCTTTGTGTTCTTCGTGACCGACGGGAGCACCGACGACAAACCGCTGACGCTCAAGAACCTCAAAGAGAGCGCCGACGAGCCGATCTTCTGGAAGTACATGGGGCTGGTGCAGGAAGGCTTCTTTGCAGCGAACCGCACGAGCTTCTTGCAGGAGCTCGACGATCTGCCCGGTCGGACCATCGATAACGCGGACTTCTTCAATGTGGCAGATCCTTCGGCACCGACGCCTGATGAGTTCTATGATGAAGTTCTCGACGAGTTCCCCGAGTGGCTCACCGCGGCGCGCGGCGCCGGGATCCTGAGCTGATGAATGTGATCCCACGATTGGCGCTGCTGCCCTGCAGCGCCTTTTACCTCTACCTCTCGATGGTTTCCGACCAATCCTTGGCGCTGTTCGCGGCAGGCGGCTTCATGACCGCGCTGATCATCCTGGTGCTGCGCGGGATTAATGAAGAGATCAGCTCAGTCGAGGCCGGATCGCTCTGGCTGATCGCATTGAGCGCATTCCTCTCTGCCGTCCCCACCCTTGCGTCCATTCATAGCCCTGGTCTTTGCACAGATCAGGTCGCCACCTATGAGATCGCGATGCTCTTCTCGATCTATGGTGGCATCATCCTGGGGGCGCATCAGCTGTCGAAGCACTTCCTGCCTGCAGATATGAAAGCCATGTCAAAGCCCCGCGCGCGACGCTTCATGTCGGTGCCGGGGCATTCGATGTGGATCCTCACTTTGCCGTTCCTGGCGACTGGCTATCTGATGTTTTCCATGGGGACCTGCGCGGCAGACAACCCCTATCTGCTGAGCTTTCCTCTGATGTCTCTTTTCCCGATCGGCCTCGTCGCATTTCTCGTCGGTGGCATCACCCGCAACCAAAAAGCCATTGTTAAATCAAAGATGGAGTTCGCATGACCCAATTATCCATGGGCGCCAACGCGCCACTGCAACAACGCGAGATCACCTTGGACGTTGTCCTGCCAGCAGGCGAGAGCGCCGACATCACGGCCTTGCAGACCTATGCGGGTGGCAAGGTGCGCGGCGATGGCGACATGTGTTTCTACAATCAGCCTTCGATCAGCGCCGGGGCGCTTACGCTGACGCCCCAAGCCACACATCACACGGTGTTCTCGATTCAATTGAACCGCATCCCGGCCGAGGTCGAGAAGATCGTGATTTTCGCAACAGCCAATGGTACCAATCAGTCACTTGGGCATATCTCGCAGATCCATCTGGACGCGCGCGGCGAGCATCAGATTGCTATCAACATGCAAGGACGCTCCGAGGCCGCGCTGATCCTGGCGGAGATTTACCGCCGCGGCGGAGACTGGAAGATGCGCCATGTCGGACAAGGGTTCAACGGCGGCCTGAAGGCAATCTCTGAGCACTACGGCGTGGATATCGCGGATGATCCCGCACCGGCACCTCAGGCGGCTCCTACACGCGCCCCCGCGCCTGCTCCGGCAGCACCGGTGAATATGGCCCGGCCCAAAGCCACGCCTACTCCGGCGCCAGCACCAAGTGCAGCACCGCTGAATCTGAGCAAGATCAGCCTCACGAAGAACGACAAGACGGTAAATCTCAAGAAAGATGATGGGCGCTTCGGGAAAATCCGGGTCAACTTGAACTGGAACCAGCGCCCGCGCAAAGCAGGCCTGCTGGGCCTCGGGTCTACCGCGATCGATCTGGATCTCGGCGCCTTCGTGGAAGACGTCCACGGCAACATCACCGCCGTACAGGCGCTGGGCAACAGCTTCGGGGATTACGACTACTTTCCTTATGTGAAGCTGCTGGGCGACGACCGCACCGGTGCCGTGACCGATGGCGAATGGATCGACATCAATGGGTCGATGTGGTCGGAGATCCACCGTGTTCTGATCTATGCCTTCATCTATGAGGGTACGGCCAACTGGGCGGAGACTGATGGTGTTGTTCGCATCATGGTGCCGGGCCAGCCCGAGATCGAAGTCAAAATGAACGAGTTCGGATCAAACCACGGCATGTGCGCTGTGGCCTACCTTGAGAACAAGGGCGGTCAGATCAAGGTCTCGCGCGAGGTCACCTTCCATCGTGGCCATAGCTATATGGATGATGCTTACGGCTTCGGGATGCGCTGGCGCGCAGGCAGCAAGTAGAGATCAGTCGATCACAGTAACGCGGAAGGACTTAAGACCGTATTTTTGAACACGGTTAAAGAGCACTTCCGCGTTCTCCGTGGCCAATCGCACGCAACCGGCAGAGGCCGTGCTGCCAAGCTTGCTGATCTGATTGGTCCCGTGGATCGCGAAGTTCCCATCATAGAAGATCGAGAAGGGCATCGGCGCATTGTTATAGCGGCTCGACTTGTGGTGCTTTGACAGGAAATTAGGCGACCATTTCCCCCGCGGAGTGATCTTGCCTGGCCGTGCGGTCGACACCGGCCAGACATCAAAGAGAGACCCATCGATATAGACGGCCATAGTCTGGGCAGAGACATCGACCACGACTTCTGTTGGGACCGCACCGGAGACGGCCGGTGCGGCTTGGGCAGATCCGATAAGCCCGAGCCCCATCAAGGCGGCGAGCAAGAAAATGCGAATTTGGAACATAGGTACACTCCTGTATACCTCATCCTAACCAAGACCCCCCGTAAACCCCATAGAGATACCCGTCTTCATAACATGAGATTCAAGTGATTTTTTGCTGAAATTCTTTGTTTTTCGCAGTTGAAGATCGAGACGAACCTCGGTATATCGAGATGTGAAATAGGTTTTCGATACTAGATAAAGTGTAACGCCTGAAAAAATCTCCATATCTTGAGAAAACTCTGGTTGGCGTTTTCTCACGCCAGATCTAGCTTGGACTTCCCGCGGCATGAATGCCGACACTCACTCTAACGACAAAAAGGTTATTCATATGTCCGTTGCGAAAAACAAAACCGCAGTTGCGAAAAACAATGTAGAGGCCACTCTCCCACCAATCTCCTCGCAGATCTGGGATATGAAGTATCGCTTCAAGAAAGCCGACGGCACGCCGATCGATCAGAACATTGAAGACAGCTGGCGCCGCATCGCCAAGGATCTCGCCAGGGCCGAAAAGGATTCCGCCCATTGGGAAGAGATCTTCTACGGCGCTCTGACCAACTTCAAATACCTGCCCGCCGGTCGGATCACCGCCGGTGCTGGCACCGCGCGCCGCGTGACCCTGTTCAACTGTTTCGTCATGGGCACCATCCCCGACAGCATGCCTGGCATCTTTGATATGCTGAAAGAAGCCGCGCTGACCATGCAGCAGGGTGGTGGTATCGGTTACGACTTCTCCTCGATCCGCCCCCATGGTGCGGATGTGGTTGGTGTCTCCGCTGACGCTTCCGGCCCTTTGTCCTTCATGGATGTCTGGGACGCTATGTGCCGCACCATCATGTCTGCGGGTTCGCGCCGCGGGGCGATGATGGCGACCATGCGCTGTGATCACCCTGATGTGGAGAAATTCATCTCCGCCAAGCAGGATGCCGCACGCCTGCGCATGTTCAACATGTCTGT
Organism: Sulfitobacter sp. 1A13353; assembly: GCF_043557255.1. NCBI lineage: Bacteria > Pseudomonadati > Pseudomonadota > Alphaproteobacteria > Rhodobacterales > Roseobacteraceae > Sulfitobacter > Sulfitobacter sp. 1A13353. The sequence continues at coordinate 21,363 of NZ_JBIFFS010000004.1, read as the reverse complement.
GCTGATCACTGATCCCTTCATGGAGGCGGTCAAGGCGGACGCCGAATGGGACCTCGTCTTCGAAGGCAAGGTCTATAAGACTGTGCGCGCGCTGGAGTTGTGGAACTCGATCATGCAGGCGACCTATGATTATGCCGAGCCGGGCGTCATCTTCATCGACCGCATCAACAAGGCCAACAATCTGAACTACTGCGAGACCATCGCCGCGACCAACCCCTGTGGTGAGCAGCCCCTGCCCCCTTACGGTGCATGTCTTCTGGGATCAGTGAACATGGCGCGTCTGGTGGCCAATCCTTTCCAGTCCGATGCCGCACTTGATGTCGATGCGCTGAACGAGTTGGTCGCAACCTCGGTCCGTATGATGGATAACGTCGTCGACGTGTCGAACTTCCCCCTGCCCGAGCAGCAGGAAGAAGCCAAAAACAAGCGCCGCATTGGCCTTGGCGTCACCGGTCTTGCCGATGCCCTGCTGATGATGGGTCTGCGCTATGGCTCCGATGAGGCTGCCGCCCAAACCGAAGTCTGGATGAAAGCCATCGCCCGCGCTGCCTACCTGGCCAGCGTCGAGCTTGCCAAAGAGAAAGGCCCCTTCCCGCTTTTCGATGCAGAAAAGTACCTCGCATCCGGCAACATGATGCAGATGGACGATGATGTGCGCGACGCGATCCGTGAGCACGGCATCCGCAACGCACTGCTGACCTCTATCGCGCCCACCGGCACGATCAGCCTCTATGCGGGCAACGTCAGCTCCGGCATCGAGCCTGTCTTCGCCTATGCCTATACCCGTAAGGTTCTGCAGAAAGATGGCACGCGCACCGAAGAGCAGGTCGAGGACTATGCCTATGCGATGTACCGCGACATGTGGGAGAGCGGCAAGATCGGCAACGGTGAAGCCTTTGACGACAAGCACCTGCCCGACTTCTTCGTCAACGCCCAGACCCTGCCGCCGGCCGACCACGTCAAAATGCAGGCCGCCGCGCAGAGATGGATCGACAGTTCGATCTCTAAGACGATCAACTGCCCCGAGGACATCTCCTTCGACGCATTCAAGGACGTCTATATGCAGGCGTGGGACACAGGCTGCAAAGGCTGCACAACCTACCGCCCCAACGACGTGACCGGTTCGGTTTTGTCGGTTGAGAGCGATAAGTCACCTGCGAAAAACGTCGAGCCCGAAGTGCGCAAAGACGTTCTGGCCGGCCGTGACGAGGTTCTGTCGGGCGCAACCTACAAGCTGAGCTGGCCCGATCTGCCGCATGCCTTCTACATCACAGTCAATGACCGTGAGATGGCGAACGGTGGCAAATGCCCGCATGAGATCTTCATCAACACGAAGAACATCGAGTCCAAGATGTGGATCGACACCGTCACGCTTCTGATGACGGCCGTCTTCCGCCGCACCGAAGACCCGACCTTCATCGTCGAAGAGCTCGAAGGTGTATTTGATCCCCGCGGCGGCTCCTTCATGCCGGGTCAGGGATATATCCCGTCGCTGGCAGCCGCGATCGGTGGCATCCTGCGCCAGCACGTTGCTGGTCTGGGCCTGATGCAGGCGAAGCTGCCCAAGGGCGTGAAGGCTGAGGCCGTGGTGAATGGGGAGGTTCAGACCTCCGAGGCACCGGTGCCGGAGCTGGGCGCGAAGAAGGTTCAGCTTGATGGCTGCAAGGATTACGGCAACTGCGACATCGTTTTTCAGGGCGGCTGCAAGCAGTGCAATTCATGCGGCTGGAGCGCTTGCTCGTAATGCGTAAGTGACTGATAAAAATAGGAATGGCATAAATACAGTGCCATTCCACGCCACTAACGAAGAAAAAGACAGCTTACGTATTGGAGACATCAAATGGTTCAACGATCAAATCTCGAGAGAGATGAAAAGGTAATGGCAATGGTTCTTGATAAGCTTATCGAGACCGGATTGAGCTGTGTTACTTTATCGTACGAAGATCTTGGTTTGTCCTCTGACGATGCGGAGGTATTTTCAAACTGCTGCATATGGCTGCGCAATGAAGGCATCATCAGGTGCAATGATAAGTTTAGGCACCCACAACCTATGATCAAACCGCATCTCACTGCGAAGGGTATGAGAATGATGGGTGGTAGGTTCCTGACAGACGTCGATCAGACACTAGGTGAAGCCGTAAAGGAAGTGTCATCAAGCACGCAATATCATCTCAAACTTGGGGAGATTTTGGGAGCGTTTGCAGCAAGCGGCTTCAAAACACTAGGCTCATAAGCAATTTTCAAAGACGAACGACGCGCGCTGCCCCAGGAGGCCAACCGCGGTGATGTGAAGGCCTGCTTGGTCTATCCTGCCCCGTGCTCAGTAAGAGCACTGCTTTGGGTTTCACCCAGGCCAAGTTCGACAAACACTTCTGCCTGACCTGTCCGCATTCGAGCGCTTTCGAAAACGACAGGGCCAACTCTGCCAGAAAAACCCTTACCCGGATTAGCCGTCCCTTTAAATATAGGCTGAAAGGTCCACCATGAATGGACTTAATCGCCGAAGATCGCAGAGCTCTTCTAATCCCAACCGTGTCTAACTCATGATGATCCGAGCAGTCACGCCAACCAGCAACACAATGTTGCCTGCGACAAAAACTGCTGTCGAAACATCCATAAAGCGTGCGTATGCTTTCTCGCTCATCAAATACCTCCTGTTTCGCTACAATCGTCTCGCCGACAACATGGCGCAGATCTCATCGTCCTTCTTCCAGCGATCCACGATCGCATTATGACGCGCTGGTGCTTCCGTCATAAATTTGATCTGGCATTCTCTATCGAGGGGCGGAGTTTCCTTGACCACGTCGGAGAAGCTGGGACCCGATTTCTCATCTAAGCCCACATTATGTTTTTTGGTCACTTTAGGCCCTCCGCTGCTCGCCTTCTTTTTCCATCATACTTATGGCCATTGCGAAAATCTACAATACGTGAACAATTCAACTTCCTATGTAGAGGCTGCCGTGGTGATGAAACCCTTATCCAAAGATGAAACCCGCGCCCGGCGCCATGAAATCCACCGCCGCGCGATGGAGGGCGAGCTTCAACTGCCAGGCGCTGTCCGGGATATGCGCAACGCTCTGGGGTTTACCCAGACCAAATTCGCCAAGCACTTCGGTCTTAGCCTTGCGCATCTGAGCGCTATCGAGACAGGGAAGGCCAACCCCACCGCGGAGGTCCTGACCAAAATCGGGCGTCCTTTCGGGTTCCAGCTGGGCTTTGTGCTGCGGGAGAAACCTCAAATGGCCAAGCACATCAACCTCCCCCCTGAGGTCAAAGTTCTGGTCCAGCTCTGCAGAACAGAGATGCACGCCGTGGAGGTCTGGCTTTTTGGCAGCCGCGCGCGCGGCGACCACCGGCCGGACAGCGATTACGACATTCTCGCCGTGGTCGCGGATGATGCGCCCGAGGGTGTCGATACGCCGATGGCGGCCTTTGAGCTTCGGCGGCGCTCGAAAGCCCATGCGGATCTGCTTACCGGACGCATGAGTGAGGTTATCGGGGCGCGGGATGTGCCCAACACGCTGAGCTATATCGTTCATCGTGAAGGTCTGCGGATTGATGATTGAAACTACTCCGCAGCACCTTGTGCAATCTTATTTTGCGAATAAATAAATTACAACAAAAAGCGAAGCGCAGTGCGTTTAACCAGATAAGGATTTTCCATGACCACCAGAACAATCAAGTCGGCCGACAAGACAGTATCTAAGTCCAAGACTGCCAGCCTTCGAACCTGTCAACATGATATGGGCCGGGCTGATGGATATCTATGGGAAGAGAGCATGGAGATGCCCAGCCCCACATCCGACTTCACTGTCGTCGAAAAGGGTTTCACCTGCAAAATCGACGCGGGCAAGGTCATGGCGGTTCGCACCATGGGCACCGATGGCACCATGTCTTGGAAAAAACTGTTCTTCCCTCGGGGTGGAACGATCTCTGGGCCGACCCAAGTCATCGATCTTGGCGGAATTTCCGATGCGGAAATGACCGCGAAAGCGCAGCACGCACAAGGCAGCAAATGCCTTAACGACTCTACCTCCGCTGTGGCGTTGTACTTGATTACATACACCTTCACCCTTCTCATGGTTGGCATCTATGAGCTTCACGTCAATGGACCTCGAATTGATGGCGGTTTCACCGTCGCCCATGTTCTGTTCTCGATGGTGTTCTCGTTGGGTCTTTTCATGGCAGGCAGCTACGCCTTCGGACGCACCAAGGATGTCGACCTTACGGAAACGAAGTCCAGCCAGTGGCTGACCAAGGCCCCAAACGAAACCTGAAGACATTTCCTAACCAGCAGCCCTGCATTCGTGGGGGTGCTTTCATCTCTATTAAGGCTTCCAAATGAAGATTTCCGGCAAACACATTCTCTATGCAGTTGGTCTGATCGCGCTTCCGGTCATGATGGTGCTCGCACCAATCGAAGATACCGCAAAAACAAGCCCGGTGGAGACATCTGCTCCCGCGGGTATGATTTCAGTGGCGCTCCCCGAAAACCTCACAAAAGAGGCCGTGATCGGCAAACGCGCCTTTGATGCTGCCTGTGCCAGTTGCCACGGCGCCAATGCCGCAGGCCAGGACGGGGTGGCACCGCCCCTGGTCCACAAAATCTATGAGCCTTCCCATCACGGCGATGCCTCCTTCCACCGGGCCGTACAGCAGGGCGTAAGAGCCCATCACTGGTCCTTCGGGGACATGCCCCCAGTGGAGGGCCTAACGCAGTCTGACGTGGATGCCATCGTCGCCTATGTGCGTGAACTGCAGCGCCACAACGGGATCGATTGAGCCCGATGGGCTATGCGAGACATCTGCAATGCTGAAAAGGTACCGGGAAGGCGCGCAGGGCCTCGAGCCCCATCCGCAGGGTGAGTTCGTGCGCATTGATGACGCAGCCCGTCATTTCCAGTGGCACGCCTTCAACCGGGTGCTCTTTTGGATCCATGCCCGCGAGGAACGTTTCTTCAGCCGCGGGCTCTTGCACCGGGAGTTGATCGACATGCGGCCGGCGCCTCTGGAAGAAGCCGATGTCTCTCCGGAAGTGCCAGCATTGGCGTCTGAGGATTGAGTCTTTGTATGATCGGATAGCCCGTAGGCGATATTTGCCTAATATCGCCTTAGAGCCATGAAGATCAGTATCGCCTGCCCTGAGCTGTGTGCCAATTGCGATACCCGCAGGCGCGGGCTACGGCGTCCAGACGCCCGATATGACCCAGATCTCCCCCACCGGAGAGTTGTGCCTTCAGCCTCTTGACGACGTTCCGCGCCTTGGCTGGGAGGACGTGCATTGGTTCATAGGTGAACTCATAGTCAGAGAGAACTGGAATGACCTTGCCATTTTGAACAAGGAACCCTTCGCCCTCGATGAGTTCCGGTAACGCTCCATCAAAATCTGTACTGTCGATGCCGCGCATGACAATCTCGGCATCCCCCTTCATTACAAGGTCCGCACTGAATTTACGCTCCTCGATGGATACGATCGCGCTCACCCCAGTGGTTCTGATCTGGGCGCGCAGATGCTGCATCAGTTTTGGAAGGTTGACGACATCAAGAACGAATCTATCGATGACGAAAATCATATTCTCATTGAGAAGCTGGATGACTTCCTCGATGAAAATTTGAACTTCTGAGATCCTTTCTGGGCAAGCTTTGGCAAGAACGGGAAGTCGAATGATGAGGTGTGGGTCATTTCGCTTCATGAGGCGTCTCAACTCGGCCACTTCTAAGGTCTTCTCGCGGATATCGAATACCTCACGTTCATCTTCGTGCCATCGGTAAGCCATATCAGGCAAAGTCGTTAGTGTGATGACCTGTGCGCCGGCGCGGCCAGCGCTTCGCGAAGCCGCATGTGTAAGCTCATGTTTCCCCGAGCCAGTACAGCCCGACACCCAAACAATCGGAGCGATGACCTCATATCTCACGCTTTTATCGAACCTGTTATTGATTCCGAAAAACGCGGAAGCATCATGCCACATAGCGGCTCGAACCGCGGCCTCGATCTTATCAGGGTTGGACGCGACGCGGCGCGCCGCCAGCTTCATGGCAGCATTGGAAAGGGCAAACTTGCCCTGATTGGTGGAAAACATCGTAAGCTCTCAATCTCGTCCAGTCGTTCTGGTCCCGGTGGGCGATCGGACGCATGAGTGCATCGATGGCAAGGTCTAAGGCTCATTGACCAGGTTGCGCGCGGGGAGACCCCGGGGACCGGCGGTTAGGCCTGAGCTATGGGGAGCCTAACAGATAGGCGGGGACTGTTGGAAAGATTACAGCAGCGATGAGCTACAATCCTGTGGATTAAATACAACCAGCACCGGCGTTTTCGCTTGATGATCAGGTCAGATAATCCCATCAATGAGCAGCACAGATACAGACAGGGTAACGCATTGAAATCCTCGGAACTCGCCAAGGCACTCATCTCTCATGCCGCCGCCTATCTGCCGGGCGACGAAGAGCTTGATATGGCAGCTGTACGCTCGACGGTTGTGAAGCTCGGGAAGGACCCTCTAGGCAAAGTGGCCCTGGACGCAGAGCTAAAGAGGGTGAACGACCCCGAAACCGTCACGCTGGTTAGGACTTTGATCCACCAGGTTGCGGTTGATATCGATGCGGAAGCAGGCGCAAACGCGGATAGCATCTCTGCTGCAGTGCAGCCGGCTCAGGCACTCTCGATCACCGTCACAGCTGGTACAGTGATTGGCTTCGCGGCAGGAACACTGGCTGTGAGCGCAGCGTTACCTATTGGACTCCTCGCGATCGGGGCCTTTATTGGCACCTCTTACTACAGAAAAAAGGTTGCGGGGCTAGAGAAGGCCTTGAAGCGCGAAGCCGCACTGGCAAAAGCGTTGCTGTGACCACATATACAATGGTAGCCTTGGCAAAGAAGAGGATGACAACATGATGACTCTTGAAGCTCTAATTACAATCTCGGGCATGTCTGCCAGTGCTGGAGCCTTCTATGTTGCCTGGCGCGCCCACAAGAATGCCTTCAAACCAACGGATCCTGATGAAGAGCTCGTCAAGCGCTTTGTAGAGAGCGCTCCGCTAGACCGATTGAAGAACATCACAACTGAGCCCGCCTAAACGGCATTGCTCCGGTGATACATGTTATGCGCCGTTCCGAGAGGGAAGGCGTTTCTCTTTTCATTGATGAGTTGTGGATAACTGGTTTTGCCATATTGGCTGATGTTCAGCCTCTTCTATCCTGCGATAAATGCTCTACGGATAGAATTCATCGTGCCTTCAACCCTTCACATCTGCCTCGATTGCGGGATCACCAACGAACTGTCGGATGACTTCCGAGGGCGCGCTGTATGCAAGACATGCGGCGGTCGCCTACATCTCAAGCAGAAGTCGCATCAAATCAAATCCAGAGAGTTCCGAAATAAGCGCTTGGATGCCAACCGAAGAAGAGCCAGGTCTGCGCCCCATCCAGATAGCCTCTACCACAACCCGCGTGCGAACCAGAGAAAACTCCGGAAGACGACCTACGGCCCGGCTCCGTCTGCACAGAAAGAAGCACGGCTCACGACCGCAGGCATTCTCCTGGTAGCGCTTATGACCTCACTCTTCATAATGGACCCCGGCCCTGGTGGCGGCGTCGCCAATGGTCGGTCCTTCTCTCTCCTGCCGGCACCACCGGTTCAGAACATCTATCCAGGTATCCAATGGAACGAGACAGGCAAACCACCTCTTGCCGAATTCAGAGTGATGTCCAATCCCGGTTCGAACTATCTCATCAAGCTTGAGGATGTTCGGTCCCCTGCTAGGTCGGTGGGGATCTACGTGAAGGGCGGTGAGAGCCTCGATGTCGCGGTACCTTCAGGGACCTACAAGCTAATCATCGCATCAGGTAAATCATGGCGTGGCCGCGAGCACCTCTTTGGGCCACGCGGCCTTACCGCAGTTTCACAGGGGAGGACGCTGATAGAGCTCGAGACCTATGGCATGCGCGCGACTGGCGGCATGCTCGATCTGCGTGGACGAATGGATGGCAACTTTCCGACAGACAGAACATCGCGCTCGAACTTCTGACAGTTAGATCAAATCAGAAGAACATGTGGATAACCTATTTTGCGACCTATGGAGCTCATCCCGCAGACCGTAATATCCCCAAAATGCTGCGATACTGGTGAACTGTATCCTACGGGACCTGTCGTGCAGCGCATAAGAAACGATTAGCAGGAAATACGACATGCTCGAAAGCACCCCCAGCGACGCCAAAATCATCAGCAAGATTTTATATTCGCTTGCACAGGCCGGCGTGTGCAATCAGCGAAGCGCTCTTTCGCTTGACGATCTTGGGCTCTGCGAAAAAGAGGCGGAAAGCTACCTAAGGTGCTGCAAATGGCTTCTCAAGGAAGGCATCATCAGATGTAGCCTTGTACCCACTAAGAAAAATCCGATGCTGGAGCCTGTCATTACGCTTAAAGGTCGTAGTGGCTTCCGGCACCTTATCAGAGGTGCATATAGGCTTGAGGAGGTCTTTGCCTCCTACCACAGGAATGAAGAGCACCCACGCGCCGCGGCGGATTTCGAAGATCACTTCTACGCGGCCTACAGCTGACCTGGTACCGCTCACCAACGCAGATCTGCACCTCGCTCCAGACGTCACAATGGTGTCTGTAATCGTTACAGGCCGCGAAAAAAGGGTGATCTATGTCACCGATAAAATATAGATACGCGCTCAGCCCGTCCGGTAGGTCGATCTCTATTGATCAAATCGATCCCAAAAGCCGCAAAGAGTATGGTGAACTTACTTGCTTTGGTTGTGGCAGCGAACTTCTACCCCGACTTGGCCCGAAGAACGTAAATCACTTCTATCACCGTAGTGATGGCAAAGGATGTGGAAGTGAAACTTACCTGCACAACATGACTAAAACTCGAATATACGAAATCTTGACAGAACGCCGGAATCTAGGTCTGAAAGTTGATGTGGAATTACCTTGGCAACAGCGCAAAATTTTTGTTGACGAAGATGGCATCGAGTTCAATAAAAACGCACGCCCAAAACTCGTACCTAAGTCTTACGAAATCCTGAATGCCTCCACTGAATTATACCTTGAGAAAAGGGTGAAACAGTTTGTACCTGATGTATTTGCAAAGAATTCTGAGGGATTGGATATCTTCATTGAGGTATACGTCACGCACCCGTGCAGTGATGAAAAGATATATTCCGGGATGCCAATTATTGAACTCAAAATCGAGTCTCAAGAGACAGCAGAGGTAGTTTTCAAACAAATCAATAATGGACGCTTGGAAGGGGTCATCTTCGGCTCGCCAAACACCTTGTTGAAGGGGATAAATTTCCCAATCGATGAGGTCAAGATAGTAAGCCAAGAACTGGCAGATAACTACCGTAAGAGGATCGAAAATGCAGCTCGGTTTCACGAGATGTATTCGAAAGAACACTCTCTTTCTAGCCCTCCTGAAACGGTAAACCAATATATCAACCCAGGTTTTAGAACTGCAGTTGATTATGGCCCGGACACACGGACGGATGAAGAAAAGGCTCGCGATGCCAGAGTCTGCAAAGCAATTGCAGAGGGTATGCGCACGGCAAGGGAAGCCGCTGCAAGTCGCGAAACGGAAGCCCTACGGTATGGCAGATACTGAGCACTACGTAGGCGGCCTCACATGCATCAGAACACCCAAGCCAGCATAAGCCAGAAGAACAGGAAGAAGAAAAAGAACCCCGGGATCATGAACTGAAGCTCGCCGATGAACCCGTCGCCCGAGAAGATGGCAAAGATGATCGAGATCAGTACGGAGACCACCATGGCCGCGATCGCCGCGGTCTTCAGGCCAATCCCTGTCTCGAACCCGGCCGACGCCTCCGCCAGAAAGTCTGGCGCCAGCGCTGTGACGCCCCAGACGGTAAGACCGGCCAGGAAGATCACCAGAACGACCAGTCCAAGCACCATCTTGGCGGCCTTTTGCTGTTCGTCGTGTTCACTCATGTGTCCGCTGCCCCGCGACCACGCTCCTTGATGTAATTGCGCACATCATTGGGGTCAGGCATGCCGTAGAGCTTGAACTCGGGCTCGTCACCGGTGGTATAAACCTCGATCGTGCCCACGCCGAACATGCGCTGCAGCAAGCCCTGGTCGACTTGAACAGTACGGATCTTGCGCAGATCGAGATCGGTGCGGCTTTTGCTGAGCAACCCGCGCTCGAGCTCGATGTCATCTCCGGTGATCCGAAGACGCACAGATTTGGTCTGGATGTACCAGTAGAGCAAGATCAAGATCCCGATGCCGAATGCCGGGATCAGCAAGATCGACAGAATAAACCCCAGGGGATGGTTTTTGAACATCGCCGGGTTCTCATCATAGGAAAAGGAAATACTGTCGTCTCTCATATTGGTCTCAATCTCAAATGCACGGCTCTAACCGTTGTGAATTTCTGACAAAAAACACCATATGCCTCCTCCAAGCAAGCGCCGTATCGATGAAGCGCGGGTGGATGATGAAAGCCCATGGTGACCATTATCCACATATATAGGGGCGCTCTGGACGAATTGCGAAAACAATTCCTTGTGCATCTTCCAACTGCGGTTAGCTTAACCCTGATATCAATCGAAAGCACAGATCCATGGCGAGACGCGGCAAACACGACAGGCGAAGGCCCGAAGAGAAGAAGTCGTCGGGGATCTATGGCTTTCTGGACACCATCGTAGAGGGTTTCCTCTCATTCTTCGACTGATCCGCATTCTGGATTTTCACCGATCTCTGTCACGCTGAACATGTCGCTGGTGCCATGCCGGCATCGGCCAGCTTCCAAAAGGAGCGCACCATGCTTGAACAGATGCTAGACGATAACGGCCAACCCTTTCCTGAGTTGTCGCAAAGCAATGCCCCCTCCCCTGCCGTAAAGATGGTCCCTGTCGAAGATGTCCTTGGTTTGATCTCTAGATATGAACTCTGGGTCATTCCGAAGGATGAGTTGGTAGCTGCGGTTCAGGAGCTTGCCGCGGCTTGAAAGCGATCTGAAAAGATGTGGACAAGTCCCATTGAGGGGTCGCACAGGCAACAGGAGCGCCTACTCTGGCATGGACCAGTGAGGATTATATGAAAAAAGAATTATTCATCTCAAAGCCCATCATCTTTTCCGGCAACGCCGTTGCTTTTGGGCACAATCAAATGCTTTCCGTGCGGAGCATCACAGCGGTATCGATCAAGAATAACACTCGAGATGAAATTCTGGTGGCCGGTGGAATGGGATTTTGTGCTACATTTGGCTCGTGGCTTGGGAATGGCGCCGGGGAAATGCTACTCGCCGCAGTCTTGTTCTTCATTGCAATGGCGTATGCTTGGAGCACCCGGCGCATGGAGGTGGCGATCCAATGTAGCTCGGGGAAAACATTGGTGCTGTACTACCTTCCAAATAAAGAAGGCATCGACCTGGCTGGTGGTGACTACGAGAGACTTTGCCTTGCGATGGCCGGAGACTCCTCAGTGCAGGGACAGTCAGAAGGTCTCGCGGAAGGCACCGCAAACGACGTTTCTTGTAAAACGCCTGCAAAATATGACGCGTTAATCGCAGACATGAAAAAGGGCGTCAAACAATGAGGGACGCTATGAGCCAGACCAAAGCGAAAAAGGTTGTTGTCGAAAAATACACGGTCACGCTGAATGAGAAGCAACTCATCGCAGTATCCGGCATCCTGTCGGTGTCCTTCAAAGAGCGCCGCCTGCAGCTACTGAATTTAATGTCGATCGGGTTTACACTGATCTCATCCGCAGCCTGGGCATTTGGCAGTGAGGTATTCGGTCTCCTGGAGGTCTTCGTGTCCATAGTATTGTGGAGCACTGTAAGAGACGCTCGGCAGTATTCAGTCCGCATCCAGACCGTTGACGGTCATAAATTCAAGGTCAAATATCCCTACAGTGAGGTTGGCCGCACGGAAGCTGTTGAGGCCTGCAGACAGATCAAAGAGGCGATGACGGCCGGTCCCGATGACAAAGCCGCCGAGCGCCAAACTGCCCCCATGACCATTGAAAAAGGGACCATCATTCACTGAGGGTCCCTTTGGTATTCCTTGGCAGGAAAGCTCGACGGTTAATGCGTTGCCCCATGCTCGGTGACCGCGCGACTTTCCATGGTTGTCGCAAAGGTGGTTTTCCCATCCGCGTTCTTGCCCAGCCCAGAGCGCCTTTTCGCGAAGTAGTTCGGAGAGACCCAGCGGGTGTTTTCTTTGATCGCGTTCTTCGAAGCGGTGCCGGCAGCCGCTTTGTCTTCGACATAGCTCGGGTTATGGCCTTCCATACCCTGCGCAAAGGCCGGGCCAGACACGGCCAAGAGGGTTGCTGCCAGGATTGCTGTTTTCGTCATCTTCATCAGGTGGTCCTATCTATCTGTTGCTTGTTGGGGTCAGGGATACCACATCGCACTATATCTTTGCGAAAAATCTTGCGTATAGCTTTCATCTATGCTGGAAATGATGTTGATCGTTTTCATGACGATCGCTCATGATGGTTCCATCATAGCAGCTCTGGCTTAACAGCGGGGCGCCCGACCCCTCGGCCAGCTACGGCGCGTCGGGGAACCTTACAAACCAAGGAGCCCACATGTCTGATACAAACGTCGATGCTGCTGCTGTTGCGCGACGCAATGAAGAGAAAGCAAAGCTCAAGGATGGTACCATCCAGCAGGGTATGCGCGACCGCCTCGATGGCGATGCGGCCTTCAGCTCCCGCGTCGAAAGCGCATGGGCGCAAGTCGCCCAGGCCGTTCATGAGCGCTCCCTTGAACAGGACCCCGCACCGAAAAATTTTGAGGTTCATCATGCGCTGGAAGTCTCGAAGGACGCCTTCTTGATCTGCTTGCATGAAACAGATGACATTGATCAGGCGCGCGAAGCCGGGATCAGCCGCACGGCACCGCCGGTTGTTGAGCAAGAGAACAAAGAAGATGGTGAGGCCTGTCCCGCCCCCTGATACCAACCAGAGATAGGACCTCATGATCGACTGGGAGGGGTCCTCCGCTGCCGCAGGGCAGTCCAACCGGAAGGGTAGATAGGCGAGAGCTGAAGAGAGTGTCGAGAGTGCCGGGGTGGAAACACCCTGGCGCATTCGTTTTGGGCGCATAGATCAGAATAGAAACAATCAGAGAATATCAAAATGACGGATCAGGCAGGCATGCATTTCATCACCACGTTAACCGATTTAAGTGCTGCGAATAACGAAGCGCCCCATCGCGACAGCCGCTGTGTCGGCTATTTGAAGGACAAGGATCAGGCTGTTCGGCTCATCGAGATGAACGCTGGCGACATCAACGAGGCCGGCACCTTCCCTCTGTGTGTTATCGAGACGATGGCAGAGGGCATCTACCCCATCGCGTCGCCGGTGGATTGGTTTGCTTGGGATGAGGCCAAGCAGGGCTATGCTCGGTTCGACGGTCCACCAGAGGATCTCCAAGGGGTCTGCGGCTTCAGCCTCGGCTGACCAGATTTCTGAACTTTTCCCCGAACCGATCCTGTGATTTTCCCGAGCTTGGTTTAGGCTGGTCAGACACCGACAAGAGGATTTACCGATGAGCAAATTGACATTCGTCTATGGCACCATGACCAGCGGCAAGACCACCGCACTTTTGCAGGAAGCCCATAACTTTCGACTGCATGGGCTGAATGCGCATCTGCTCACGGCGGCCGGCGATACGCGCTCCGGACGCGGTATGATCCGCTCTCGCATTGGGATCTCGGCCGAAGCCGATGTCTTTGGCCCCGGAGATGATCTTGCTCAACGTCTATCGGATCTCCACGCCCAGCAACCGATCGATGCTGTCTTCTGCGATGAAGCGCAGTTCCTGTCGCGCGACCAGGTCTGGCAGCTCTCGGATATTGTCGATGATCTTGGGATCCGGGTGGATTGCTTTGGCCTGCGATCTGATTTCCGCGGCGCGCTTTTTGAGGGATCCGCCGCCCTGATGGCACTGGCCGATGTGTTGACCGAGAACACCGGCGTCTGCGCCAGCGGCGCCAAGGCCATGATGGTGGCGCGTCTCGGGCCCGACGGAAGGGCCATGGTCGACGGTCCTCAGGTCATGGTTGGTGGTGAGGAAACCTATCTCGCCGTGTCTCGTGCGGCCTGGAAAGAACGGATCCGCGCATCCATGGGATCACCCGTTGCGGTGAAGATGGCCTGACGGGGTCACAATACCACATTGCGAAAATAAGTATCTGAACACCTTCCATTCTCAGATTAAGATTGTCATATATATTCCGTAAGGGAGGACATTTTTTGAAAAACACGGTGATCGAATACCGCTATCAGGATGGCTCAAACAATAAGGCCTTCAAGGAAGAGATCTTTGCTGGCCCAGTGGATGAAGCGTCGAGCGCGCGCATCACAGCCGCCCTCGTCCCCTCCGATGATCCCGATGAGATCGGTAATTTCGTGCCTGGTCAGGTGGGTCTGCAAGACCTTCAAAATGCTTTCTATGAGCGCCACATGCTGCTCGCCAAAGCCATGGGCAGTGATAACCTACCCCAAGACGCAGACCCCGCAGCGCGCGCTGCCGCAGAGCGTTTTGATGCGTTGCGCGACAGCATGTCGGAAGTCAAACCCATTTGGTGGCCCGATGATCACCCGCTGCACACGATTGTGCGCGTGGAGGGTACGGATAAGACCCCGACAGTGGAGAAGACGATCGCTGAATTCATCGAGGAACTCGAGGCAACCGAATGGGATGGCTCCTATACCCCGCCCTTCTATGACGAGATGATCGCAAACTACGATGATTTCATCGCCCTAGAGTCCCCAGACGAGGCTCTCGATACGTAGACTGCCTGGCAGGGCGCGCTCAATGACATCGTCACTCAGGTGAGGTCGCGCCACCTCGCATAAATTTCTCACTGAACTATCTTTTGCGAAAAAAAGCACCACATAATAATATGAAGTGGAGGACGGAACTTGAAAAACACGGCGCTCATATACCGTTATCATGACGGCTCGAAGAACAAAGTTCACAGCCAGGCGGTTTTTGCCGGCCTTATGCCTGCATCAGATCTTGGACGGGTCAGTGGCGCCCTTCTGCACAGCTACGATAATGATGGCTTGGGGGATTTCATTCCGGGCCAGGTTGGATTGGTGGACCTTCAGAACGCGCTGCATGATGATTTCGTCGCACTTGCTGAAGCCATGGGCAGCGCCGGTCTGGATCCTGATGCTGAAGCGGCGGACCGGTCAGCTGCGGAACCCTTCGATGAATTGCGCGAAAGCTTGCTGAAGACAAAACCCATGTGGGGTCCCGATGACCACCCCTTTCACACGCTGGTCAGTGTCGAGCATACAGATGCTCCAGTAACTGCCCATAAGACCATTGACGCGTTCATCGAGGAGCTCGAGGTCATTGTATGGGACAGTTCATACAAGCCGCCTTTCTATGATGAAATGATCAAGAACTACGATCTACATGTGGCCCAGCAATAACCCGAAGAGTCCCACGATCTGTGAGGGCCCTTGATCGTATTGGCATGAATGCACTCGGGGCCCGCCCTATGGTACGATCCTGATTGGGGACTGTCGTACGACGACTCAACCAGCTCAAGGTTATAGGTCGGATGGTTCGTGTCGCTGAGTTTCCGGATGAGGGCATGGAGCTGTAAGCCCGCGTAGCTTCTTTCTGATGGTTGCTTGGGACCAGTCCTGAAGGGCGATTGCTTCATCCGCATCAAATCCCAGATCTGCAAAAACGTTTCCGTCAGAGGGTGTGATGTGTGTCGGATCGCTTGGCTGCGTCATGCTGCTCTCCATGTTTACATCCTATCGCCTGGTGCTGGCGCCACTCACGAAGGACCGTCGCAAGCCGCTTCAGCGGGCTCAAGGGCATAGGTCGAAAGATTCTCTTCGCTGACGGTATCGCCACGCTCGAAAGCACGGATGCAGATCTCGCGATGAGCTTCCTGGCGGCGCTCGTATTCGGATCTGGAAAACACATCAGGCTGATTTCTCATGAACTGGTTCAGGTCACGCTCCTCATTCAAAACAAGGAAGTGGACGCCCACTGCGTTGTCGCTGAGGCAGTGCTCGCGCCCTGCGCAGCAAATGCCGGCAGCGGAACCGTCCTCGGCATCAAGCGCAAAGAGGATCCTGCCAGCTTTGAGGTACTGGATACCATCTTTTTCATCGAGGAGTTCCGTGAACTCATCGTCTGTCTTGTTGTAGCGACGCGTCAGTGTGTGCAGGATCTTTTCAGCTGCCTGTCGCATATGCACCGGAGTTTCACGAAAGTTCTCGACATCGGCGCCATCAAGAGTGTGATTGCGCACCCATTGATCGAAAGTGCCTTCAGTGGCTTTTATGCGGTTACTCGACATGGTCATCTCCAATTTTGTTGGTTGAAGAATAGGACCGGCCTCTGAAAACATTTAGACCTTTATCGCTCAATTGTCCCGCGGGACGAGCTGTGGAGATGATACTCAGGCACTTATTTTCGCAAAGCCTTCGATTATCAGCGGTCTGGCACTGGTAACCACTGAGCGCATGTGCGAAAAACAACAAAAGCCTTTCATTACTCATATGTATAGTTGGCCCAGATAATTGAGGATAACGAGATATGACACGCCATGCCGACCCCGCGTACCGCTTTGACGAAGCCACAGGACAGCTCTTCTTCACCAGTGGCAATGCAAAGACCATCGTCGGGGATATCGACCTGGCAATGGTCTGGACCTCAGACGAGGATGGTAACGGCTGCCTGCACAAACATGGCCGCAAGGAATTCATTGAGGAGAGAGCGGCGCTGCTCCGCACGATCGATGAAACCACCAAAACTGTGGCGATCCCTTGGGAAGCCCTCAGCCATCCTGAAGCGGGGCCGAAGATCATCGAAGAAGTGAACAAATGCCTTTCGATTTCCGGTCGCGTCTCAAAGATCGAGGCGTTTCTCCAGGAGATTGCAGAAATGCACGAAATCGAGGCTTTCCCACGCGCGACCCCTGAGCAAACTGTGGAGATGACACCATGAAGCCCCTTTCCAGTGTTCTGCGCAGTATCACCCTGACATTTGGTCTGGCTCTCACCCAGATCTCTCTTCCCGCTGGCCCGGCCGAAGCGGCTATGGTCAAACAATCCAACTCTGGCATCTGCCATGATGAAGACTCTGCATGGTATGGGCGCACCAAAAACTTCACGGCCTACGGTTCGATGTCCGAATGCATGGGGTCAGGTCGCGCATATAAGGGCTATTCAGGCGCCACACAGGCGATGTCGAAACCCCCTGCCCCACAAGGGCAGCGCACAGGCGTCAGCACTGCCTATGATCGCGATCTCTATGATCACTGGATCGATGAGGATGGCGATTGCCAGAATGCCCGCCACGAGCTTCTGCAAGAGCTTTCGACAGGTCGCGTTACCCTGTCCAGTTCCGGTTGCACCGTGGTTCAAGGCCGTTGGATTGATCCCTATACCAACCAGATTTTCACCCGCGCCCGCGACATGGACATCGACCATATGGTGCCGCTGGCTTGGGCCCACGCCCATGGCGCTGACAAATGGGATCACGAGACCCGCCGCCGCTTTGCCAATGACCCGGTGAACCTATTTGCCGTTGAGGCTTCGGCCAACCGTTCCAAGGGTGCTAAGGGACCGCTTGAATGGCTGCCACCGAACGCTGGGTTTCATTGCGAATATGTCACGCGCTTCCATCGTATCGTGCTGACCTATAAGCTTCAGTATAGCGATTACGAGCGTCAGCAAATCGATGCCATGCGCGTGCAGCTTTGCGAATAACATCAATATAGGCAGAAAAATGAACGCCATGCACAAAACCCTCATTGTCCTCTCGGCACTGGACCGTAGCGATAAAGACTTCGATGCGAAGTTTGCCGCCCTGCAAGATACCGCGCGCAGCGTTGTTGCAGCGCTGACCGGTCCACAGGACGAAAAGAAGGTCTATGCCGCAGGCCCAATGGGATGCATTGAGACCCGCGACTTCACCCTGGGTCCTGCCCCGGCAATCTGGGAGCTTGGTGAGATCCCTGATGGGCATATCATCGCTTCCATGACATCTGGTGGTAAGATCCTAGACCGCGCAGTGGTAATCGATGGTGTCGCCAATTGGACATATCTGATCGAGCAGGAACGCCGCGCGGCTGCCGATTACTTTTATGAAGATGATGCCGAGCTTGGCGATGTCGTCGACGATAGCGGCTGGCGCACCGATGGTGACAACAGCATGTCAAAGACGGTCTTTTGCGATGAGGGCGGCGAAGACAGTGTGAAGCGCACCCTCTCGCTTGTCTTTGCGCCCAAGAGTGCGGTCATCACAAGCGCCCTCTTCGATGGCGAAGAGCTGGCCTTGCCTGAGCAACAGACTAACGCCGACATCCCGGAGCTTTGATTATGGGCCAGCGGCAATATTTCAGCAACTGCGTCAGCTGGCCCAAGGTCTGTGAAGAGCACTTTGGCGCACCCTATGCCGATGCGCTGGATCTGCTGATCGAGAATGGCGAGAGCATCACGCTGGAGAGGTTCCGGTCCGAGCTGGACCCCGAAGCTTATCATGATCTGCTCGCAATGCTGAACTATGCCCAGCCCGAAGAGGAAGGGCTGCATATCGAAGATGACTATCACGTCGCCTTTAAGCGCGAGCCTTCGACCGGTCTTGTCTATGCGGTCCACTCCGCGATCGAATATGTCTTCGCGACACCCAATGAAATCGAAGAACTACAGGAGGGAGCAATGAGCAACGACCTCGCAGATACCCCTGAAGCCTTGGTGCTCGTACATGCAGGATCGCTATGCGGATCGGCACGTATGTTCATCGGAAAACAAGAGGCGGACGGCGCACGCCAAACTGTGCTCCAGGAGGTTGCTGACCATCGCGGACCGCTCATTGTCATCGATGGGTTTCTCTCAGACGAATTGTCCTCGCATGAGCAAGCCTTGATCGATGAGGCTCTTGCTGAGAACGCGGCTTCAGGACATCTGGCACTGCGCCTCTGGGGTTGTGACGCGGGTGAGAGCCCCTACCCCTCCTGGGCACCCTTTGGCGCTTCTATGGAGGGCGCAGTGTTTGAGGGGCAGGAGGAGGCCGCCACAGCCATTGCGCCGCGTCTTGCAGACCACCGCATCCTCGTCACCGGTGCCTGGGCTACAGAAGACCTCAGCACAGGCTGTGCGAGCTCAGTATTGGTCGCCCTGCGCGAAGCGCTGGGTAGCGCGGCCGAGATCGAGCACTCAGATCATGTGGTCTATGAGCCTGATCCCTCGCTGGATGATGATTGCGAAAACGACGAACCAGAGATTTAAGGAGTGCCTGATAATGGGCTATGTACGATCATTCGGGCGTCATTTGGATAACACAGAACGAGATGCCAAGCGCAGAGCCATGCGCGAGCTAGAAGAAATCATCATTGGACTTCCCGATAAGCCAGGCAATCATCGCCGGAATATCGCGCTGGATCACTTGGCAAAGACTAAAATGAAGGTGATGTCAGATACTGCCGGCACCCCCGCCGCGCATCCCGACCAGATCAAGAAGTGGATCGCCACTGGCCATGAGCGTGTCTTGAGGAATGCTCGTGCTTTCCTGCGCAGGGAGGTTGATTTGATTGTCGAGAAGCGTGTTGGGGCGCCCTTATCATTTGAAAGATTAGCATTGCTGCATATCACCAAACGGCTAACGAGAGAGGGTCCGATTGATGTACATTCTGAACTACATTCTGCGGCTCAAGACGTTCGAATGGACATGATGTCAGATCTGGGAACGAGCAAAATCTCAAAGCCCTACCTCATCGAGATGCTTCTGAGAGAAGTTTGTGGGCTGGATGGCATTCCAGAGACGCGAGGGGCTGAAGCAGGTGATGAGACAGCCGCCATTGATATGGCGCACTGCTTGTTGGAAGGCATTAACCTCGAACAAGAAGCATACCGTGCAGCCTACGCGAAAAGGCACACCACCACCGAACCTACGCTTTAGAATTGGAGACCTAATGTCCTTTCGACGCCACATCATGAATACAGCCAGGAACGCCAAGCGCGACGCGCTGCGCAGGATCATGAAGACAATGAGCTCCATCCCGGATGGTGCAGCAGATGGTGCCCGCGATGCGGCGCTTCATCAGCTTGATACCTCGCATTGGTTGATCATGTCCGACACGGCCGGCACACCCGCAGCCAAACCTGATATGGTCAGAGCCTGGGTTGATCGCGGCCCTGAACGCGTTTTGAAGGACGCGCGGGATTTCCTTATCCGCGAGTCTGACATGGCCCTTGGTCAGGGTGACTTCGGCGCCAAGGTCTTTGCCGAACGTGCTTTGGTGCAGATCTCCAAATGCCTCAACAAGAGCGACGTGGAAGACGTCCATGTTGAACTGAACCAGGCCGCTGAATTTTTGCATGAAGACATTAAGCGGATCCTATCCACCCATGACGTCGCCTCAGCAGATACGATCGTCATTCCACTGCGCGAGCTTTGTGGTCTCGATGGTCAGCCTGATGCGCGCGGCAAGGATGCCGGTGACCCGGATGCTGCAACCCTCGTCGCGCAAACCATCACCGAAGGGCTTCGCCTTGAAGCTGAGGTTCGGGAATTGGCCCGCATTGCTGAAGTCGAGGATCTGCCTGAACCCGGGTAATGGCAGATCCAGCCAGCCCTCAGTATTTGAAGCTCTTCGTTCCGGAGGCTGCATCGCTCTCCATCTGAATGCAGCCATCGAGAAGCATGTATGAACCACCGCCGAAGGAGGCGACTTCATCGCAGTAGCCTCTCATTTGAGCGCTGAATCCTGACCAGCGTGCCTTCAGCATATTGTAGGCCGTCTGCTCTTGGTCGATACAGCCGTTATAGATCATTGATGACCCACCGCTGAAGTCGGAGACTTCCTGGCAGTAGCTCTCGACGTTGTACCGAGGCATCGATTGGGCGTGAGCTGCTGTTGCGCCCATGGCGGTGGCGACGAGAAGTGCTGAGAATGAAAATCCGTGCATAAGAAGTCCTCTAAGTATCAAATCCAAGAAGCATATCGTGGTTGTCTTGTCATGTGTTTCGTCTATCCATTTCTCAAAATCGCATGACACATTTGAGCATGAGGTTGCCAATAATCTTATTGATAGCCGTGACAGTAAGCGGTCTTCAGATACCCATATTGAGCGGTGGAGCTGGTTTATTGGGGAAAACAGTCCGATCTGAACCGCTGTAAGTCCATCAGTGATTTCTTACTGCTACGCTGTTGTCATATAAAACGCCACGGAATAGCATCATGAAACTCACAACCAAACTGGGCATCGCCGCCCGGAATCGAGCCATCTCCCTCATCGAGGGCGTGCTCTACCTCGTCATCGCTCTCACAGTCATCGTCGGCGGGATCGTGTTTTTCCAGCAGTCGCAGCTTTCCAATGCCGTGACCGACACCGCCCGCGCCGCGGT
>NZ_JBIFFS010000023.1:0-2436 GCF_043557255.1 Sulfitobacter sp. 1A13353 | reverse complement strand
GCCCCATAAATTGTCACTGAGAATTGACCCATGTGAACACACTTCCCTGACGGTTTTGGTTGGGGGGATTTGGAGTGATCGACATGGGATTTTTGAGTGTCATTCGACGCTGGGCATTGCGTGACAAAATGCCGATACGCGAGATCGCCCGGCGGACGGGTTTGTCTCGGAATACTATCAAGAAGTATCTGCGCGAAGGCGCGGTTGAGCCGCAGTTCAAGACGCCCAAGCGTCCAAGCAAGCTGGATCCCTACGCGGATCGGCTGGCAGCTTGGCTTTTAATCCAGACGCGGAAGTCCCGCAAAGAGCGGCGGACAGTGAAGCAAATGCATGCTGATCTGGTGAAGCTGGGATATGACGGCTCCTATGAACGCGTGGCAGCTTTCGCCCGGGCATGGCGTGAAGATCGGCATCGAGTGGAACAGACGACGGGGCGCGGCACCTTTGTGCCTTTGGTATTTCAACCCGGCGAAGCGTTCCAATTCGACTGGAGCGAGGACTGGGCGAACATCGGTGGTGAGCGGGTCAAACTGCAGGTCGCACATGTCAAACTGTCACACAGCCGCGCGTTCCTGGTACGCGCATATCCGCTGCAAACGCATGAGATGCTGTTCGACGCTCATTGGCATGCGTTCAGGGTTTTTGGCGGCGTCCCCAGACGTGGCATCTATGACAATATGAAGACGGCGGTTGACCGCGTTGGCAAAGGCAAGCAGCGAGACGTCAATGCACGCTTCAAAGCTATGGCCAGCCATTATGTGTTTGAACCCGAGTTCTGCAATCCGGCGGCCGGTTGGGAGAAAGGCCAGGTTGAGAAGAATGTGCAGGATGCGCGCAACCGCATGTGGCAGGTCATGCCGGTCTGTGCCGATCTGGCAGAGCTGAACCAATGGCTTGAAGATCGCAGTATCGCCCTTTGGACGGAGACGACGCACAAGGCTTTGCCGGGGTCCATCGCTGATGTGTGGGAGGCCGAGAAGCCCACGCTAATGGCACTTCCGCCGGCATTCGATGGCTTTATCGAACACAGTAAGCGTGTGTCACCCACGTGCCTGATCACGTTCGAACGCAATCGCTACAGCGTTCCCGCCAGCTTTGCGAACCGACGTGTCAGTTTGCATGTCTATCCCGAACGGCTGGTCGTGGTCGCTGAAGGGCAAACGGTGTGCGAGCATGTGCGGATCATTGACCGTTCTCATCGCAAACCTGGCAAGGTCATCTATGACTGGCGGCACTATCTGGCTGTTATTCAACGTAAACCGGGTGCCCTTCGCAATGGCGCACCATTTACAGAGATGCCGGATGCCTTCCGTCAGCTACAAGATCACATGCTGCGCAAGGAAGGTGGCGACCGAGAGATGGTCGACATCCTGTCACTGGTGCTCCAGCACAACGAAGAAGATGTCCTTTGCGCGGTGGAGCTGGCGCTGGAAGCAGGTGTGCCAACCAAAACGCACATTCTGAACCTCCTGCACCGACTGATCGACCGCAGACCGAAAGATCATCCCGAGGTCGATCCGCCGGACGCACTGGCATTGCAAACAACGCCAAAGGCCAACGTCGATCGCTATGACGGCCTGAGACAGGTTGTGGAGAAGCGCCATGCGTCATGATCCTGCAGGAGCCTCTATCGTCATCATGCTGCGCAGCCTCAAGCTCTATGGCATGGCAAATGCGGTCGACGATCTGGTCGCCCAAGGCGCGCCAGCATTCGAGGCTGCCACGCCAATGCTGTCACAATTGCTCAAAGCCGAGATCGCCGAACGCGAGGTGCGGTCCATCGCATATCACACGAAGGTCGCCCGCTTCCCAGCCTACAAGGATTTGACGGGCTTCGACTTTGCATCGAGTGAGATCAACGAAGCGACGGTGAGGCAGCTACACCGATGCGAGTTTATCGAAGCAGCCGAGAATGTCGTTTTGATCGGCGGTCCCGGAACGGGCAAGAGCCACACAGCTACAGCAATCGGCGTCCAGGCCATCGAACATCACCGACGTAAGGTGCGCTTCTTCTCGACCGTGGAATTGGTCAACGCGCTGGAGCAGGAGAAGGCGCTTGGTAAGGCAGGGAAACTGGCTGAGACGCTGACGAAAGTCGACTTGGTCATTTTGGACGAACTCGGCTACCTGCCGTTCAGTTCATCTGGCGGGGCGCTGCTCTTCCACCTGCTCAGCAAGCTCTACGAGCGCACCAGCGTAATAATAACCACAAACCTCAGCTTCTCAGAATGGGCGCAGGTCTTCGGGGATGCAAAGATGACAACCGCGCTCCTCGATAGGCTGACCCACCGCTGCCACATCCTCGAAACTGGAAACGACAGCTACCGCTACAAGGCCAGCGCTGAGGCTGCAAAGAAAACACGAAAGGAGACCAAAACGTTGACCGCGTCATAAACCACGACGCATAACTGAGGGTGGGTCAAATCTCGGTGAAAA